>NZ_JAMYRE010000017.1:0-154240 GCF_040321265.1 Mesorhizobium sp. M0491
GGCCTCCAATCCAGCCAGCATCTTGAATCACAAACATCCGGCTTTGGGAATCCTACGATTCTCTCAAAATAGGAATCGCTCTAGATGCGAGCGCGGCCGATCGCCGACCTCGACACCGGTCGCCGTCAACGACCAGTACAGCGTGTGGGTGAAGACACGGCCGAGGCAACCGCGTAGCTCGACCTGGATGTTCTCCACGCCCGGGCCGAAATTCTCCGCCATCGGCCCGGAGATCGGATCCCCCGTCAGCCAACCGTTGCCGCGGTCGAAGATATTGGTCCAGCGCGTCGCAGCAAACACCGCGCCATGATGCACCGCGCGCTGCGGCTTGCCCGAAGAACGGTTGCGCCCTTCCTGATAAAGCAATGTGCCACCGGCCGCCGCTCCCTCGGCGACCGGCGGACATGCCGAGAACAGACGCTCGGCGATGCCGCGTCTGAATTCGGCGAGATTGTGCGTCACCAGAAATTCGCTGTGGGTCAGCGGGCTGCCAAGCGTGACGAAATCGCTGATCTTCCAAGGCCCATGGTTGTCGTCCTTGGTGCGCAGTTGGCGATAGAGTTCCCACTGATGGCGCCTGAAGCCGGCAAGATCGTCCAGGCTGCCGGGCCATGCCGAGCCGGCGACGAGCGTCGCCTTGTCGATGGCGTGGATCGCCTTCAGTTTCGCCTTGTCGCGGATGGCCTCCAGTTTTCGGGGCCTGAAATCGGCCCACAAGATCTGCAGCAGGTCATAGGCGATCATCGACCCGAGGCTGTGCGAGACCAGCACGATGCGATCGTAGGTATCGTCCATCATCAGACACTTCAGCAGCTTCAGACCACGGCTGCGGATCAGAGCCCGCTTCTCGACGGTTGCAGCTTCAGCGCGCACATAGGCCGCGACATCGCCGAAATAGGGAAGGCCAAAACGATCCACTGACCAGATGACGAACGAGGCCAGGATGGTGACGAGCGCGCCGACGGTCCACGAAATTTGCTGCTGCCAAACCGACGTCGCAAGCGCGAGAGCCGCGACCAGAACGATGATGACGGCCAGAAGCGTGACCAGATAGAGCTTTCGGGCGTCGGGTGGTATGTCGGCGGGCTTGCGCCACAGCAGGTTTGTCACCCAGGCGGCAAGTCGGCCCCGCGTCGTGCCCTGCGTGATGTCGGCCCAGTAGAGCTCGTAGAAATCGGTGCGGCGGCCATCGACATCGTAAGGCGTGGTGATCCGGCGAAGTTCGTATGAATTGGTCCGGCTGTCGGGTGTGATCCAGCTCTGGTTGATCTTCGCGCCGGCGGGGTCGGCCGGATCGGCGACATGGGCATAAAACGGCGCGCGACTGGGGTCATGGCTCCAGACGGCGCTGACAAAGCCGCGCAGCGTATCCATCGGCCGCTGTTCGCCCATGCCATGCACGATCACCACCGCCTGGCCAGGCTTGCGCGGCGGTTTTCCGACGGGCGGCGGTGCGATGATGGGGTCGGGCACCAACGTCTCCGTTGACGACAATCCCGCCAGCGAGACGGGAATTCTTCATCGTAGCCTGGAAATCGCCATCAAGCCAAGAAAAAGCCCGACGCGAGCCGGGCGTTCCTTGGCGTGTCTCAAGTGATCGCCGATCAGTGGTCCATCGCCTTGACGATCTCTTCGGTCATTTTCTTGGCATCGCCGAGCAACATCATGGTGCCGTCCTTGTAGAACAGCGTGTTGTCGATGCCGGCATAGCCGGAGCCGAGCGAGCGCTTGACGAACAGGCAGGTGCGGGCCTTGTCGACATCGAGGATCGGCATGCCGTAGATGGGTGAGGACTTGTCGTCGCGCGCGGACGGGTTGGTGACGTCGTTGGCGCCGATGACATAGGCAACGTCGGCCTGCGCGAACTCGGAGTTGATGTCCTCGAGCTCGAACACTTCGTCGTAGGGCACATTGGCTTCGGCGAGCAGCACGTTCATGTGGCCGGGCATGCGGCCGGCGACCGGGTGAATGGCGTACTTCACGTCGACGCCATTGGCCTTGAGCTTGTCGGCCATTTCGCGCAGCGCGTGCTGCGCCTGGGCAACCGCCATGCCGTAGCCCGGCACGATGATGACTTTCTGGGCGTTCATCATCAGATAGGCGGCGTCGTCGGCCGAGCCCTGCTTGACCGTGCGTTCGATGCCGTCGTCGGCCTGAGCTGCCGTCTCGCCGCCGAAGCCGCCGAGAATGACGGAGATGAAGCTTCGGTTCATGCCCTTGCACATGATGTAGGACAGGATCGCGCCGGATGAGCCGACCAGCGCGCCGGTGATGATCAGCGCCAGATTGCCGAGCGTGAAGCCGAGGGCGGCAGCTGCCCAGCCCGAATAGGAGTTGAGCATCGAGACGACGACCGGCATGTCGGCGCCGCCGATCGGAATGATCAGCAGGATACCGAGCACCAGCGAGGCGGCAACGATCAGCCAGAAGACCAGCTTCGATTCCGTGGTGACCAGCAGCACGATCAGCACGACGAGCGCGATGGCAAGTGCCGCGTTGATGAAGTGGCGTCCGCCGATCATGATCGGCTTGCCCGACATGCGGCCATCGAGCTTGAGGAAGGCGATGACCGAGCCGGTGAAGGTGATAGCGCCGATGGCGACGCCAAGGCTCATCTCGATCAGCGCCTGGGCGTGGATGTCACCATCCGTGCCGATGCCAAAACTTTCCGGCGCATAGATGGCGGCGGCCGCCACCATGACGGCGGCGAGGCCGACCAGCGAGTGGAAGGCGGCGACCAGTTGCGGCATCGAGGTCATGGCGATGCGCCGCGCGGTGACGGCGCCGACGCCGCCGCCAATGGCAAGGCCGAGCACGATGAGGCCGAAGCGGCCCGCTGACGGGGTTGCCAGCGCCAGCGTGGTGGCGATGGCGATGCCCATGCCGATCATGCCATAGAGATTGCCCTGGCGACTGGTGGTCGGATGCGACAGGCCGCGCAGCGCCATGATGAACAGAACGCCGGAGACCAGATAGAGGAAGGACGCGAAGTTGGCGTTCATGGCGCTCTACTTGTCCTTCTTCTTGTACATGGCCAGCATGCGCTGGGTGACGAGGAAGCCGCCGAAGATGTTGACCGAGACCAGCATCAGCGCGACGAAGCCGAAGCCCGCGGCAATGCCGGAGGCGGCGATGCCGACGGCAAGCAGCGCGCCGACTACGATGACCGAGGAGATGGCGTTGGTGACGGCCATCAGCGGCGTGTGCAGTGCGGGGGTCACCGACCAGACGACGTAGTAGCCGACGAAGATCGCCAGGACGAAGATGGCGAAGCGGAAGACGAAGGGATCGATGGCGCCCCCGGAGAGCGCATGCGCAGCATCACCCGCAGCGTCGGCACCACCAGGCGCGGTCGCCATGTTTTGCACCGCCAGCCGGACGGCGGCGGAAGCCTGGTCGAGCTGGTCCAGGGCTTTCTGCAGGGTCTGGTCCATCACGCGATCCCTTTCGGCTTCGACGAGGGCGACTTGGAGGCGGCCGCCTTCTTGGGCGCGGCTTTCTTGGGCGAAGCGTCGGCGACCATGGTCTTGGCCGGGATTGCGGCCGGCTCGACATGGGGCTGCTGGTCGGCCTTTATGAAAGCCGGATGCACGATCTTGCCGCCATCGGTCAGCATCGTCGCCTTGACCAGATCGTCGTCGCGATTGATGGCAAGCGTCTTGGTCGTCTTGTCGACCAGCGTCTCAACGAAGGCAAACAGGTTCCGGGCGTAGAGCAGCGATGCCGACGCCGCGATGCGGCCGGGCATATTGAGATGGCCGACGATTTTCACCCCATTGGCCGTTGTCACCACCTGGCCCGGTACAGCGCCCTCGACATTGCCGCCGCGCTCGACCGCCAGATCGACGAGCACCGAGCCCGGCTTCATCGAGGCGACCATCGCCGCCGACACCAGCTTTGGCGCCGGCCGGCCGGGAATAAGCGCCGTGGTGATGACGATATCCTGCTTGGCGATGTGCTCTGATGTGAGTGCCGCCTGCTTGGCCTGATATTCCTTCGACATTTCCTTGGCGTAGCCGCCGGCCGTTTCCGCAGCCTTGAATTCCTCGTCCTCGACCGCGAGGAACTTGGCGCCGAGCGAGGCGACCTGTTCCTTGGCGGCGGGGCGAACGTCGGTGGCGGTGACGACCGCACCCAGACGCCGCGCGGTGGCGATCGCCTGCAGGCCGGCAACGCCGACGCCCATGATGAAGACCTTCGCCGCCGGCACCGTGCCGGCAGCCGTCATCATCATCGGCAGCGCGCGATCATATTCCGAAGCCCCGTCGATCACCGCCTGATAGCCGGCCAAATTGGCCTGCGAGGACAAGACGTCCATCGACTGCGCGCGGGTGATGCGCGGCATGAATTCCATCGAGAAAGCGGTGACGCCGGCCTTGGCAAAGGCTGCCACGGCGGCATCGTTGCCATAGGGATCCATGATGGCAATGACCGCTGTACCGGGTTTGTAGCTCTTCAGTTCGGCATCGCCGGGCCGACGCACCTTCAGCACGACATCGGCCTTGGCGACATCGGAAGCCTTGCCTATGGCGGCGCCGGCGCTCGCATAGTCGGCATCGACGATGCGCGAATTCAGACCGGCACCGGCCTCGACGACGACGTCGAAGCCCAACGCCGCCAGCCGTTTCACCGTATCGGGCGAGGCCGCGACGCGCGGCTCGTTGGCATCGAGTTCACGAGGGATGAAAACCGTCTGTCCCACCGCATGATCCTTTCGGCCGGAAGCTATTTCCCGCAAGACGCCGGCCGGCCTCGCGGCGGCGCCATGGACAAGGTGTCGGAAAAATCTATCGGAGGATAAAGGCGCCGACAGCCAGAATCAGCACGAACAGAATGGTCGCCGAGAAGAAGCCGCCCGCGAAGAAGCCGAAGGCCATCGCCAGAAGCAGGGCTCCGCAAAACAGCGAGCCGTACTTGGCCAGCGCGAGGAAGCCCGCATAGGTGCGGTCATGCTCGGCATAGTCCATCTTCGCGCCCAGTTCGACAGGACCGGTCGGCGAGTGATCAGCCATAGGAATACCCCTTCGAAGACATCTTTCAGGCACATAGCGAAAAGCCGGGCCGAGAGCAATGGCGCTATTGCCGCACAACAACCGACAACTGCCTCAAAGAAAGGTTGAAGCCGGCTGCCGACGCGCGACGGAGTCCAATCGCTGGATCCGGTGCTTGATGCGGAAAGATGCTCCGAAAGCGGACGCCTGCGTGCAGCCGGCGCCTCAGCCGGCTAGATGCGGAAATAGCCCGAGCAACCCGACGACGATCAGATAAAGCGCGACGATGTAGTTCAACAGCCTTGGCATGACCAGGATCAGCACGCCGGCGATCAGCGAGATGAGCGGGGTGAGCGCAAGTGTGGAAATGGTCATGACGGGTTCCCTCAAAAACTTCAGAATCGACCCGGAGCGCTGCTCGTGGCCGCACCCAGAACGCCGAAGTCGCCAAAAGGCTCCCTGTCGGCCCTGCAAAATCGTGTGAATCCTGCCGTATCAGGCGGCTTCGTGATAGTACTTTGCCGTGGGCAGGATGGTCAGCGGCGCGAGTTCTCCGACATGCGGCGTATCGAACAGCATGCGCTGTTCCATTGGCGTCGAGCGGAAGAACGGGAACCGTGAGAAGGACCGCTCGCGGATGGCGTTGACGTCGGCGCGGTAGAGCACGACCTTGTTGAAAACGCCCGGATAGGCGCGCGACTCGCTGATCTTCTCCGAGTAGTAGATACGCTTGTAGAAGCCGGCGTGATCCTCACGAATGGTCGACAGGCAGTAGGGCGCGTTGAAATGGAAGCACGCCATGCCGGCCAGCCGCAGGGTCAGGTAAGGAATCTGCGGGTAGACGCGCGACCATTCGGGATCGGACGCAAAACGGCTGGGGCAGATGAAGCTCAGCCCGTCACGAAGCATCGGCATGACGATGTCGCCAAAGGCCTTGGTGGAAGGCGACATCGGCGTTGCCAAGGTGACGTGATGGATACGCAGCGTGCTGACGAGTTCCTGGTCGATATAGACCCCGAAGCGGTAGACATTCGGTGCCTCGTCGAGCTCATCGTGAATGGTATGGTTTTCGTTGTCGGGAACCATATCGTTCGAGCGATATGACTTGTAGCGCAGGCGGTAGATGTCCTCGAGATCTTCGCCCTTGTCGCAGCGGCGGTACTCTGTCCGCTCAAGCATCGCCGAGACGTTGCGGGCGAAGCTGGACATGGTGTCGGCGGCGTCCTTGCCGTCCTCGCCCGTCACGGGACGAAGCGAACTCAACTGCACAATCATCAACTCAATCCCCGTACGTTGCCGCCGCGATCCGACACTACGACAGGGTCCTGGGATGTAAAAGATGAAAATGGGAAGCAGCCCGTTTACCAGTCGTTAAGGTTAACGATTGCTAAAATAAGACTAAAATAGTGCTTTTCTTGATTTTCTGCGTCGCGACGGGGAAAGAGCATATCTCGGACATGACGGGAAGCGGCGGAAATTTTGGCATGGCCCGCGACGTGCAGGGAAACCTCGAGCCTCTTGAAGGAAACAGGGATGGGCTCTCGGTGCCTGGGCACCATGCGCCATACGCCGCAAATCAGCGACGTACCGCCTTTTTGGCGGTCCTGATATCCTTGGCGAAGGGCCATACGGTGTTCGACATCGTCTCGATGCCGGAAGCGCTGAGCGCCGAACCGAACAGGAACCCCTGGACAAGATCAGGCTTGACCTGCAGCGCCAGGATCTTGAGCTGCTCGAAGGTCTCGACCCCTTCGACGGTCACCGAAAGCCCCAGCGGCCGCGACAGGTTGACGATGCCCTTGAGCAGCTCGAGCGAACGGGGATTCTGGGTAACGTCCATCAGGAACGAGCGGTCGATCTTGATCTTGTCGAGCGGCAGCTTGTGCAGGTAGCTCAGGCTCGAATAGCCGGTGCCGAAATCGTCGAGCGCGATGCGCACGCCAAGTTGCTTCAGCTCCTCGATATACTGGCGCGTCAGCGACTTGTCGTCGAGCAGCGCCGTTTCGGTGACCTCGATCTCGAGCCGGGAGGCGGCGAGGCCGGTGCCGGCCAACGCATCGCGAACCTTCTGGATGACATCGCGGCTGCGGAAATCCTTGGCGGAGAGATTGACCGAGACGCTGGTCTGGTCGGGCCATTTGGCGCATTCGGCGCAGGCTGCCTGCAGCACGAAGGTGCTGATCTCGGAAATGATGCCCATTTCCTCGGCCAGTGGAATGAAGATGCTGGGCGAGATCGGCCCGAGATCGGGATGATCCCACCGGCACAGCGCCTCGCAGCTGGCGATGCGCATGGTGCTCATCGCCACGATCGGCTGATAGACCACCCGCAGGCTCTTGCTTTCCACGGCTGTGCGCAGATCCGCCTTCATCAGCTGACGGTTACGGAAAGCGGCATCCATCGAGGCTTCGAACAGCCGCCAGCTGTTCTTGCCGAGCTCCTTGGCCTTGTAGAGCGCCAGGTCCGCCTTGACGATCATGGCGTCGACATCGGTATCCTTGACCCGCGACAGTACCGCGCCGCCGCTGGCCTGGATGCGCAGCCCGTGACCGGCAACGTCGACTTCCCCTTGCAGGCCGGCGAAAATCTCGTCGAGCTGGCTGGTCAGATGGCTCTCATCCTCGACGCGGTCGAAGAAGATCATGAACTCGTCGCCACCGAAACGGCTGACCGTGATATCTTGCCTGGCAATGGCGGCAAGCCGCTCGGCAACGGCATAGATCAAGCCGTCGCCGATAGGATGGCCAAGCGTGTCGTTGACGCTCTTGAAATCGTCGAGGTCGAGCACCGCCAGGCCGCAGAGACGATCGCGATCGCCGGACGCCATGGCCTCGCCGACCAGTTCATGGAAATAGGCGCGGTTGGGCAGGCCGGTGAGGTTGTCGTAACGTGCCATGAAGCGTATCTTGTCTTCCGCCTCGACACGGGCGGTGACGTCCTCGAAGGTGATCACGCCCAGTTCCTGGCTGCCTTCGCGAGCCGAGAACTCATAATGCTGGCCGTTGGCGAGGGAAACCAGCACCTTGCGGTCGCGGCCCTCGCGCAGGGCACGCGTCAGCTGCGCCTCGATGTAGCGGCAATCCTTGGGCGCCAGCATGCCGCCGGCGACACCGCGCATCAATAGACCATGGATCGACCGGCCGAGCAGCGCATCCGGCGACTTGAGCGACATCAAATGCGCGGCCTCGGCATTGGCCACCGCGACGCGGCCGTCCGGCCCGAGCATGACAAGGCCGTGCGACATGGTGTTGAGCGCCCGATTGAAGCGCTGGGCGATGCGGTTGGCCTTCTTTTCTTCCGAGACGGCCGCAAAAAGCACATCGCGTACGGTGTTGGCGAATTTCCGGATGGCGAACAGGAACGGCGCCGACAGGAGCCCGAGGAGGACATGGTAGATGTCGCCGCGCAGCAGGAAGCCCAGCGAGATCGGCCAGGTCAAGGCAATGGTCAGGATGGTGACCATGCGCGGCGAGCCGTAGTTGCGGCCGGCGATGGAGGTCGCCGTCGCAAGCGTCAGGCAAACGGAGGCGATTTCGGCGAAACCGTCGCGCGCGAAATAGATGCCGAGCAGGCAGAAGGCGCCAAGCGTCAAGCCATGCAGGGAGCCATAGAGAATGTAGTCATTCTCACGCTTGTGCGCTTCTTCCCAGGTCGTCGGCGAAGGCATGCTGTTGTATTTTCGAAAGTTTCTCATGCGGAACACACCGACGAGAACCATCGAGATGGCGACCAGCAAATACCGCGGATCGCCGTTCTTCCACCAGACAAGGCCGATCAGGAAAGTCTGCGCGAGAATGCCGATCGAAAGCGTCAGCCCGTCGCGAAACAAGGTTTCCACGAACGGAATGTAGACGTCGACCGGAATCTCGTTCTTTTTTCTCAGATTCAACGCCTGAATCCCAACCCTGGGGAGCCAAGCAGTGCCACATCCGCCTTAAGAAAGATTTAGAGAGACCCCCGCGCTCCTGCCGTCAAGCCGAGTGACGTAACGGAAAGCAAGGAAACTGTCGTTCAGGTAAACAAGGCGTATCGATCATTCGGCGGCCTGAAGTTCGGGCCGCGCCGGCGTACTCGACAGGCGTTCGAGCAGCCTTTGGCGTTCGCTCGAAGCCTTGTCGGCGCTGGCTCGACGGACGTGGCCGTAGCCGCGAATGAGGGCAGGCACCGAAGCCAATGCAGCCGCCGCATCGACCCTGGCCGGGGCCAGCGATCCGGCGATGAGCTCCAGATCCGCCTCGTACCGCGCCAGCAGCTGCCGCTCCATGCGCCGTTCGGCGGTGTAGCCGAACAGGTCGAAGGCGGTGCCGCGCAGGCCCTTCATCGCCGCCAGAACCCGAAAGCCCTTCATCATCCACGGACCGAAGCTTGATTTCCTCGGGCTGCCGTCATTGCCACGACGGCCCATGATCGGCGGAGCGAGGTGGAATTCGAGCTTTTCATAGCTCTGGAACTGTTTTCCAAGTTCGGCGACGAAAGAGCCGTCCGTGTAAAGACGCGCCACCTCGTATTCGTCCTTGATCGCCATCAGCTTGAACAGGTTCCTGGCGGCTGCCTGCGCCACCGCAGTCGAACCCGGCACGGCCTTCGCTTCGGCGGCGCGCAAAACGGCCAGCTTTTCGGCATAACGCTTGCCGTAGGCCGTATTCTGATAGGCGGTTAGGAAGGCGACGCGGCGGGCAATGATGTCGTCCAGCGTCTCGGCGATATCCGTGGCCTGGTCGGCCTTTCCAGCCACGGCCGGACCCGGCTGGGCAACGAGCCGGCGCACGAAATCCGGCTGATAGGCAGCACGACGTCCCCAGCGGAAAGCGGCGATGTTCATCGCCACGGCTTCGCCGTTGAGCTCGATCGCCTTTTCGACGGCCTCGGCCGACAATGGCAGGCCGCCGTGCTGGAAGGCAAAGCCGAGCATGAACATGTTGGCGCCGAGCGAATTGCCGAAAAGTGCCGTGGCGGTGCGGGTGGCGTCGAAGAAATGCGCCTTGTCGTCGCCCGCTGCCGCGCGGATCGCCTTTTTCAGCCGCTCTGTCGGCAACGAAAAATCGGCCGAGCGGGCGAATTCGCCGGGCATGATCTCGGCGGTGTTGGCGACGAAGATGGTGTGGCCCTCGCGCACAGCGGTCAGCACCTTCTTGGCGCCCGACACGACGAGATCGCAGCCAAGCACCAGATCGGCCTTGCCGGCCGAAACGCGGATGGCATGGATGTCGTCCGGGGTGCGGGCGATGCGGACATGCGTGAACACCGAGCCACCCTTCTGGGCGAGGCCGGCCATGTCGATCATGCCGCAGCCCTTGTCCTCGAGATGCGCCGCCATGCCAAGCACCGCACCGACGGTGACGACGCCGGTGCCGCCGACGCCATCGATGATCGCCGCCCAGCCCTGCTCGCCAAGCGGGAATTGCGCCGGCACGGGCACGCCTTCCAGCGGATCGGCCTTGCCGGCAAGGCCCTCGGCCTTGCGGATCTTGGCGCCGTGCACGGTGACGAAGGACGGGCAGAAGCCGTTGACGCAGGAGAAATCCTTGTTGCAGCTCGACTGGTCGATCTTGCGCTTGCGGCCAAATTCGGTCTCGACCGGCTGGATCGAGACGCAGTTCGACTGCACGCCGCAATCGCCGCAGCCTTCGCAGACCAGTTCGTTGATGAAGACCCGCTTGTCGGGATCGGGGAAGGTGCCGCGCTTGCGGCGACGGCGCTTTTCGGCGGCGCAGGTCTGGTCGTAGAGCAGCACCGAAACGCCCTTGACCTCGCGCAGCTCGCGCTGGACGAGATCGAGGTCGTCGCGGTGATGGATGGTGGCGCCGGCCGGGAATTCGGCCTTGCCGGCATATTTGCCGGGCTCATCGGTGGCGATGGCGATGCGGTCGACGCCTTCGGCGCGCACCTGCCTGGCGATCATGTCGACGGTCAGGCCGCCTTCGTGCGGCTGGCCGCCGGTCATGGCGACGGCGTCGTTGTAGAGGATCTTGTAGGTGATGTTGGCGTCGCTCGACAGCGCGAAGCGGATCGCCAGCGTACCGGAATGGTTGTAGGTGCCGTCGCCAAGATTCTGGAAGATGTGCTCGCGCTTGGAGAACGGCGCCTGGCCGACCCATTGCGCGCCCTCGCCGCCCATGGCCGTGAAGCCGACGGTGTTGCGGTCCATCCACAGCGCCATGAAGTGACAACCGATGCCGGCCGCGGCGATAGAGCCGTCCGGCACCTTGGTGGACGAATTGTGCGGGCAACCGGAGCAAAAGAACGGCGTGCGCGAGCCGATGTCGGTGGCCTCGGTGAGCATTGCCTGGAACTGGCGCAGTTTTGCCACCCGCGCCGAAATCTCTTCGGACGGGCCGATGGTCCTGACGATCCTCTCGCCAAGCGCGATGGCGATCTCGTTGGGATCGAGCGCGCCCTTGGCCGGAAACAGCCAGTCGCCGCGCTCGTCCTTCTTGCCGATAATGACTGGTTGGGTGGCAGTGCCATAAAGGCTTTCGCGCAACTGCACCTCGATCAGCGAGCGCTTCTCCTCGACGACGACAATGGTGTCGAGGCCTTGGGCGAAATCGGCGATGTGATGCAGGTCGAGCGGCCAGGGGCAGCCTACCTTGAACAGCCGCACCCCGATGCGGTTGGCGGCCGCCTCGTCGATGCCGATGTCGTCCAGCGCCTGGCGGACATCGAGGTAGCTCTTGCCGAGCGTGATGATGCCGATCTTCGGGTTGCGGCCGCCCGAATAGACGATGCGGTTCAGCCCGTTGGCAAGGATGAAGGCGGAGGCCGCGGCGCGCTTGTGCTCATGCAGCCGCTCCTCCTGGCCGAGCATGTCGATCTCGTGGCGGATGTTGAGACCGCCAGGCGGCATGTCGAAGTCCGGCACGACGATGTTCAGCCGCTCGAGCGAGGCATCGACCGAGGCGGTCGATTCGATGTTGTCCTTGACGCATTTGATCGCCGCCCAGGTACCGGCAAAGCGCGACATGGCAAAGCCGTAGAGCCCGTAATCGATGATCTCCTGGACACCGGCGGGATTGAGGATCGGCACCATCGTGTCGACGAACAGGAATTCGGTGGCGTGCGCATTGGTCGAGGATTCGGCCATATGGTCGTCGCCCATCAGAGCGAGCACACCGCCATGCTTCGACGAGCCGGCGAGGTTGGCATGGCGGAACACGTCGCCTGAGCGGTCAACGCCCGGCCCCTTGCCGTACCAGACCGAAAAGACGCCGTCATGAGTGCCCTCGCCCAGCAGTTCCGTCTGCTGCGCGCCCCAGCAAGCGGTGGCGGCCAGCTCCTCATTGAGACCCGGCTGGAAGACGATGTCAGCCTGGGCGAGCTGTTTCTTCGCCTTCCACAGCTGCATGTCGAGGCCGCCTAGCGGCGAACCGCGATAGCCGGAGACGAAGCCGGCCGTGTTCAAGCCGGCGCGACGGTCGCGCTCGCGCTGCATCAGCAGCATGCGAATGACCGCCTGCGCGCCAGACAGGAAGATGCGCTCCTTTGCGAGATCGAACTTGTCGTCGAGCGCGACGTCGTGCAGCGTCATCAGGCATTTCCTCTGCGGAGGCCACGCGGGGCAGGCAGCCAACGTCGGGGTCGGATGACGCATCCTTTCTCCCCTTGCAAGGCAGGTCAAACAAAATCGCAGATGCCAGGCAACGCGCAACGAACAGTCCGCGGCCATCCTGAATAGGGTATGAAACGATCCGCGGACATTGCCCGGCGCACGGAAATTTCAGCTGCGGCCCGGATGGCCGCGACGCGTCAGCCGCCCTTCGAGCAATCCGGCTTCGGTTCGCCCGGCAGCTTGCCGTCGGGATGGCCGACGAGATCGGGGTTGGCGGTGTAGAGCTGATCGATGACCAGCGGCCGGTCGGGCAGGATCGACTGGTCTTCCGTCGACATCAGCGTGGTATCGATCTTCTGCAGGACCGCGCCGTCGGCGCCCTTGATGCTGATGGCAATCGCATAGGGCTTGTTCTTGACGACGCAGGTCAGTGCCGGGCTCTCCAGCGTCACCTTGTCGAGCTTCGGCCAGACCTTCTGCTCGACCACCAGAGGCACGCCGCCGGCGGGATCCTGGAAGCTGGCGACCGCGACCTGGCCCTCTCCCATCGGCTTCAGCGGCCGCAGGGTCACGACATAGGTCGCCCTTGCGAGGCGGTAGTTGAAGACGAATATCTTGCCGGAAATCTCGAACAGCTTGCCTTCGTCATTGCCGGTATCGCGGCAGGCGCCGAGCGCAACGGCCGCGATGAGTGCCGCCCCGACAAGGATCGAATGGGAAAGGCCGCTACGCATTCTTGACCTCATTTTCCGCCATGCGACGGCGACGATAGTGACGGCTTGCCTTCTGCCTGTTGCCGCACACCGCCATGTCGCACCAAAGGCGGCTGGAATTGCGGCTTCTGTCGACGAACAGCCAGGTGCAGTTGGGACAGATCCTGAGCCTCGCGACGGTGTCGTCGCGCAGAAGGGACAGCGCCGAAACCGCCAGTGCCGCCTCGAAGGCGATCGGAGTCAGGGGATCACCGAAGGGCCTCCCCGGCGCACCGATCTCGGTCCGGCTGCCGGCAAGGCCATCGCCGCAGGCTCTCAGGAATCCGGGCAGATCAGTGGTGGCAACCGCGCCCTTCGACGCCGCATCACGAAACAGCCGGTCCGTCGCCTCGCGGATCGACAGCACGACGGGCGCGATCGCCACCGCCGAGGATACCGCCAGCGGCCTTTCGCCAAGTTCGGCGGCGCGAAAGCGGCTCGCCGCATCGGCGAAGCGGGCAATCTCGGCCGGGTCGTCGAAGCGATCGAACGTCCGCTCCGGATCGCCGCGCAGCACGACGGTGTTCGCCGTGTCGAGCGCAAGCAAGCCGCCGGTGAAGCGGTGCGGGGTCCAGGATACCGTCATGCCTAGAATCTAACCGATAAATCGCGTTTGACAAGTTAGATTCAACGATGCAACCTCACTCCGGGATGCGGCGGTCTCCGCAGCCTTTTGAGCATGTCGTTGGCCAAGACCGCTTCGCACTTTTGGCGGCATGCTTCGAGGTTTTGCATGCTCTATTTCTTCCAGCAGGTGTTGAACGGGCTGCACTCGGGCGCGCTCTATGCGCTGCTCGCCTTTGGCTATGTGCTGACCAACGGCATCCTGCACCGCACCAATCTCGCCTATGGCGCGTTGTTCGCCTTTTGCGGCCAGACGATGATCCTGACCGCGGCCTTCGGCTATCAGGTTTTGTGGCTGACGCTGCTGGCGTCGGTGGCGCTCGGCGTCGTCGCTGCGTTCCTCTATGCCGCGCTGATCAGCCACGTGCTGTCGCGCAGTGTCTTCGAACCTTTGGCCAACCGCACGCCCAATGCAATCGTGGTGACGACACTCGGCATCCTGCTGCTGCTGTCCGAAGCGAGCCGCATCGCCGCCGACACGCATGATCTGTGGCTCCCGCCGATGCTGGCGCAGCCCATCGTTTTCGCGCAGGGCGCGACCTTCAAGGCGACGCTGACGCTCATCCAGCTCATCGACTGCGCCGTGGTGGTGGCGGCAATCGCGCTGGCCAGCCGGGCTTTTGCCCGGTCGAGCTTCGGACGGCGCTGGCGCGCCGTCTCCGACGACCCCAAGGCAGCCGCGATGTGCGGCGTCGACGTGCGCGCGGTGTTTCGGCACGCGGTGCTGTTCGGCGGCTTCTGCGCCGCGCTGGCCGGTGTCATGGCCGGGCTCTATTACGGCAATGTCAGCTTCGGCTCGGGCCTCGTCTACGGGTTGAAGATCCTGTTCGTGACGGCGGTCGGCGGCTATCTCTCGCCACCGCGCGCAGCACTCGGCGCGGCCGCCTTCGGTATGGCCGAATCGCTGTGGGCCGGCTATTTCCCGGTCGAGTGGCGCGACGCGTGGATGTATCTGTTCCTGGTCACGACGCTGATCCTGATCGGCGCCGGCCGCGACACCGGCAAAATCGCCTGAAAAGGTCAGACTTTGGTTGCATGACGCGAGGGCAGATCGCCGGTATCGGGCACTGTCTGCCATGCGATGATATTTGCTGCCTCTATGCTTGTTGACCCGTCAGTCCACGCGCGGCATACCGTTGGACCACGCGGCGTGACGGACAAAAAAGGGGGGAGCCGGCACGCCTCCGGTACAAGGGAGGAAATGCATGGCAGGGCTTCTTGCTCTATCCAGGACTATTGATCGCGCCAACGAATTCATCGGCAAATGGATATCGTGGCTGATCCTGCTGGCGATCCTGGTGAGCGCCGCCAACGCCATTATCCGCAAGGTGTTCGACATATCCTCGAACGCCTGGCTCGAGCTGCAATGGTACCTGTTCGGCGCCGCCTTCATGTTAGCCGCCGCCTATACGCTGAAGCAGAACGAACATATCCGCATCGACATCGTCTACGGCCTGTTTTCACGCCGCGTACAGCACTGGATCGACCTGCTCGGGCATCTCTTCTTCCTGATGCCGTTCGTGACGCTGATGGTGATCTATTTCGTGCCCTATGTGTCGCTGTCGTTTCGCAGCGGCGAGATGTCCAACAATTCCGGCGGGCTGATCATCTGGCCGGCCAAGGCCATCCTGCTCATCGGTTTTTTCCTGCTCGCGCTGCAGGGCATCTCCGAAATCATCAAGAAGATCGCCATCATGCGCGGAGACATGGACGACCCCAATCCCTTCATATCGGTGCATGAGCAGGCCGAACTCGAAGCCAAGGCGCTGGCCGACGAGGTGCGCTCGTGATGGAGTTCATCGCGCAGAACATGGCGCCGATCATGTTCGCCTCGCTGATCATCTTCCTGCTGATCGGCTACCCCGTCGCCTTTTCGCTGGCCGCCAACGGCTTGATGTTCTTCTTCATCGGCGTGCTGCTATCCCCCTATTCCGGAGGATCGATCAACCTCGCCTGGCCGCTCCTGCACGCATTGCCGGATAATTTCTACGGCAGCCGGGTGATGTCGAACGACACGCTGCTGGCCATCCCGTTCTTTACCTTCATGGGCATCGTGCTCGAGCGGTCGGGTATGGCCGAAGACCTGCTCGACACGATCGGCCAGCTGTTCGGGCCCATCCGTGGCGGCCTCGCCTATGCGGTGATCTTCGTCGGCGCGCTTCTGGCGGCGACCACCGGCGTGGTGGCGGCTTCCGTCATCGCCATGGGCTTGATCTCGCTGCCGATCATGCTGCGCTATGGCTATGACCGCCGGCTCGCATCCGGTGTCATCGCCGCCTCCGGCACGCTTGCCCAGATCATCCCGCCGTCGCTGGTGCTGATCGTGCTTGCCGACCAGCTCGGCCGCTCGGTCGGCGATATGTACGCGGGCGCGCTGATCCCAGGCCTCGTGCTCACCGGCCTCTATATGTCCTACATCCTGATCATGTCGATCATCCGGCCGAACTCGATGCCGGCGCTGCCGCTCGAGGCTCGTACACTCGGCCATGGCGTGATGTCGCTGCTGGTGGCTTTGCTGGTCACATCAGCGGTTTCCTACGCGGCGTATCGTTATCTGGCGCCGGCGCATGGCGACAATGCCGACATTCTCGGCGCGACTGCCGGAGTGCTGTTCATCTACATCGTGGCCATTGCCGACAAACGTCTTAACTTCAACATGATGTCCAGGCTCGCGCAGCAGGTGATCATCGTGCTGATCCCGCCACTGGCGCTGATCTTCCTGGTGCTGGGCACAATCTTCCTGGGCATCGCCACGCCGACCGAAGGCGGCGCCATGGGCTCCGTCGGCGCCTTGTTCATGGCGGCGGCAAAGGGGCGCTTGTCGCTTGACGTCGTCAAGCAGGCGCTGGCCTCGACGACAAGGCTGTCGTCCTTCGTGCTGTTCATCCTGATCGGCGCACGGGTGTTCTCACTGACCTTCTACGGCGTCAACGGCCACATCTGGGTCGAGCACCTTTTGACGTCGCTGCCGGGCGGCGAGGTCGGCTTCCTGATCGGCGTCAACATGCTCGTCTTCTTCCTCGCCTTCTTCCTCGACTTCTTCGAATTGGCGTTCATCATCGTACCGCTGCTGGCGCCCGCCGCCGACAAGCTCGGCATCGACCTGATCTGGTTCGGCGTGCTCCTGGGCGTCAACATGCAGACCAGCTTCATGCACCCACCCTTCGGCTTCGCGCTGTTCTACCTGCGTTCGGTGGCCGCGCGCGTGCCTTATCTCGATCGTCTCACCGGCAAACAAATCGCGCCGGTGACCACCGGACAGATCTATTGGGGCGCGGTGCCCTTTGTCTGCATCCAGGTGATCATGATCGGGTTGACCATCGCCTTCCCGCAAATGGTGATGCACTACAAGGGAACGACCGTCGATCCGGGCACCATCGACTACAAGGTACCGGAGGTGCCCGGCCTGTCGCCGCTCGGCACGCCGCCGACGGATGGAGCGGCGCCCGCTGGTGGCGGCACGGCGCCGGCAGCTCCTGACCTTTCGCAACCCCCCACTTTCGGCGATCCGACACCGGCAAAGCCGGCAGCGCCACAGCCTGACCTGTCGCAACCGCCAAGCTTCAACTGAACCGGCATGGTCAAAACCATGAAAGCGGTGCGGCTGGAAGCAGTGGGCGGCATCACGCTGCGCGACGTCGACATGCCTGACATCGGTGCGGATGAGCTACTGGTGCGCATCGAAGCCTGCGGCGTCTGCGGAACGGATCGGCATCTGTTTCACGGCGAATTTCCGTGCACGCCGCCGGTGACGCCCGGCCATGAGTTCTCCGGCATCGTCGAGGCGATCGGAAAATCGGTCTCGGGTTTTGCCATCGGCGATCGTGTCACCGGCGACCCCAACATCGCCTGCGGGCGCTGCGCGCGTTGTCACGCGGGACAAGTCAATCTCTGCAGCAATCTGCGCGCCATCGGCATTCATCGCGACGGCGGCTTTGCCGAATACCTTGCCTTGCCGCAGAAGCAGGCTTTCGTCCTGCCTGCCGGCCTGAACCCCATGCACGGTGCCTTCTGCGAGCCGCTCGGCTGTTGCCTGCATGGCGTCGACCTTGCCGGGATCAAACCGGGCAGTTCGGTGGTCGTGCTTGGCGGCGGCGTGATCGGCCTGCTCACCGTGCAGCTGGCAAGATTGGCGGGAGCCACGACCATCATTCTGTCGACCAGGCAAGCTTCGCGGCGCGCGCTCGCCGAGGACCTCGGCGCGACGGTGACGATCGATCCAACCGCCGCCGATGTCATCGATGCCATCGCCGGACCGGCGGGGCTGGTGCCAGGCGGTGTCGACGTCGTCTTCGAATGCGCGGGCGTGCGCGAGACCGTCGAGCAGTCCATGCGGCTGGCCCGCGCCGGCGGCACCGTCGTCATCGTCGGCGTGACGCCACAAGGCATGAAGGCGGAATTCGAGCCGTTCGACCTGTTGTTCCGCGAACTGAGGGTGCTCGGTTCCTTCCTCAATCCCTACACCCACCGCCGCGCCGCCGAAATGATCGCTTCCGGTGCGATCGAGATCGACAGGCTGATCTCCAGGCAGGTGTCGCTTGAAGAAGCGCCAGCGGTGATCGCCAATCCGCCGGCGCCCGGCGAGGTCAAGGTTCTGGTGGTGCCGCGCCTAGGCTGAACCGCCGGCTTCGCCTCCCGGGATATACAGAAAAGCTCCCTGAGTGTTCCGCCCAGAGAGCTTTTGAGCAGAAGTCCGGCCGACTACAGCTTGCCGTTGCGCTGCTGGACCATCATGAAGGTGTCGTAATTGTATTCGGCCACCTGCGCCCAGAGATAATGCTCCTTGCGGAAGCCCTTGATCGATTCCCAGATCTTCTTGAACGGCGCGTTGGAGGCTTCCATTTCGGTATAGACCTCGTTGGCCTTTTCGAAGCAGGCGGCCATGATCTCCTGGCTGAACGGGCGCAGTTTCGCGCCGCCAGCCACCAGCCGCTTCACCGCCGCAGGGTTCAGATAATCGTATTTCTGCAGCATGTTGGCGTCGGCCGCCTGTGCGGCAGTGCGCAGCAGCGACTTGTACGTCGGCGAAAGTTCTTCGTACTTCGCCTTGTTGAACATCAGGTGGACGGTCGGACCGCCCTCCCACCAGCCGGGATAGTAATAATAGGGCGCGACCTTATAGAAGCCGAGCTTCTCGTCGTCATAGGGACCAACCCATTCGGCCGCGTCGATGGTGCCTTTCTCCAGCGCGGGATAGATATCACCGCCGGCGATCTGCTGCGGCACGACGCCAAGCTTCTGCACCACCTTGCCGGCAAAACCGCCGATTCGCATCTTGAGGCCGGAAAGGTCGGCCACCGTGTTGATTTCCTTGCGGAACCAGCCACCCATCTGGACGCCGGTGTTGCCGCCCGGCAGGCCGAAAAGGCCCTGCGTGGCGAGAAACTCGTTGAACAGGTCGATGCCGCCGCCATGGTAATGCCAGGCATTCATGCCGCGTGCGTTGAGCGAAAAGGGAACCGCCGCACCGAGCGCCCATGTCGGGTCCTTGCCCCAGTAATAATATGCCACCGTATGGCAGGCCTCGACCGTGCCGGCCGTGGTGGCGTCGGCGGCCTGCAGGCCAGGCACCAGCTCACCGGCAGCAAAAACCTGGATCTGGAAATTGCCGTCGGTGGCTTCCGACAGCATCTTCGAGAACACCTCGGCGCCGCCATAGATGGTATCGAGCGACTTCGGGAAGGACGACGCCAGCCGCCATGTCACCTTGGGATTGGACTGGGCGATGGCAGGCGCCGCCAGCGTGGCCGCCGCCGCCGCGGCACCGACGCCGGTGACACCGGCCTTGCGAATGAATGAACGACGATCCATGAACTTCCTCCCTTTTGGATCAACAGGCCGACGTCAGGAAATCCTCGGTTTCCCTGTCGGTTCGTTCGAGACAATACACGGGCAAGAAGTCGAGTCCAGCAGGCCGACCCGATTTGACGGCGAAGCCCAGCTACCCTGCAACTATAGTCTAACAGGCCATTTCGTGGCCCATGCGACACGTTGAAACTTGGCATGGAAAAATGCCCGGCGATGGCCTATTTTGCAGGCAGGACATCCTTGCCCAGATGGAACATAGAGCCAAAATGCACCAGCCGCTCGTCGCCATATCGACCGACGTCCGTCAGTTCGACAACTACACCTGGCATGCAGCCCCACAACAATATCTGGAAGCGGCGATCACCGGCGCCGGCGTGTTTCCGGTGCTGGTGCCATCGTTCGGCGACCGGCTCGATTTCGACGAACTTCTGTCGTCGGTCGACGGCGTCATGGTCACCGGCTCGAAATCCAATGTGCACCCCTCGCTTTATGGCGGCGACGCCAGCGAAGCCAATGGCCCCTATGATCCGGCGCGCGACGCCACGACGCTGCCGCTCATCCGGCGGGCGATCGAACGCGGCGTGCCGCTGCTCGCCATCTGCCGCGGCATCCAGGAATTGAACGTGGCGCTGGGCGGCACGCTCGGCACCGAGATCCAGGAGCGCGAGGGTTCGCTCGACCACCGCGCACCGGTGAGCGACAAGCAGGACGAACGCTTCGCCATCCACCAGACCATTTCTATCAAACCCGACAGTTGCCTGGCCGGTGTGTTCGGTGCCGGCGACATCAAGGTCAATTCGTTGCACCGCCAGGCGATCGACCGGCTCGGCTCGAAGCTGCAGATAGAGGCCGTCGCCAGCGACGGCACAGTCGAGGCGGTTTCGGTGCGCGACGCCCGCGCCTTCGCCGTCGGCGTGCAATGGCATCCGGAATACTGGGTCAAGTCGGACAGCAATTCGGTGAAGATATTCCGTGCCTTCGGCGATGCGGTTCGGCTGCACGCCGCAGCGAAGGCTGGCGCACGGGCCGCAGCGGAATAATCAGTCGCCAGATTTCTTATCGCCTATGGCCGCCAGCGACAGCAGCGGCAGCGCCGGGGCATAGGATTCGTAGCCGTCGCCGTCGGCAGTCGCGAAGGTGACGATCGGATCGACGCCGTTGGCGCTGAAGGCGACCGTGCCGTCGTTTTGCTCGCGCCAGAACTTCGCCTGCTCTATGCCCGGCAAGAGCCGGCGGCATTTCGGAGCAACGGTGAGCAGCGACAAACCGTCCGAAATTTCAGCCCCGCGGCTGACTGCACAGACCGCCTCATCGCCATTGGCGACCAGCCTGTAGCTGTTGGACAGGGCGGCCTCGTTGGCCACGCTTTCCACGCTGCCGCCATGAAACAGCTGAATGCCACCAAACAGCGCTGCGGCAGCGATCAATGCGGAAAGTGCTTTCATCATTCTTCATCCACGTACACGGATAGGTTGAAGAATGATTCCAAAGGGTTAAGCTGACGTTAATAAGTGAGGCAGCCTCAAGCTCGCGCCTTGACTTCCGCCGTCTCGGGCACCGGGGTCAGCGGACGGCGCTCGGTGAACCAGGAGACCAGATTGTCGACGCAGAGATCCGCCATGGCGCGGCGGGTATGGTCCGAGGCCGAGCCGACATGCGGCAGTAGCGAGGTGTTGGGCGCATCGAGCAGCGCCTTGGGCACGTTCGGTTCGTCGGCAAAGACGTCGAGGCCGGCGGCGGCGATGGTGCCGGTGACAAGGGCTGCCGCAAGCGCTGCTTCGTCGACAGTGCTGCCACGGCCGATGTTGACGAAGACGCCGTTGGCGCCAAGCGCCGACAGGATCTCGGCATTGACCGCCTTCTCCGTCGAGGCTCCCCCCGGCGCCACCGAAATCAGCGTATCGACGGCTTCTGCAAGCCCTTTCAGGGTCGCATGATACTGGTAGGAAAGACCTTCGACACGGCGCCGGTTGTGGTAGGCGACCGGCAAGCCAAAAGCTTCCAGACGCCGGGCGATGGCCTGCCCGATGCGGCCCATGCCGAAAATACCCACACTGCGCCCGCGCAAGGTCAGCCGGCTCAGCGGATAGTTGCCCTTGCGCACCCAGCTGCCGTCACGCAACCAGGTTTCGGCGCGCGGCAAGTCGCGGATGGTGTTGATCAGCAGCCCGATCGTGGTGTCGGCGACCTCCTCGGTCAACACGTCGGGCGTGTTGGTGACCATGATGTTCTTCGCTCGGGCATGGACGACATCGACCGAATCATAGCCGACGCCGAAGGAGGCGATGAGTTCGAGGTTGGGCAATGCATCCATCATCGCCGCGTCGATGCCGGCAAACGAAGCGATGCCGCGCACATCACTGCGCATCTCGTCAGTGACGAGCGCCGGATCGGCGCGTTCGATTCTGACACGCCTGAACGTGCGGTTGATGCGGTCGACCGCATGGTCGTTGAAATCGCCCGGCACCAGGATGGCGACGGATTGCAGCTGTTCGGCCTTGGTCATACACGCTCCACCGGCTTGCCGGTCGACTGACGCACATGCAGTTCCGGCTTGATCAATTCCTGCGAGGGCCGCACCGTCTGGCCGTTGAGCTTGTCGAGCAGCGCGCTGGCGGCGCGGCGGCCAACCTCGCGCTGGCCGTTCCAGACAGTGGTCAGCGCCGGCGTCGCGATCGCCGCTTCCTCAAGGTCATCATAGCCGGTAACGGAGATGTCTACGCCGGGCACAAGGCCGGCACGGGCAATGCCGTTCATCAGGCCGATGGCGACAAGGTCGTTCCAGCAGCAGGCAGCCGTCGGTCTGTCCTTCAGCGCCAGGAACTGTCCGGCGGCCTCGAAGCCGGCCTGCTTGGTGCGTGGGCCGGCGATGCGCCATGACGGCCTGACTTCCAGCCCGGCCGCCTCCATCGCGTTGACATAGCCCTGGTAGCGGTCACGGCCGGTCGAGGTCTGGTCGGTGCCGCCGATCATGGCGATGCGCTTGTGGCCGAGCGAGATCAGATGGTTGGTGGCGAGGCCTGTCCCATAAGAGTCGTCGCCGCGAAACACCGGCACGTCGGCACCCTCGACGGTGCGCGCGATCAGCACAGCGGGGAGGCCGTTCTCCTCGGCCATCAGGATGTCGGAAGCCGGCGTGCCTATCGCCGGCGACATGATGACGCCGTCGGCGCCGAGCTGCAAAAGCGTATCGATAAAGGTGCGCTGCTTTTCGAGCTGATCATAATGATTGGACAGGATGAAGGTCTGCCGGCTGCGGTCGAGCTCGCTTTCGATCGAGCGCAGGATCTCGGCGAAGAATGGGTTCATGATGTCGTGGACGACGACGCCGACAATGCCGGAACGCGAGGTGCGCAGGCTGGCGGCGCGTCGGTTGTAGATATAGCCGATGGCGCGGGCATGTTCCTTGATGCGGTCACGGGTGGTCCCGGCAACCAGAGGGCTGTCGCGCAGCGCCAGCGAGACCGTGGCCGTGGACACGCCGAGCGCATCCGCGATCGTCGAAAGCTTGATTTTTTGTGCCAGCGACGTGTGCTCCCCGGACCTGAACTTCCAGACCTAAACTGTTTAAAGGCGGCGTTATGCCACCGATCGGGGGCAAATCAAAGTTTTTTTGCCAACGCTTCGGCCTCGACATCCGAGGCCGCGCGGCTCCGCAGCCGAAGCCTATGCTCGCGATGGACGATGTAGAGACCGCTGGCGACGATGATGGCGGCGCCGACCAATGTCCAGCGGTCGGGAAACTGCTTGAAGACGATCCAGCCGGAAATGATCATCCACACCATCTGCGAATAGGGATAGGGCGCCAAAGCCGTGGTTGTCGCCAGCCGGTAGGCCTGGACCAGCAGCCAGTGACCGACGCCGCCGAACACGCCGAGCATCAGCAGCACGAACCAGTGCCAGCCATCATGCGGCAGGGAAAACGAAAACGGCAGCAGGGGCAACAGCAGCAGCGCCGGCGCCAGCGCCGAAAACAGGATGAGGCTCTCCGATGTCTCGGTCGCCGACATGCGGCGCGTCATGATGACGTAGAAGCAGTTCGACAGCATCGAGCCGAGCGCGAAGAGATGTCCGATGCCGAAAACGCCGACGCCCGGCCGGGTGATGATGAGGACGCCGGCAAAGGCCGCCAGGATCGCCAGCCAGCGCCGCCAGCCGGCCCACTCGCCAAGCAGCGGACCGGCCAGCGCCGTGATCACCATCGGCCCGAAGAAATAGATCGAGGTTGTCTCGGCCAGTTGCAGGGATTTGAGCGCCAGGACATTGAATATGGTCGATCCGAACAGGAACGCGCCACGCAAGATATGCGCCGGCAGGTTGACCGGACGAAACCGCACCGGTTCGCGCCAGCCGCGCAGCAGCGCGCCGACCAGCACCACATGCACGGCAAAGCGCACCCAGGCAACGACCAGCACGGAAACGCCGGCAAGGACGAGGTATTTGCTTGATGTGTCGAGGAAGGTGAAGCAGACATAGGTGGAAAGCATGCACAGGATCGCCACCGGGGGCGTCGCGCTTTCTACATGTCTTTGGGGAGCACTCACTTGCAGGCCGGGTGGGAAGCTGGGCTGAAGCCCACCTTTGCGGGAATTGCCGGCTCCCGGCAAGGCAATTGTCGCCAGCCCCGAGGTGAAAGCCTGCTGGCACAACAAGAGCCGCCGGCAGGCGTAGTGCCTTGGCTAGGCGTGCATGCGGGCGCCCTTGGTGATTTTATCGACCAGCTTCTTGTCGGCGCGAAGCGCGATCCCGACCACCTTGGCGTCTTCAGGCGCGAATTCGGCGAAGACGGCACGGTTAGCCGCGTCAAAGCCGGTCGAAAACATCTCCTCGACATAGAGCGAGGTGGTCACGCCGCGCTCTAGTGTGCGCCGGTGGATGGCGCCCAACGTTGCCTGGTCGGCGGACAAAACGATGACCGGCTGGATCGACAGCGGGTTGTAGAGATTGCCGGCGCGGTCGCGATAGGGTTCACCGATGATATCGGGAAACTGCGCGACGATGCCGCTGGTCAGGAAAGCGGTGACGTTGAGTTTCTGCCAGACCGGCAGATCTTCCCCGAGCACGATTGCAAATTTCGTATCGAACATGAGACATTGGCCATTCGGTTGTGCCCCAATGCGAGGCTGAAGGAGACGATGTCGCACGATCTAGACAGCCAGGCTTTCAAGGGTCTTGGACGTTTGTGCGTCGATGCGGCGGAAAACCGTATCATCTCCGCCCCCGATCCCGCAGGCATGGAGCGGATCGAGGCGCGCTTCCGTGGCAGCGCGTTCGACCTGCATCGCCACGACACCTATGCGATCGGGGTGACGCTGCACGGTGTGCAGACGTTTCGCTATCTCGGCGCTGCGCGCCACAGCCTTCCGGGACAGATCATCGTTCTGCATCCCGACGAGTTGCATGACGGCGGCGCCGGCACCGAGGACGGCCTGCGCTACCGAATGCTCTATCTGGAGCCGTCGCTGATGCTCGGCTGCCTTGGCGGCGCTTCGCTGCCTTTTGTCAGGGATGGCGTGGTGACGGACGCCGCCTTTTGCGCAACGCTGCTTTCGGCGCTGGGTCCGCTGGAGCAGGAACTCGACGAGTTGTTCGTCGACGACTTCCTGACGCAACTGATGCAAAGCCTGATCCGGCATGGCGGCCAGTCGGCGAAGCCGATGACCAGGACGGCGTGGCGGGCGGCTGCGCTAGCACGCGACTATCTTACGGAAAACCTGACCCGGCCGGTGCGCTCCGGTGAACTGGAAGCGGTAACCGGGCTCGACCGCTATGCCTTGTCGCGGCACTTCCGCGCCGCTTTCTCGACCAGTCCGCATCGCTTCCTGGTGATGCGCCGGCTTCAGCGCGCGCGGCGGATGATCGCCGCCGGCGAACCGTTGGCACAGATCGCAGTCGAAGCCGGCTTCAGCGACCAGAGCCATTTTATCAGGCAATTCAAGAAGGCATTCGGCATGACACCGGGACGCTGGTCGTCGCTGATCCAGGGCTCTGCCGCGGCGGCTTGATCGCCTGCCGCGACAATCTGCCGGTCAGTCGTCCGACTCGGCGTCGTCGTCGATGAGCACCAGTTCCTCGTTCGAGAGGTTGGCCTCGATGCGGGCAAGCAGTTTGAACAGCGACTTCTGGTCCTTCTTGTCGAGGCCCTTCAGCGCCTGCTTTTCGGTCTTCTTCACCGATTTCTCGATGGCGTGGATGATGTCGCGGCCTGTATCGGTGAGGAAGATATGGGCCTGGCGGGCATCAGCCTCCGAGGCGCGCTTCTCCAGGAAACCCTGGGCCTGCAGCCGGTTGATGGTCTTGGTGATCGTCGGCGGGCGCACGCCGAGGCGTCCGGCAAGATTGCCCGGCGTCTGACCGTCTTCACGGTCGAGCGCCAGCATGATCTGGTCCTGGCCGGCATAGAAGCCGTGCGCCAGAAGCCGGGCAGCCAGCGCCGTTCTTGCCAGCCTTGCCGCCGAATGCAGCCGGCTCATTGTTGCAGTCTTGTCCGCCTTGGCCATGGTCATCCCTCTTCGGCCGTACCGGTGCGGGCAGCATAGAGGCAGCCGGCCGGTTGGCAATCGACGATCAAAAAGATTCCGGTGCTTCAAACAGCTTTGCCGGCAAGCATTGTGGTGTCCGCCGTGGCTAATGCCAGATGTTTATTTCAGTTAGATGACAAACGAATTCCCAGCCGGAGTTTTCGTCGCGAGCAGGGTGGTGGAGTGACCGCCGCTCAGCCGGGCTTCACCGCTACGATCATCAGCGCCTGATAGGCATCCTCCAGTTCGCGCAGCGCAGCCTGCGATTGCGGTCCGGCCCGCCTGGCGATGCCGTCCGCGGCATTCGAGGTGTCGCGCTTGCCGGGTCGGTCATTGTAGGGCGCGACTGTGGTGAATATCTGCTCGCTGAGGCTGTCGGGGAAGAACAACTGTCCGGTCATCACCGAACTGTCGTTAGGGAAGATCTTGAAATGGATATGGGTGGTGCGGCCGCGATACCAGCCGGGATAGATGGTGGCGAAGGAAACGATGCCGCTTGCATCGGTCTTCTGCCAACCACGCAGGAAGGTCCGGCCCGACGTGTCGACGTCGCGGTCGTCACCCTGTCTGGGATAGCCGGAATAGGCGCCTTGCGCGTCGCAATGCCAGATGTCGACGCGGGCGCCGGCAAGTGGGCGGCAGTCCGCGTCGACAACCTGCAGCCGAACGCCAAGGGCTATGCCCTTCTTGCCTTCGGTGACGTCCGCACGTTCGAGTTTCGGGTCGAAATAGAACGGCCCCTCGGTCACTTCAGGCGTAATGGTGCAGACACCGGCGCCGTTTTCGAACAAGGCCAGTCCGGCATAGGGTAAAGTCTGGTCTGCTATCGCGGCGGCGGGCAGGAAGGCACCACCGCCGGCGGTGACCGCGATCAAACCGAGCGCCTGGCGCCGGCTCATTGAGAAGGAGGATGGCTTGCCGGACATATCTTGCCTCTCGAATTGGCCTCTCGTATCCTGATCTAGGCGGTCACAGCGGCTCTCGCCAATGAAAATTCAGCAATGTCGGCAAGCCGGTTTGGCCCATAGGTTTGCCCCGTGCAAAAGCCCGGCACACACCCTATATGGAGCCGACATTCCCTTTTTCTCAGGCCGAATTTTCGAGGCCAGCACTTTCGAGGCAAGCCATGAGCGACGCACAGACGCAGATCCCCGTAACCGTTCTCACCGGCTATCTCGGCGCCGGCAAGACGACGCTGCTCAACCGCATCCTGTCGGAAAACCACGGCAAGCGCTACGCCGTTATCGTCAACGAATTCGGCGAAATCGGCATCGACAATGATCTGATCGTGGAATCCGATGAGGAAATCTACGAGATGAACAATGGCTGCATCTGCTGCACGGTGCGCGGCGACCTGATCCGTGTCGTCGAGGGCCTGATGCGCCGGCCAGGCCGCTTCGACGCCATCGTGGTCGAGACCACCGGGCTCGCCGATCCGGTGCCGGTGGCGCAGACCTTCTTCATGGACGACGACGTGCGCTCCAAGACCAGGCTTGACGCGGTGGTGGCGCTGGTCGACGCCAAGCATCTGCCGTTACGGCTCAAGGATTCCAGGGAAGCCGAGGACCAGATCGCCTTCGCCGACGTCGTCGTGCTCAACAAGACCGACCTCGTCACATCAGAAGAACTCGCCAAGGTCGAGGCAACGATCCGCGCCATCAATCCGGCGGCGAAGATCCATCGCACGACGCGAGCCGGCGTCGCGCTGACCGAGGTGCTAGACCGCGGCGCCTTCGACCTGTCCAGGGCGCTGGAAAACGACCCGCATTTCCTCGAGGCGCATGACGATCACGATCATCATGACCACGATCATGACGGTCACGATCACCACCACCACGATCATGACGGGCACCACCATCACGCTCATGCTTCAGATATCCATGACGTGACGGTGCAGTCGGTGTCGCTGCGCGGCGGCGAGATGGACCCGAAGAAATTCTTCCCCTGGATCGAGAAGATCACCCAGATGGAAGGCCCCAACATCCTGCGGCTGAAAGGCATCATCGCGCTCAAGGGCGACGACGAACGCTATGTCATCCAGGGCGTGCACATGATCATCGAGGGCGATCACCAGCGCGCCTGGAAGGACGGCGAGAAGCATGAGAGCCGGCTAGTGTTCATCGGCCGTGAACTCGACGCCGAGCGGCTGAAGAAGAGCTTTGACGCCTGCCAGGCCTAGGTCCTTCGTAGCGCTGCTCGTTGCGGGTTGAATATCTCTTCATGTACACATATCATGTGTACATGATATTAGCGGCGAGGAGTGACCTATGCCTAGATCAGCCGACAACAAGACCGAGCGCTACCAAATCCGCATTCCGCCTGAGCAGAAGGCGATGATCTCCCGCGCCGCAGCGCTGTCGCACAAGGACATGGCCGACTTTATCCTCGACAAGGTCGTGCCCGAGGCGCAGGCCGTAATAGAGGCAGCGGAGGTGACGAAGGTGTCGGGTCGCGATTTCTCACGCATCCTCGATCTACTGGAACACCCGCCAAGACCCAACGCCAAGCTCAAGGCCGCGATCGCCGCCTTGCCGGACACTCTGTGACGCTTCCGTCCTGGCATGAAGAACCGATTGCGAGACGTCACGATCGGGCTTCCTTCGATTGCGGCGACGCGCAAATGAACGATTTTCTGCGGCGGTTCGCGCGACAGAGCCACGATCAGAATGCAGCCAAGACCTTCTGTGCGATTGATGACGCGGCTTCGGAGCGTATCCTTGGGTTCTATACGATCGCACCGTCTGCAGTCGCCCATGAAACCGTGCCCGAAGCCATGACGAGAGGCTTGGCGCGACACGAGGTTTCCGGTTTCAAGCTTGCACGGCTCGCGACCGACCGCACCGTCGCAGGGCAAGGGCTCGGCGGTCAGTTGCTTGCTGCCGCGGCGTTGCGCTGCCTACGGCTTGCCGGCGAGGGCGGCGGCATCCTACTCATCATCGATGCCAAGAGCGAGCGGGCGGCAAGGTGGTATGCCAGTTATGGCGCCGAGCCCCTCCAAGGATCGGATTTGACCCTGGTGATGCCCCTGGCGACGTTCGCAACCGATCTGCGGGAGAGAGGGCTGCTTTGACAACCGCCTCTCGCGACTTGCCTAACCTCATGGTTGCCGGAACCGCAAACGTCGAGTAAGCCGCCCGGGCTGTCTCTACAATCTCGTCCAGGTGAATAAGAATAGTCATGCCCACAGTCGCCCCGCTTGATCTCGAAGGCCATTGCATCGCCGCCGTCTTTCTCGGTGACGTGCCGCATTTCGCGATGGCCGACGGCGTCGTCCATCGGCTCGACCATGGCCACAAGACAGTTCAGGCCAATGACGGGCTGCTGGCCGCCTTCCATGATGCGGCCAACGACCGGCTGATCACCGGCGGCGAGGACGGCAAGGTGTTTGCCGTGAAAGCGGGCGGCGAGGCCACGGAATTGGCAAGCGCCGCCAGGAAGTGGATCACCAGCGTTGCCGCCGGGCCGCAAGGCGCCATCGCCTATGCCTCAGGCAAGACCGCCTTCGTGCGCTTCGCCGACGGCAAGACCAGGGAATTCACCCATCCGCGTTCGGTCGAGGGCCTGGCCTTCTCGCCCAAGGGCATGCGCTTCGGCGTTGCCCGCTACAATGGCGCGACGCTGCATTTCCCCGCCGCCGAGGGCAAGCCGGTGGAACTCGAATGGGCCGGTGCCCACACCGGCGTCACCTTCTCGCCGGATGGCGCCTTCCTCGTCACCACCATGCAGGAAAACGCGCTGCACGGCTGGAAGCTCGCCGACGGCAAGCACATGCGCATGACCGGCTATCCCGGCAAGGTGAAAAGCCTGTCGTGGAGCGTGAAGGGCAAGTGGCTGGCGAGTTCCGGCGCGCCGGCGGCGATCGTCTGGCCGTTTTCGGGCAAGGATGGGCCGATGGGCAAGGCGCCGCTGGAACTCGGCACGCGAGGCAACGCCATGGTGACGGCTGTCGCCTGCCATCCGAGCCAGGATGTCGTCGCCATAGGCTATGATGACGGCATGGTGATGGCGGTGCGTTTTGCCGACGCCAAGGAAGTGCTGTTGCGACGGCCGGGCAAGGGCTCCATCACCTCGATGATGTGGGACAAGGAAGAACGCCGTGTCGCCTTCGGCAGTGCCGCCGGCGATTGCGGCGTCATCGACATCACGGCCTGACCCCGCTCACTCCGCTCCACACGACACTTTGCCGCTGATTTCAACCGGTTTGCCGTCCTGGTCCGTATCCGCCGCGGCGTCGTAGATGGAGAGCGTATAGCTCCCGTCATAGACGCCTTCGTCGCTGGTCTTGGTCAGGATCGTCAGTTCGATCGAGTTGATCTTTTGCGCGGCCTCGTGCTCACGATAGATGTTCAGCCGCAATTCCTTGCCGTCGAGCCAGTACTGCGTCAGGTTGGAATCCTCGAACACGGTCTTGCGCAGGCTGTCGCCGGCAGGCCGGCTCAGAATTTCGAGGTTGCCGCGAAAGTTGAAGGTCGGCCCGCCCATGCCTCTGGTGACGCCTGCCTCGACCTCGAATGTCGCCGCCGTGTCCTCGGTGGAGCACCAGATGCCGCCCGACGCAAAGGCAGCGCCAGCCGACGACAGAAGCATTGCCACACACATGATCGTTCTCATTTTGCCCCTCCACCTCAAATCCCGCTCATATTGGCGCTGACTTCGGCAGCACGGTCAAGCGCCGCTGCCAAAGGCTGAGCCAACGCAGGACAGATGCGCGGCCAATTGCGGATGCGGACACGGATTGGCTAAGAGGGATCGACCAGAGGGGTTTTCATGCACAGCGATATGTCCAAGACGTCCATCGGCGGCATCGGCCGCGACCGCATTGCCGATTTGCGCGAAACCGAGGGGGCAGCCTTCCGCAAGGCGCGGCCAAAATCGCAAGCCAAGATCGGCAACGGCCTGCCCGGCTTCTTCGGCGGAGTCCCGATGCACTGGATGAACGATTGGCCGACGCCGTTCCCGATCCTGGTTGACAACGCCAGGGGCGCGACGATCACCGACATCGACGGAAACAAGCTCGACGATTTCTGCCTTGGAGACACCGGCTCGATGTTCGGCCATTCGCCGCCACCGGTGGCACGCGCCATCCGCCGCCAGGCCGGACGCGGCCTGACCTATATGCTGCCTTCGGAAGATGCGCTGGCCATAGGGCCGCTGCTGCAGCAGCGCTTCGGCCTGCCGTTCTGGCAGATCGCGACGACGGCGACCGACGCCAACCGCTTTGCGCTGCGTGTTGCCCGTGCCGTCACCGGCCGCGAAAAAATCCTGGTCTTCAACGGCTGCTATCATGGCTCGGTCGACGAGACGATGGTGCGGCTGATCGACGGCAAGCCCGTCAACCGGCCGGGATTGGCGGGCGAGTTCCGCGACCTGACCCGCACGGCCAAGGTCATCGAGTTCAACGATATTTCAGCACTCGAAGCCGCGCTTGGGGATAAGGACGTCGCCTGCGTCATCGCCGAGCCGGTACTGACCAATTCCTGCATGGTGCTGGCCGATCCGGGTTACCATGACGCCCTGCGCAAACTGACACGCCAAGCCGGCACGCTGCTTCTGATCGACGAGACGCACACGATCTCGACCGGCCCCGGCGGCTATACGAGGAAGTATGGCCTCGACCCGGACCTCTTCGTCCTGGGCAAGCCGATTGCCGGCGGTGTGCCGGCAAGTGTATGGGGCATGAGTGACGACGTCGCCTCGCGCTACGCAGATTACAACAGGACCAAGGAGCCGGGCTATTCCGGTATGGGAACGACGCTCTCGGCCAACCCGCTACAGTTCGCAGCGATGCGCGCCACGCTTGAAGAGGTGATGACGCCGGAGAATTATGACCGGATGGATCATCTGGCGCGGCGGCTCGATGCCGGGCTAACCGGCGTGATCGATCGCTATCGCCTGCCCTGGCATGTTTCGCGCGTCGGCGCTCGTGTCGAGTTCATCTGTGCGCCCGGTCCGCTGCGCAATGGCGCCGAGGCGGAAGTGGCGCATGCACCGGAACTGGAGGCTGCCATCCATGTCGCGCTGGTCAATCGCGGCGTGCTGATCGCACCTTTCCACAACATGATGCTGATCTCGCCGGCGACCACTGGGACCCAGGTCAACCGGCTGATCACCGCCTTCGGCGCGGTTGCGGCAAAGCTTGCGGCATGAGACAAGCGGCGATGGTCCACCCCAATGCCATGATGACCTCACCTTCGGGCTCGACGTCAGCCGAGGCGCAAGCCTTTCTCGACGCCCATCCCGAGATCGAAGCCTTCGATATCGTGCTGACCGACGCCAATGGCGTCGGCCGTGGCAAGATCGTGCGCCGGCATGAGCTGAAAAGCATCTTCGAGGGCGGCCGCCATATGCCGATCTCGATCCTCGGCCTCGACATCACCGGCGAGGATGTGCACGAGACCGGGCTGATCTGGACTACCGGCGACGGCGACCTACGCGCCTGGCCGATCCCCGGCACGCTGGTGCCGCTCTACGGCACGAGCCCGCCGCGCGGCCAGTTGCTGATGGCGATGTACATGCTCGACGGCCGGCCGATGTCGTCGGACCCCCGGCTGGCGCTGGCGCGGCAAGTCGACATCCTGGCGGCCAAGGGTCTCTATCCGGCCGGCGCCTTCGAGCTCGAATTCTTCCTGCTGGCCAATGAGCGCGACGCCGACGGCAAGGTGCAGCCGGCGCGCGCGGTTCTCGATGGCCGCGTCTCGGGCAAGACCGAAGTCTATTCCGTCGATCATCTGCACGGCATGGAGCCGCTGTTTTCCGACATCTATGCGGCGGCCAAGGCGCAAGGCATTCCGGCCGAGACGGTGATTTCCGAATATGCGCCCGGCCAGTACGAATTGACGCTGAACTACCGCAAGGACGTGATGCGGGCGGCCGACGACCTGGTCATGCTGAAGCGGCTGGTGCGGGCGCAGGCGCGCCGCCATGGCGTTACCGCCTGTTTCATGGCCAAGCCGATTGAGAAATATGCCGGCTCGGGCATGCATTTCCACGTCTCGCTGCAGGACAAGGCCGGAAGAAACGTCTTTGCCGAAGCCGGTGGCGAGAGCTGGTCGCTGCCGCTGCTGCAGGGGCTTGGTGGCCTCATCCAGACGATGGCGGAATCGATGCTGGTGTTTGCGCCGCACGCCAATTCCTGGCGGCGTTTCGTCTCGCAATCCTATGCGCCGGTGGCGCCGACCTGGGGCGTCAACAACCGCTCGGTGGCGCTACGCGTGCCGGCAGGCGACGCGAAGAACCGGCGCATCGAGCACCGCCCGTCCGGCGTCGACGCCAACCCTTATCTGATCGCCGCGACCGTGCTCGCCGGCATCATCAAGGGCATGGATGAAGGCCTCGATCCGGGCCCCGAAACGACCGGCAACGGCTATGAGGCAGCGGTCACGCGCACGACCATGCCTGTCGACTGGCGCGCCGCGATCGAAGCGGCGCGGACGTCCAGCTTCCTGAAGAACGCGCTCGGCGAGGACCTGCACCGGACCTTCGTGGCGATCAAACAGTCCGAGTATCTGCGGGTGGCACGCACGGTCAGCGAACTGGATTACCACCTCTATCTGCACGAGGTTTGATGGATTCATGATGGGCGGCGATCACTTTTTCGCCGCCTCCATCAAATGAGGTAGCGGATCTCCTGTTCAGAACATATCATGAACATATGAGCGCACTTACCGTCCGTGAAAAGCTGGCGATCCTCTCCGACGCCGCCAAATACGATGCCTCCTGCGCCTCTTCCGGTGCTGCAAAAAAGGATTCCTTGAAATCCGGCGGCATCGGCTCCACCGAAGGCATGGGCATCTGTCATTCCTACGCGCCGGATGGCCGCTGCATTTCCCTTCTCAAGATCCTGCTGACCAATTTCTGCATCTACGATTGCAGCTATTGCATCAACCGCTCGTCGTCCAATGTGCGGCGCGCCCGTTTCACCATCGAAGAGGTGGTGAAACTGACCATGGATTTCTACAGGCGCAACTATATCGAAGGCCTGTTCCTGTCCTCCGGCGTCGTCCGCTCACCGGACGAGACCATGGGCGAGATGGTCGAGGTGGCACGCCGGCTGCGCTTGGAGGAGAAGTTCTCCGGCTACATCCATCTGAAGACGATCCCGGAAAGTTCGGCGGAACTGGTCGAGAAGGCAGGGCTTTATGCCGACCGGCTGTCGATCAACGTTGAACTGCCGACCGATGAGGGCGTGAAGCGGCTGGCGCCCGAGAAGAAGCCGGAGACAATCCGGCTTTCCATGGCCAGGCTGCGCCAGAAGATGGAGGAGAAGGCTGAGCCGACTTTGAAGACCAAGAAGCGCGAACGCTTTGTGCCGGGCGGTCAGTCGACGCAGATGATCATCGGCGCCGACAAGACATCCGACGACGGCATCCTTCACACCAGCGCGCGGCTCTATGGCAGCTATCATCTGCGGCGCGTCTATTACTCGGCTTTCAGCCCCATTCCGGATTCGTCATCGTCGCTGCCCTTGCTGAAACCACCGCTGATGCGCGAGCACCGGCTCTATCAGGCCGACTGGCTGATGCGGTTCTATGGGTTTTCACAGCCGGAAATCCTTGCCGGGAGCAGCGACGGCATGCTCGATCTCGCCATAGACCCGAAGCTCGCCTGGGCGCTGCGCAACCGGGGACAGTTTCCGGTCGACATCAACCGCGCCGACCGCGAAGCGCTGCTGCGGGTGCCGGGTCTCGGCACCAAGGTGGTGGCGAAGATTTTGGAGACGCGCCGGCACCGGCGCATGCGGCTCGAGGACGTCGGACGGATCTGCCAGTCGGTCGCCAAGCTCAGGCCCTTCATCATCGCCGAAGGCTGGTCACCTGGTGCGCTGACCGGCAAGGCCGGCCTGCGCGACAGGATCGCCTACTCCTGCGAACAATTATCGTTGTTTTGATCATGCGGCCGGCGCAACTCGATCTCGCCAGATACAGAGTTCGGCTCGACAGCGAGACGGATTTTGCCGGCTGGCGTGACGCGGCACGGCGGCTCGCCCTGAATGAGGTCAGGCCCGAGGACGTCGGCTGGCATGTCGCGCCGGGCTCTGATCAGGCAGAATTGCCTGAAGTGCCTGCGGGCGCGCAGCTCGTCGTGCCGCGCGACTTCATCGGGCATGCCGAAACGGCGTTCTGCCATTCCGATTCCGGCCGGTTTGCCTTTCTCCACAGAGTGCTTTGGCGATTGCGCGACGAGCCTAAACTGCTGGAAATCGCGTCGGATCCCGACACCAGGCGGCTTGAGACCATGGAAAAGGCGGTGCGGCGCGACAGCCACAAGATGCACGCCTTCGTGCGCTTCCGAAAAATCGGCGACGGTGCCGATGAGCGCTATGTCGCCTGGTTCGAGCCGGATCATTTCATCGTCGAGCGCAACGCCGATTTCTTCGTCAGGCGTTTCACCGGCATGCGCTGGACGATCCTGACGCCCTATGCCTCCGCCGATTGGGATGGCGAAAGGCTGGCGATGGGGCCGGGTGCTGCCAAGGGCGATGCGCCTGATCAAGACGACACCGAGGCGCTCTGGCGGACTTATTTCGAGAACATCTTCAACCCGGCGCGGCTGAAGGTGAAGGCGATGCAAAGGGAGATGCCAAAGAAATATTGGCGGAACCTTCCCGAGGCCTCGCTCATTCCAGACATGATCGCAGGAGCGGACAAGGCCGCCAAGGACATGATTGCGAAGATGCCGACAACACCCGCGCCGCACCACGCAAAGGTGCAGGCACGGCATTGGCCGAAGCAACAGCCTGCCGAGACGGCGGAGGACGATGCCGCAAGCACGATTTCCGAGTTGCGTGAGGTAGCGAAAGGCTGCCGTCGCTGCCCGCTTTGGCGCGACGCGACGCAGACCGTCTTCGGTGAGGGCCCCGACAATGCCAAAGTGATCTTCGTCGGCGAACAGCCGGGGGATCAGGAGGATCTCGCCGGCAAACCTTTCGTTGGTCCGGCCGGCAAGGTGTTCGATGCGATCCTGGACGATGCCGGTGTCGATCGGCAAAAGGTCTATGTCACCAACGCAGTCAAGCACTTCAAGTTCGAGCCGCGCGGCAAGCGCCGCATCCACTCCAAGCCGAATTCCGGTGAGATTCAGGCCTGCCGCTGGTGGATCGACCAAGAATTCGAGCTGATCAAGCCTAACCTCGCCGTGGCACTCGGCGCGACAGCGGCGATGTCGCTGCTCGGCAAGGCGATCCCGGTGACAAAGATGCGCGGACAAGTGATCGAGCGCGAGGACGGATTGCGCGTGTTCATCACCATCCATCCCTCCTTCATCCTGCGCATCCACGATCGGGCGGACAAGGAAGCCGAACGCGAACGGTTCCTGCAGGATATGAAGCTGGTGAAGCGGCTGATGGCCGCCTGATCAGTTTTGTTTTTGCGCGATTCCAGACGGAAAACCGCTTCACACTTCCTGGAATTGCTTCAGCTACCTGATCAGAATTGCCCTGAGATCGTTGACATTCGTACCGGTCGGGCCGGGTACGAAAAGATCGCCAACCGCGTTGAAGGCCGTCCAGGCATTGTTGCCGGCAAGCATAGCCTTGGCGTCCACCCCGGCTGCGCGCATGCGCGATACGGTCGAGCCATCGGCGAAGGCGCCGGCATTGTCTTCCGAACCGTCGATGCCGTCGGTGTCGGCGGCCAGCGCGTGAATGCCGTCGACGCCATTGATGCCGATGGCGAAGGCCAGCAGGAATTCCGAATTGCGGCCGCCCTTGCCTTTTGCGCGCAGCGTCACGGTTGTCTCGCCGCCCGACAGGATCAGCACCGGCTTTTGAAATGGCCGGTTGCGCGTCGCCACTTCGCGCGCGATCGCGGCATGGACGCCGCCGACTTCGCGCGCTTCGCCCTCGATCGCATCGGAGAGGATGATGGCTTCAACGCCTTGCCGTTTCGCTTCCGCAACAGCCGCTTCGAGCGACACCCCGGCCGAAGCGATCAAATGCACCTCGTTGCGCGAAAAGCGCTCGTCATCCGGGCTTGGCGCATCGGCGGCCGGCGAATTGATATGCGCCATCACCGAGGCCGGCAGTTTCATGCCATAGGCCGATATCGAGGCCAGCGCGTCTGCGCGGCTGCCTGTATCCGGTACGGTTGGGCCGGAGGCGACCATTGCCGGATTGTCGCCGGGAATATCGGAGACGATCAGCGACACCACCCTGGCCGGCCATGCGGCCGCTGCCAGCCTGCCGCCCTTGATGGTGGAAAGGTGCTTGCGGATGGTGTTCATCGCCGCGATCGGCGCACCCGAGGCGAGCAGCGCCTCATTGACGGCGATCTCGTCGGCCAGCGTCAAGCCGCCGGCGGGCGACGGCAACAGCGCCGATCCGCCGCCGGAAATCAGCGCCACCACTAGGTCATCCTCAGTCAGCCCCTGGACCTTGGCGAGCAGGCGCCGCGAGGCTTCCAGACCGGCAGCGTCCGGCACCGGATGAGCCGCCTCGATGATCTCGATGCGCTCGCAGGTCGCGCCATAGCCATAGCGGGTGACGACCAGCCCTTCGATCGGGCCGGCCCACACTTTCTCGAACGCTGCCGCCATCTGCGCCGAGCCTTTGCCCGCGCCGATGACGATGGTACGGCCCTTTGGCTTGGCCGGCAGATGATCCCGGATGGTTCGTTCCGGATCGGCGGCGGCAACGGCGGCGTTGAAGATGGAGGTCAGGAAGGCCTTGGGATTGAGCACGGTCATTCGGCGTCCCGAGGCAATGCCAGGCCGCGCTTGTCGACGCCCAAATGATCGCCCAGCGCATCGACGACGACGCCGTGATCCTCGCGCTCCGGCAGTCCGGAGACGGCGATCACCCCGATGACGCCGGCGCCCTTGACGGTCACCGGAAAGCCACCGCCGGCCAGCACGTAGTCGGCAATATCCAGCCCTTCGCCGATCTTGAAGCTGCGGTCCGGGCGCTGCTGTTCCAACACCATACGATAGGTGCTTCTCAGGAACCGCTTGACCACATTGGTCTTGCGTCGCGCCCAGTCGGGATTGGAAGCATTCGAGCCCGGCAGCGCGACATAGAACAGCGGCCGGTCCCACAGCCTGATGTCGACTATGATGGGCAGTTTCTCGGCAATTGCACGATCGCGAATGGCGGAGCCGACTTTGAAAGCGACGGCCTCGTCGAAGGTGGCGAAGACAAGGGTCTCTTCCTGTCTCTTGATCAGAGCGATGTCGTCAGCAACGGCCATTTTCTTTCTCCGAAATCGTCACACGTCGTGTGTACGACAAGCTTCGCTCGGTCAAGCTTCCGTGGAGCGGCCCCCTCATCCGGCCGCTTCGCGGCCACCTTCTCCCCGGTGGGGAGAAGAGGAAAGCGTCGACGCTGGCGATCTCCTCTCCCCTCGGGGAGAGGTCGGATTGCCCCGAATTGCCCTCCGCAATTCAGTTGGCAATCCGGGTGAGGGGGTCTTACCCCGCGATCATATCGCTCTTCGCTGGCCGCCCCGCCACATAGACTTCGCGGACAGTGCGGTCGTCACCCAGCGTTTGCAGGAGAAACAGTTCCTGCGCCAGCGTCTCGACGGTCTCCATTCTGAGCCGCATCGCCGGTGTCGCCCCGGCGTCGAGCACGACGATGTCGGCATCGCTGCCTTCATCCAGCGTGCCGATCTTGTCCGCCACCGACAGTGCCTCGGCATTGCCGCGCGTCATCTGCCAGAAGGACTGGAGCGGGTTGAGCTTCTCGCCGTTCAGCGCGATCACCTTGTAGCCCTCGTCCATGGTGCGCAGCATGGAGTAGTTGGTGCCGCCGCCGACATCGGTGGCAGCTGCGATCCGGACCGGCTTGCCGCGGCGCCGGAAGCGCTGGTAGTCGAACAGGCCGGAACCGAGGAACAGGTTGGAGGTCGGGCAGAACACCGCCACCGAGCCACTGTCGGAAAGCGCATCCGCTTCGCGCTCCGAGAGATGGATGCAGTGCCCGAACAGGCTCTTTTTGCCCAACAGCCCGTAGTGCTCGTAAACGTCGGTATAGTCGCGCGACCACGGGTAGAGTTCCTGCGTGAAACCGATTTCGGCGTGGTTTTCCGACAGATGCGTCTGCATGTGCAGGTCGGGATGTTCGCGGCACAGCGTCCCGGCCATCTCCATCTGCTCCGGCGACGAGGTGATGGCGAAGCGCGGCGTGATGGCATAAAGCTGCCGTCCCTTGCCATGCCATTCCTTGATCAGCGCCTTCGTGTCGTCGTAACCCGATTGCGGTGTGTCGAGCACGCCGTCGGGCGCATTGCGATCCATCATCACCTTGCCGGCAATGTTGAGCATGTTGCGGTCATGCGACTCGGCGAAAAAGGCTTCGGCTGAAGCCTTGTGCACCGAGCAGTAGGCGGCGACCGTCGTTGTACCGTGGCGCACCATTTCGTCGAGGAACAGCCGCGCGATGCGGCGGCCGTGCTGGGCGTTGGCGAACTTCGTTTCCTCCGGAAAAGTGTAGGTTTTCAACCAGTCGAGCAGTTCTGCGCCATAGGAGGCGATGACCTGCATCTGCGGAAAATGCACATGGGCATCTATAAAGCCGGGCAGCAGCAGATGCGGCCGGTGGTCGATTTTCTTCGCCGTCTCGCCGGCCTGCTTTTCAACATCGGCATAGGTGCCCGCAGCGACGATCCGGCCGTCGCGGATCAGCAGGCCGCCATCCTCCTCGTAACGCCAGGCGGAATGATCGTCGATGGTCTGCGGCCAGCGCACGAAGGACAGCGTGCGGCCGCGCAGAAGTGTCGAGTTCATGCTATCTCCCTGCGCCTTCGAACCAGGCCACCAGCAGTGCCCTTTCCTTGTCGGTAATCTGGCTGACGTTGGCGGGCGGCATGGCGTGGCTGCGACCGGCCTGCAGATAGATCTCGCGGGCGTGGTTGGCGATATCCGCATCGGTGTCGAGCATCACGCCCTTGGGCGCATGATAGATGCCCTCATAGACCGGCTCCGCCGCGTGGCACATCGAGCAGCGGCCGAGCACGGTGTCGCGCACGGCCGGGAAATGCGCTGAAGCGACATAGATTTGCGCCGACGCCGATTCCTTGGGCTCGCCGGTCAGCACCTTCGGCGCGGTCGACAGCCAGATGATGACGATGAACAGGACGAGTGCCGCCATCCAGGTCCAGGTCGGATTGCCTTTGCGGGCATGGATCGAGTTGAAATAGTGCCGGATCAGCACGCCGATGATGAACACCAGCGAGGCGATGACCCAGTTGAACTCAGTACCGAACGCCAGCGGATAATGGTTCGACAACATCAGGAACAGCACCGGCAGCGTCAGATAATTGTTGTGCAGGGAGCGCTGCTTGGCAATCTTGCCGTATTTCGGGTCGGGGTTGCGGCCGGCGATGAGGTCGGCGACGACGATCTTCTGGTTGGGGATGATGACCATGAAGACGTTGGCCGACATGATCGTGGCGGTGATGGCGCCCAGATGCAGGAATGCGGCGCGGCCGGTGAACAGGTGCGTCAGCCCCCAGGCGATGAATACCAGCACACAGTAGAGCACCAGCATCAAGCCGGTATCGCTTTTTCCCAGCGGCGAGCGGCACAGAAGATCATAGACCACCCAGCCGACGCCGATCGTCGCCAGCGACAGCAGGATACCTGTAGGCACCGACATCGGGAGCACGTTCGGATCGATCAGGAACAGATCGGCTCCGGCATAATAGACGACGCACAGCATGGCGAAGCCGGACAGCCAGGTGGCGTAGGATTCCCACTTGAACCAGGTCAGGTGTTCCGGCATTTCGGCTGGTGCCACCAGATACTTCTGGATGTGGTAGAAGCCGCCGCCATGCACCTGCCATTCCTCGCCGAAGGCGCCTGCAGGCATGCCCGGACGCTGGCGCAGGCCGAGGTCGAGCGCGACGAAGTAGAAGGACGAGCCGATCCAGGCGATGCCGGTGATGACGTGCAGCCAGCGCACGGCAAAACTCAGCCAGTCCCAGAAAATCGCGAAATCCATCATTGAAATCGTCCCTGCCGATTGGGCGACTTTACGGGTTGGAGCGCAAACGGAAAGAGGCGAGGTGCACGATGACTTTCAAAAAAAAATGGAAAATACTAGGGTAGTCACACGCAGCAGGATGGGAGCCGCCCGAAGGCGGCCTCAGGAAAGCCACTAAACCGCATGGCCTATCTCGACAACATTGCCGTCTTCGTTCGCGTGGTCGAACTCGGCAATCTGTCGGCGGCCGGGCGCGACATGCGGATTTCGCCGGCGGTCGCCTCCAACCGCATCAAGGAGTTGGAGAAGCACCTGGGCGTGCGTCTGTTCAACCGCACCACCCGGCAATTGATGCCGACCGAGCACGGCACGGTTTTTTACGGGGGCGCAAAGCAGGTGCTGGAGGCGATCACCGAAGCGGAAGCCGCGGTCTCGGCGCTTTCCGGTCAGCCGCGCGGGACCATCCGCGTCACCGCCCCCTTGGGCCTCGGCCGTCGGTTGGTGGCCTCGGGCATTCCCGATTTTCACGATAAATACCCAGACATCGAGGTGAGGCTGAGGCTTTCGGACCACAATGTCGACATCATGAAGGAAGGCATCGATGTCGCCTTCCGGCTTGGCATCATCGAAGATTCCAGCCTCAGGATGCGCGGCATCATGGAATGCGAGCGCGTGCTGGTGGCGGCGCCGAAATATCTCGAGGCGCGCGGCGAACCGATCGAGCCGCAGGAACTGATCGGCAAGAAGCACGACTGCCTGATGCTGCGTTATTCCGGCGCGCGCGAATATGTGTGGACGCTGCAGACCCCCACAGGCCCGCAGAAATTCGAAGTGCACGGGCCCTACGACACCGACGATGGCGACGTGCTGACCGGCTGGGCGCTTTCGGGGCGCGGCATCATCAACAAGCCGCGCTTCGAGGTCGAGCCGTTCATCCGCGACCAGCGGCTGAGAGTGATCCTAAACAGCACGCCGCCGACGCCGGTGCAGTTCGCCGCCGTCTATCCGCACAAGAAGCTGCAGGACCCCAAGGTGCGGCTGCTGCTCGACTTCATGGCCGAGCGCTGCCAGCGGCTGATCAACGATCTGCTGGCTGGGAAATAATGCTGGCCGGCACGTGACCGGCGCTTGGCCCAGCGCCAGCGGTTGCCATCCCTGGATGTGGCGAACATAGTTCAGGTGGTATTTCGTCTTGCAGGGACCATCGATGGACAACGGCGCCACAATGCATCTTGCCGTTTCGCTGTTTCCGGGAACCACCGATCCATCACCGGGGCGGGAATTCAGCCGCCTGGCCGGTTTAGTGCAAAAGGCCGAAGCGGCGGGCCTGGACATGGTGCTGCTTGCCGATTCAGCGCCGGCTTCCGGCGGCGGTGCCGCGAACAGTCCGATGCCCTTCGAAGCGACCACTTTGCTGGCCGCATTGGCAACTGTCACAAGCAGGATCGGCCTGGTTGCCGCTGCCTCGACAATTGACCACCAACCCTACAATCTGGCGCGCCGTTTCGCTTCGCTCGACATCATCAGCCATGGCCGCAGTGGCTGGAACGCGACCATGGCGCAGGCGCCACGGGAAGCAGCCAATTTCAGCCGGCCCGAAGGATTTTCGCCTGACGATTTCCGCCGTCGCAGTGAGGAATATATCGGCATCGTGCAAGGTCTGTGGCAGGGCTGGGATGCGGACGCGCTGCTGTTCGACCAAACCGGAGGCCGCTTCCATGACCCCGGAAAGATGCACCTGCTCGACCACAAGGGCGAGTTCTTCTCCGTGCGCGGACCGCTGAACATCGCGCGGTCGCCGCAGGACACACCGGTGCTCGTCTTGTCGGGCCTGTCGGTATCAGACCTGGATATTGCCGCCCGCACCGCCGATGTCATCCTGCTGGACGACGGACCGATCGATGGCGCGAAAGCGCGTTATGAGGAGCTGAAGCGCCGCGTTGCCACCTGCGGACGCGAGCCTAATGCTGTGAGGCTTCTGACGAATATCTCGCTCGTCGCCGATGGTACCGCCAAGCCGACCATTGCCGACAGCATGGAAAAAGGTTTCCGGGCGAAAAGCTGCGACGGGTTCAACATCCAGATGCCGGCACAACTCTCCGCGCTCGAGGATCTCGTCGATCTGGTTTTGCCGGAGATGAGGCGGCGCGGCCTGTTTCGAGAGAGCTATCGCGGCGCAACGTTGCGCTCGCATCTCGGACTCACCGGCGGAGGTGATCAATGACCCGCCAGATGAAGCTCGGCGCCTTCCTTTGGGCGACAGGCCACCACATTGCCGCTTGGCGCCACCCACAAGCGCATGTGAGGGCCGGCATCGACATCGACCATTACATCCAGCTGGCCCGCGCGGCGGAAGCGGCTAAGTTCGACATGGTGTTCTGCGAGGACGCCGCCGGCCTGCGTGAGGCCAATGTCGGCATCGCCAGCCAGACCTCGCGTTCGATCGGTTTCGAACCGATCAGCCTGCTGTCGGCGCTTGCCGTCCAGACCAGCCGCATCGGTCTCGTCTCCACCGCTTCGACAAGCTACAACGAGCCCTATGGGCTGGCACGAACCTTCCTGTCGCTCGACCATCTGAGCGGCGGTCGCGCCGGCTGGAACCTGGTCACCTCGGCCAGCCCCATCGAGGCCGCCAATTTCGGCTCGACCGGCCTCAAGCCCCATGCCGATCGCTATGAGCGCGCGCGTGAATTCGCCGAAGTCGTCACCGGGCTCTGGAACGGCAAGCTCGGCGCCTCCGGCCACGACGGCCAGAGCTTTTCGGTTCGCGACCCGCTCGATCTGCCGCGTTCGCCGCAGGGCGCGCCGGTGATGGTCCAGGCCGGCGCCTCGGATGTCGGCCGCGACCTTGCCGCCCGCACCGCCGATGTGGTGTTCACGGCGGCGCAGACCTTCGAGGAAGGGAAGGCCTTCTACGACGATCTCAAGGGGCGTATGGCCGCTTATGGGCGTGAGCCGGACGACATCAAGATCATGCCGGGCGTCGCGCCAGTGGTGGCGGAAACCGAGGCTGAGGCCCGCGAGAAATACGAGGAATTGCAGGACCTGATACCCGACGACGTCGGCGTTGCGCTTCTGTCCAGCTATCTCAGCATCTCCGATCTGTGGCGCTACCCGATCGACGGGCCGCTGCCGGATCTGCCGAAGAGCGAGGGGATGAAAAGCCGGCAGGCGCTGGTCATCGAGCAATCGCGCCGCGACGGCCTCTCCATCCGCCAGCTTGCCCGGCATTTCGCCGGCGCGCGTGGCCATTGGCGCATCGTCGGCACTGCGGCCCAAGTCGCCGACGAACTGCAGGCTCGGTTCGAGGGTGGCGCGGCCGACGGTTTTAACGTCATGCCGTCATATTTCCCCGGCGAACTTGATGCCTTTGCGACGCTGGTCGTGCCGGAACTGCAGCGGCGCGGCCTGTTCCGCAGGGACTATGAAGGCCGCACCTTGCGCGAGCATCTGGGCTTGAAGCGGCCGGCATGAGATGCGTTGAGGCGCAAGCTTAGCCGACCATCACCTTGTCGTGCGGGACCTGATGGTCGGCATTTGATGCTGTGGCGTGCATGACCAGCGCCGTCATGATTTCGGCGGCCGCGAGCGCTGCAATGACTTGCGGGCGCTTGTCCTTGACGGCAGCGCCGCCGATCGGCGAGACGAGGCGGGCAAATTCCGCCTCGCTGCCGTCCGCCGATTTCAGGAACCAGTTCTTGAACGTCGCTTTCTTGGTCTTGGACCCGATCATGCCGACATAGGCGGCATCGCCGCGTTTCAGCGCCTCGGCGACGATCAGGAAATCCAGCGCATGATCGTGGGTCAGGATGGCGAAGGCGGCGCCAGCGGGAGCGTTTCGCACCATCGCTTCCGGCATAGCTGTCAGCCTGGTCTCGACGGATTCCGGCATGCCTTCCAGTGCTTCGGCCCGCGTCTCAATGACGATGCCGTGCACGGGAAGAAGTGCGATCGTCGACGCCAGCGCCTGGCCGACATGGCCGCCGCCGAAGATGTAGACACGCGGCAGGTGCGCCTCCTCGGCTTCCGCAGCCGCAACCAGATCGGCGGCAAGGGCTGCATCGACGAGCCGGATCAGCACTTCGACGCGCCCGCCGCAGCATTGGCCGATTTCCGGGCCTAGCGGCACATCGAGGGTCGCGCGGCTTTCCCTGCCCCTTGAGGGGAGGGTGGCGGCGAAGCCGCCGGGTAAGATCGGATCGGCGCGGGTTCTCTCCCCCCTTGAGGGGGAGAAAAGCATCTGCCGGGCTTTGTCGATCGCCATGTATTCGAGTTGACCGCCGCCGATGGTGCCAAAGATCGCCGCCTGCGAGACGAGCATGAAGGCGCCCTTCTCGCGTGGCGTCGAGCCTTTTGTTCCGGTCACTTCGACCAGGGCAACCTGGCCGGCGCTGGTGAGAAAGGCTTTCAGGCTTTGCACTTTCGAGTTCATGGTTCACATTCCCGAATGGGAAATATAGGTTTTTCGGCCCAGATTGCACATTCTGCCAGATTCAGGCGCCGGCCTTCGTCTCTTTCTTCAGCCTCTCGATCGCCATCAGCACCCGCTCCGGCGTTGCAGGAGCATCGAGGCGCGGACAGATCTTGTGGTCGGCGACGCTGGCCACTGCATCCGACAGGGCGTGCAGCACCGACATGCCGAGCGGGAACGGCGGCTCGCCGACTGCCTTGGAGCGGTGGATGGTCGGCTCGCTCGCTTCCGGCCAGTCGGCCAAGGTGATGTTGAATATCTTCGGCCGGTCGGAGGCGAGCGGGATCTTGTAGGTCGATGGCGCGTGCGTGCGCAGCCGGCCCTTGGCGTCCCACCACAGTTCTTCCGTCGTCAGCCAGCCCATGCCTTGGATGAAGCCGCCCTCGATCTGGCCGATGTCGATGGCGCTATTCAGAGATCGGCCGCAGTCATGCAGAATATCGGTGCGCTCGACCATGTATTCGCCGGTCAGCGTGTCGACCGAGACCTCCGAGCACGACGCGCCATAGGCGAAATAATAGAAGGGGCGGCCCTCGCCCTTGTCGCGGTTCCAGTGGATTTTCGGCGTCTTGTAGAAACCCGCCGCCGACAGCTGGATGCGAGCCATATAGGCCTGCTTGATGAGGTCGGCGAAGGCGATTTCCTGGTTGCCGATGCGCACCCGGTTGGGCAGGAACAGCACCTGATCGCGCGGCACCTGATATTTTTCAGCGGCGAAATCGATCAGCCGGTCCTTGATCTGGCGAGCGCCATTTTGCGCCGCCATGCCGTTGAGATCGGAGCCGGACGACGCTGCCGTGGCCGAAGTGTTCGGCACCTTGCCGGTCGTGGTCGCGGTGATCTTGACCTGGTCGAGGTCGATCTGGAACTCTTCCGCCACCACTTGCGCAACCTTGACGTAGAGGCCCTGCCCCATCTCGGTGCCGCCATGGTTCAGATGCACCGAACCGTCGGTATAGACATGCACCAGCGCGCCGGCCTGGTTATAATGCGTGGCGGTGAACGAGATGCCGAACTTGACCGGCGTCAGCGCCAGGCCGCGCTTGATGAAACGGCTGTTGGCGTTGAAGGCCGATATCTCACGCCGGCGCCGCGCATAGCTGGCGCTTTGCTCGAGCTCGGCGACGATGCGCTGGATGATGTTATCCTCGACCGTCTGGTGGTAGGGCGTGATGTTGCGGTCTGACGTACCATAAAAATTCTTCTTGCGGATTTCGAGTGGATCCTTGCCGACGGCGAAGGCCACCTCGTCGATGACGCGCTCGGCGCCGACCATGCCTTGCGGGCCGCCGAAACCACGAAAGGCGGTGTTCGACACGGTGTTGGTGTAGAGCGGCGCCGATTGCGCATGCACCGCCGGCCAGAAATAGGTGTTGTCGCAGTGGAACAGTGCGCGATCGGTCACCGGGCCGGAAAGGTCCGACGAAAAACCGCAGCGCGCCGCGAACATGAAATCGACGCCGAGGATGTTGCCCTCGTCATCGAAGCCGACTTCGTAGTCGACGAGGAAATCGTGACGCTTGCCGGTGGCGATCATGTCGTCGTCGCGGTCGGGCCGGATCTTCACGGCGCGATGGTGTTTCTTCGCGGCGATCGCCGCCAATGCGGCAAACTGGTTGCCTTGCGTCTCCTTGCCGCCGAAGCCGCCGCCCATCCGGCGGATCTCCACCGTGATGGCATTGCTCGGCACGCCGAGTGCATGGCTCACCATGTGCTGGACTTCGCTCGGATGCTGGGTCGAGGAATAGATGGTGACGTCCTGATCCTCGCCCGGAATGGCCATGGCGATATGGCCTTCGAGATAGAAGTGTTCCTGGCCGCCGATGCGCATTTTTCCCTTTAGCCGGCGCGGCGCCTGACGGATCGCTGTAGCGGCATCGCCGCGCTTCAGCGTCAGTGGCGGCGTGACGACCTTGTCCTTCTTCGGATCGAGCGCGCCAATGTCGGTGACGAAGGGCAATTCCTTGTATTCGACCTTGGCCAATCTGGTGGCGCGACGCGCCTGCTCGCGCGTCTGCGCAATGACGCAAAAGATTGGCTGGCCATAGAATTGCACCTTGCCGTCGGCCAGCACCGGCTCGTCGTGGCGGCCTGTCGGCGAAATGTCGTTCTCGCCCGGCACATCCTTGGCCGTCAGCACGTCGACAACACCGGGCGCTGTACGCACCGCCGAGAGATCCATGCTGGTAATCGTGGCATGCGTGGCGGCAGAAAGCCCGAGGCAGCCATGCAGCGTGCCGGCCGGTTCCGGCATGTCGTCGATATAGACGGCCGTGCCGCTGACATGCTTGTGGGCGGAGTCATGGCGTTGATCGGTGGCAACGCCGCCGGCGATCTTTTCAGCCTTCAGATTGGGGGGAGCGTGCTTGTTCATCATGCCGCCTCGTGCCTCGAAACCTGGATCGGCTCCCTGGTACCGCTGGTCTCGGCGAAGAAGCGCAGCAAGAGATTGCGCGCCGCGAGCGCACGATACTCGGCCGAGGCCCGCATGTCGGTGAGCGGGGTGAAATCCCTGGCATATTCGACCATCGCCGCGTCAACCGTGGTCTCCGTCCATGGCTTGCCGAGCAGCGCTTTTTCGACAGAAGACGCCCGCTTCGGCGTCGCCGCCATGCCGCCATAGGCAATGCGCACCTCCGCGACCGTGCCATCGCTGGCCAGCGTCAGGAAGAAGGCGCCGAGGGCCGCGGTGATGTCCTCATCGCGGCGCTTGGTGATTTTGTGGACGGCGAATTTCGTGCCCTTGACCGGAACCGGAACGTGCACGGCCTCGACGAATTCGCCCGGCTGCCGGTCCTGTTTGCCATAGGCAATGAAGAAGGTTTCCAGTGGAATCGAGCGCCGCTTCTTGCCCTTGCGCAGGGTGAGACTTGCGCCAAGAGCGATCAAGGGCGGCGGCGTGTCGCCGATCGGCGAGCCGTTGGCGATATTGCCGCCGATGGTCCCCATGTTGCGCACCTGTTCGCCGCCGATGCGATCGAACAACGGCCCCAGCGCCGGGATACGCTTCGCCAATATCGCGAAGGCATCAGTGTAGGTGACGCCCGCGCCGATCGAAATGATGCCGTTGTCTTCCGAGATGGTGCAAAGTCCGTCGAGATTGCCGATGAAAATGGCCGGCGAAATATCGCGCATGTGCTTGGTCACCCAGAGGCCGACATCGGTCGAGCCGGCAACGATGGTGGCGCCGGGTTCCTTGTCCAGCACGGCGGCGAAATCATCGACATCGGCCGGCACGACCAGCCGCGTCTTGGCCGAACCGATCTCAATCCGGGCGCCGTCATGCATGGCCTCGAGCCTCGCGGTGATCGCCTTGCGCTCCGTGGCCAGCGGATCCTTTACCGCCTTGCCGTAGCTGGAGATGGCATGCGCAGCGCGCATGATCGCCTCGTAGCCGGTGCAGCGGCAGAGATTGCCTTGCAAGGCCTTTTCGATATCCGCGTTCGACGGATTCGACGACTTCATCCACAGGCCATAGAGCGACATGACGAAGCCCGGTGTGCAGAAGCCGCATTGCGAGCCGTGGAAATCGACCATCGCCTGCTGCACCGGATGCAGTTGGCCTGATACGCCGCGCAGATGCTCGACGGTCACGACATGGGTGGCGTCCAACGAGCCGAGGAAACGGATGCAGGCATTGACGCTTTCATAGACCAGCCCGCCGGCCGAGAGCTTGCCGACCAACACGGTGCAGGCGCCGCAATCGCCCTCGGCGCAGCCTTCCTTGGTGCCGCGCAGCGACCGGTCGAGCCGCAGCCAGTCGAGCAGGGTCGCGTCGGGTGCCACCGACGAAAGCGCGACGTCCCTGCCGTTGAGGATGAAGCGGATTTCATTGCGGATGCTAATTTTGGCCATGCCTCAGCTCCCCCTGTAGGTCGAATAGCCATAGGGCGAGACGAGCAGCGGCACATGGTAGTGCAGCGGTTCGGCCATGCCGAAGCGGATCGGTATCACATCGAGAAAGGCGGGGTTCGGCAGGCTCGACCCCTGCTGGCGCAAATAGTCGCCTGCGGCGAAGACCAGTTCGTATTCTCCGGGGCGGAACTCCGCGCCGGCGAGCAGCGGCTTGTCACAACGGCCGTCGGCATTGGTGACAACGGTCTTCAAATGTGTCCGCGCCTTGCCCTCGAGGTGATAAAGCGCGATCGACAATCCCGCCGCCGGCTTGCCTGTCGCCGTGTCGAGGACATGGGTCGTCAGACGCCCGCCATCGGCATTCGACGTTTCTGCCATTGGCCGCCTCCCATTTCCGGTACGAGCGAATTGGCCCGGTACGATCAAGTATCAACAGTGAATTGTGCGCCAATTAAAGGCGATGCATAAGTCCCGGTCGAGCGGAGTGCGACAAAAACACTTTCAAAAATTTTCGGGGGAATGCGAGAAGCACCCTTTCGATATTCTGATCATACTTCGGGCCATGCCCGGCGGGAGGGACGATGCGTTACAGCAGAGACATGCGCGGCTACGGAGTCAATCCGCCGGACCCGAAATGGCCTGGCGGCGCGCATGTCGCCGTGCAGTTCGTCGTCAACTACGAGGAAGGCGGCGAGAACTGCGTGCTGCATGGCGACAAGGCGTCCGAAGCCTTCCTGTCGGAAATCGTCGGCGCGGCACCCTGGGTGGGCCAGCGCCACTGGAACATGGAATCCATCTACGAATACGGTGCCCGCGCCGGTTTCTGGCGGTTGCTGCGGCTGTTCAGCGAGGCCGAGGTGCCGATCACCTGCTATGGCGTCGCCACCGCGCTCGCCCGTTCGCCGGATCAAGTCACGGCCATGCAGGAAGCCGGCTGGGAGATCGCCTCGCACGGGTTGAGATGGATCGACTACCGCGACCACAGCGCCGAGGATGAGCGCCGCGACCTCGAGGCGGCGATCAAGCTGCACTACGAAGTGACCGGCGCGCGCCCGACCGGCTGGTATACGGGTCGCACATCGATCAACACAGTGCGGATTGTGGCGGAAGAAGGCGGTTTCGACTATGTGTCGGACACCTATGACGACGAGCTGCCCTACTGGTTCGAGCATGATGGCGGCGCGCAGCTCATCATTCCCTATACGCTCGACGCCAACGACATGCGGTTCGCAACGCCGCAGGGCTTCAACTCCGGCGACCAGTTCTTTGCCTATTTGAAGGACAGCTTCGACACGCTCTATGCCGAGGGCAAGGCAGGCCGGCCACGCATGATGAACATCGGCCTGCACTGCCGCCTCGTCGGGCGGCCGGGCCGGGTGGCGGCGCTGAAGCGCTTCGTCGACTATGTGAAGTCGCACGACAGGGTCTGGCTGGCGCGGCGCATCGACATCGCCCGCCACTGGCAAGAGGTCAATCCTTATCAACCGGCGGCACTCCGCCCCTCGAAGATGGAATTCGAGACCTTCGTCCACACTTTCGGCGGCGTGTTCGAGCATTCGCCCTGGATCGCCGAACGCGCCTACGAACTGGAACTGGGCCCGGCGCATGACACTTCAGGCGGCCTGCACAATGCGCTTTGCCGTGTCTTCCGGTCCGCCAGCGAAACCGAGCGGCTTTCCGTGCTCAACGCTCATCCCGACCTTGCCGGCAAACTTGCCAAGGCCAAACGGCTGACGGCGGAATCGACCAGGGAACAGGCTTCGGCCGGCCTCGACGCGCTGACCGACAAGGAGCGCGAACTGTTTTCCAAGCTCAACGCCGCCTACGTCACCACTTTCGGTTTCCCCTTCATCATCGCGGTGAAGGGCAAGACGAGGCAAGAGATTCTGGCGGAATTCGAGGCGCGCATCGGCAACAGCCGCGGCGTCGAATTCGAAACCGCCTGCAAACAGGTCGAGCGCATCGCGCTGCTCCGCCTCAAAGACATGCTTCCGCAATAGGTTTGAACCCATGGATACGATCAGGATGCCCGAGCGAACCTATTACGCACCACATGGCGGCCACCCCGGCCAGAGCGAGCTTCTGACCGGCCGCGCCGTCTTCACCGAGGCCTATGCCGTCATTCCCCGGGGTGTGATGCAGGACATCGTGACCAGTGCGTTGCCGTTCTGGGACAAGACCCGCGCCTGGATCTTGTCGCGACCGCTATCCGGTTTTGCCGAGACGTTCTCGCAATACATTGTCGAGGTCGCGCCGAGCGGCGGCAGCGAGCGGCCGGAACCCGATGCCGGCGCCGAGGGCGCCCTGTTCGTGGTCGAGGGCGAGTTGACGGTTCTGCTTGCCGGCAAGAAGCATGTCTTGCGGCCCGGCGGCTTTGCCTTCCTGCCGCCGGCCAGCGGCTGGACGGTTCGCAACGAAAGCAAGGCCGACGTGCGCTTCCACTGGATTCGCAAGGCTTACGAGGTGGTTGACGGTCTCGATGTGCCGGAAGCCTTCTTCACCAACGAGCAGGAGATCGCGCCAACCCCTATGCCCGGCACCGAAGGCCGCTGGGCGACGACGCGGTTCGTCGATCCGGCCGATTTGCGCCACGACATGCACATGACCATTGTCACGCTGGAACCCGGCGCGGTCATTCCCTTCGCCGAGACCCATGTCATGGAGCATGGGCTCTATGTGCTGGAGGGCAAAGCGGTCTATCGCCTCAACCAGGACTGGGTCGAGGTCGAGGCCGGCGACTATATGTGGCTGCGCGCCTTCTGTCCGCAGGCCTGCTACGCGGGCGGCCCGGGAAAATTCCGCTATCTGCTCTACAAGGACGTGAACCGGCACGCCAAGCTCGGCGGCGCCGGTGTCCCCGGGCGGACGCCGTGACGCGGATCATTGCGCGGCCACTGACCCGCGAGAGCTTTGCTCCGTTCGGCGACGTCATCGATATGGGCGGCGACAACCACTACCCGATCAATGGCGGCCGCGCGGAACGCTATCACGATCTGGCGACCGCCGAGGCGATCGGACCGAATGCCCGCGTGCTGATCTCGATGGTGCGCGGCACGCCTTACGAACTGCCGCTGAAGCTGAGCATGGTCGAGCGCCACCCCTTCGGCAGCCAGGCCTTCATCCCGCTGTCGCCGCGCCCATTCCTGGTCGTCGTCTGCCATGATGGCGATGAGGGGCCGGGCGAGCCGCATGCCTTCACCACCGCACCCGGACAAGGTATCAACTATTCCCGCAATCTCTGGCATGGCGTGCTGACGCCGCTCGGCGAGCCTCAGGACTTCCTGATCGTCGACCGGGGCGGCGACGGCTCCAATCTCGAAGAATTCCATTTCTCGCATGCTTACGAGATCCATCTCCCTTAATTTTTTGTGCATGTCGTTACCCCAAAACCGGGGCACTTTTGGGCGACATGCAGCAGGAGAGCCTGAAATGACCGACATTTCTTTGATCGACCGCCTGCTCGACGTGATCGAACACGACATCGTGCCGAAGACGGCCGACGGTGTTGTCCATGGCAACAAGCTGTTCGGCGCGGCGATCCTGCGCAAGGACGACCGTTCGCTGGTGCTGGCCGAGACCAACAACGAGAGGGAAAACCCGCTCTGGCATGGCGAGGTGCACTGCCTGAAACGTTTCTACGAAATGCCGAAGGCGGAGCGCGTCGATACAAGAGACGCCATTTTCCTCGCCACGCATGAGCCCTGCTCGCTCTGCCTGTCGGCGATCACCTGGACTGGCTTCGACAATTTCTACTATCTGTTCAGCCACGAGGATTCGCGCGACAGTTTTGCCATCCCGCACGATCTGAAGATCCTGAAAGAGGTCTTCACCCTCGACCCCGGCGGCTACAATGCCGAGAATGCCTACTGGAAGAGCTTTTCTATCCGCAGGCTGGTGCGAGCGTTGCCCGAGGTAGAGCGGCAACGGCTGGAAATACGCATCGGCGCGATTTCGGCGCGCTACGATGATCTGTCCGGCGTCTATCAGGCGAACAAGGACGATAACGACATCCCGCTGAATTAGGGCTCTCGGCCTACCGGGGGGCACCCTTGAATTGCCACCTTTATGGTGGCATATTGCGTCATGGAGAAACGAAGGCCCACCTACGATCTTGATGCCATCAAGACGACGTTCGGGTCTGTCGATACGCTGGCGATCACGACGTCCGCTCTGCGGGATGCCACAGGCCTTGGCTTCGACCGTGCCGGCGTCGTCGAGGTAATCGGCGGCATGACGAGGAAAATGTTCGTGAAATCCATGACGACCTTTGCGGATCACCGGGTCTGGCAGGATGCCTATCACGTGCCCGTGCGCGACCTGATCCTCTACGTGAAATTCCAAGCGGATGTCGTGACCGAGTTCACGGTCATGTCGTTCAAGGAGAAATGACCATGGCGACAAGAGAAGAAAATCGGACCATGATTTCCCCCGAAACCGGGGAAACGCTCACGCGTGACGTGCGTCCATTCACAGTGGCGTACAAGGGCGAGAGCATAATTGTCGACCTTCCGGGTTACTATCCAGCATCCGGTGACGAGGGTGTGCATATCGGAGGCGACATGGCTGCCGTCGATGCCGCACTACGCGCCCTCAAGGAGAGGATCGATGGCGTGCCGGCCCCGGCAACCATCCGCCGCATGCGCACAAAGCTCAATCTGTCGCAGCGCGAGGCAGGATCCCTGTTCAAGGTCGGCGAGAATGCTTTCGACAAGTATGAAAGGGGCCTGATCGAGCCGAGTGGCCCGACCATTCAATTGATGACGCTGCTGGAAAAACATCCCGAACTGCTGGATGAATTGCGGTAGCGGCACAGGTCGCATTTTTCGCTGCTCCAGTCGCGAATGGTGATTGAAAGTCGTCGCGCCGCGGGGCGTTATGCGGGCCATGAAAACAGTCACCGAATTTCCCCGCAAGGTCGTCGAGTTCCCGGATATGGGCATCGTCATGCCGGATGGCTGCCGGCTGTCGGCGCGGGTCTGGATGCCGGAGGATGCCGGCGACGATCCAGTGCCGGCGATCCTGGAGCATCTGCCCTACCGCAAGCGCGACGGCACCATCTTTCGCGATCAGCTGACGCATCCCTATTTCGCCGGCCACGGCTACGCCTCGATCCGGGTCGATATGCGCGGCAATGGCGATTCCGAAGGGCTGATGGACGACGAATATTCCGAGCAGGAATTGCAGGACGCCTGCGACATCATCGCCTGGGCGGCAAGCCAGCCCTGGTGCAACGGCAATGTCGGCATGATGGGCATTTCCTGGGGCGGCTTCAACTGCCTGCAGGTGGCGGCCAAGCAGCCGCCGGCGCTCAAAGCGGTGATCAGCTTGTGCTCGACCGTCGACCGCTACGCCGACGACATTCACTACAAGGGCGGCTGCCTGCTGATCGAGAACTTCGGCTGGGCCTCGACCATGCTGTCCTACTCATCGCGGCCGCCGGACCCGCTGCTGGCCGGCGACAACAGATGGCGCGATCTGTGGCTGACCCGGCTGGAGAACCAATCCTTCCTGGCGCCGCTGTGGCTGAAGCACCAGCACCGTGATGCCTACTGGAAGCGCGGCTCGATCTGTGAGGATTTTTCCGCCGTCAAAGCCGCGGTTCTGTCGATCGGCGGCTGGCATGACGGCTACCGCAACACCGTCTCGCATCTGGCCAGCAACATCGAAGCCCCGGTCAAGGGCATTATCGGGCCATGGATCCATAAATACCCGCATTACGCAGGACCAAAACCCGCCATCGGCTTCCTGCAAGAGGCCTTGCGCTGGTGGGACCGCTGGCTCAAGAGTGTCGAAACCGGTGTCGAGTCCGACCCGGCCTACCGCGCCTATGTCATGGACAGCGTGCGTCCGGCGCGCTGGCACCCCGAGCGTCCCGGCCGCTGGATTGCCGAGCAGCAATGGCCCTCGCCAACCATCAAGACGCAGGCGGTCGATCTGATCCCCGCAACGGAAAAACCCGCCATCGTTGCCTCGCCGCAAAGCTGCGGCTTGGCTGGCGGCGAGTATTTTCCCTTCACCTTCGGCCCCGAACTGCCAGGCGATCAGCGCCCCGACGATGCGCTGTCGGTGTGTTTCGACCAGACGGAACTCAGTCAGGCCATCGACATCGTCGGCACCGCGGAAGTCGAATTGCGGCTGTCCTCCGACCGTCCGCAGGCCAACATCGCGATCCGACTCTGTGACGTGCATCCCGATGGCGCGTCGGAGCTGATTTCCTACGGCGTGCTCAACCTGACGCATCGCAACTCGCACGAGTTCCCGGAAGCCCTGGTGCCGGGCGAAACCATCTCAGTACGCGTCGTGCTCGATCAATGCGGCTATCGCGTTCCGCCCGGCCACCACCTGCGTGTTGCCGTTTCGAACGCCTATTGGCCTGCCATCTGGCCGTCGCCGGAGCCGGTCCGGCTGACCTTATCGGCGGCGACGCTCCGCTTGCCGCTGCGGCCGTTGGCGACAGACGATGAAGCGGCGTTCGCCGAGCCGGAAGGTGCCACTCCCTGGGCAACGGAGACGATCCGCGCCAGCAATTCCGAGCGCCATATCGATCGTGACGAAAAGACGGGAATCGTGACGCTTTCCATCGTTGATGATTTCGGCGAGGTGCGCGATCTCGCTCATGGCCTCGCCAATGGCAGCATCGCCCGCGAGACCTGGACGATCCATCCCGACGACCCGCTGTCGGCCTCGGGGAAGACGCACTGGACGCAGACCCTGTCGCGAAACGGATGGTCGGTACGCACCGAAACGACAGCCGAAATGCGATCGGACGCGCAAAACTTCATCGTCAGCGCCAGAATCGAGGCCTATGAGGACGAAACGCTCGTCTTCGAGCGTAATTTCGAGGAGAAGGTGCCGCGCGCGCTTCTTTGAGCACCGAGTTCATTGGTCCAATTGCGACGTACGATTTACGCCACGGCATGTCGCATTCGGTCTTGCTTACCGCTTTCCCTTGCGGTCATTATTCTCCTCACAAGAAACAAGTAAAACGACCGCAGAGTCGAACCAACAGAGTGAGGAACTCAAAATGTCGAACGAACTGGAATTTCTTAGCCGGCGTGTCGCGTCGGGCAAACTGAGCCGTCGTGATTTTCTCGGCCGGGCGGCGGCGCTCGGTATCTCCGCGCCCTTCGCCAACTCGCTGCTTTCAAGCGCGGCACGCGCGGCAGGTCCGGTCAAAGGCGGCACTCTGAAGGCCGGACTTGTCGGCGGCGAGTCCACCAACAGCCTTGATCCGGCACTGTTCATGACTCAGGTGCCGTTCGCCTTCGGCAAGATGTGGGGCGAATTGATCGTCGAGCTTTCGCCGGAAGGCAAGCTCGAGAACCGCATCGCCGAGGAGATCGGCTCGTCGGACGACGCCAAGGTATGGACGCTGAAGATCCGCGACGGCGTCGAATTCCACAACGGCAAGACGGTGACCGCCGAGGACGTGGCCGCCACACTTGAGCGCCATTCCGACGAGAAGTCGAAATCCGGCGCGCTCGGCTACATGAAGGGCATCGAGACCATCAAGGCCAGCGGCAAGGAAGTCGTGCTGACCCTGAAGGAAGCCAATGCCGATCTGCCCTATTTGCTCAGCGACTATCACCTGATCGTCCAACCGAATGGCGGCAAGGATAAGGCCGACGCAGGCATCTCGGCCGGTCCTTACAAGGTCACGACCAATGAGCCCGGCGTGCGCCATGGCGGCGAGCGTTTCGCCAATTATTGGCAGGGCGACAAGATGGGCCATGCCGACCAGATCGAGATCATCGTCATCAACGATGCGACGGCGCGCACCGCCGCCCTGCAAGGCGGCCAGGTCAACATGATCAACCGCGTCGAGCCGAAGATCGTCGACCTGATCAAGCGCCTGCCTGGCGTGACCATCCGCAACCATGCGGGTCCTGGCCACTATGTCTTCATCGCGCATTGCAACACCGCCCCCTTCGACAACAACGATCTGCGCATGGCCCTGAAGCTGGCCATCGACCGCGAAGAAATGCTCGACAAGATCCTGCGTGGCTACGGTTCGATCGGCAACGATTTCCCGATCAACGCTTCCTACCCGCTGTTCACTGATATCGAGCAGCGCAAGTACGATCCCGACAAGGCCAAGTTCCACTTCAAGAAGTCGGGCCATGACGGCGCCGTGCTGCTGCGGACTTCGGACGTCGCTTTCCCGGGCGCCGTCGACGCTTCCCAGCTCTTCCAGCAGAGCGCTGCCAAGGCCGGCATCAAGATCGAGCTCAAGCGTGAGCCCGGTGACGGCTATTGGAACGAGGTCTGGAACAAGCAGCCCTTCTGCGCTTCCTACTGGGGTGGCCGCTCGACCCAGGACCAGATGTACTCCACCGCTTATCTGTCGACCGCCGACTGGAACGACACGCGTTTCAAGCGCCCGGACTTCGACAAAATGGTGCTGGCCGCGCGCGCCGAGCTAGACGAGACCAAGCGCAAGCAGATGTACCATGACATGGCTGTCCTGGTCCGCGACGAAGGTGGCCTGATCTTGCCGATGTTCAACCAGTTCATCGACGCTACCGGCGCCAAGGTCGACGGCTGGGTCGACGATCCACATCAGGAGCTGATGAACGGTTACGCGCTGGCGAAGTGCTGGCTCGAAGCCTGAGCTTGGCCTTGCGGATATGTCCTCACCCATCTTGAAACTGGTGGCCCAGCGCGTTGCGCTGGGCATTCTCCTCTTGTTGGCCGTTTCGGTCCTGATCTTCGCCGGCACCCAGATCTTGCCCGGCGACGTCGCGCAAGCCATTCTCGGACAATCGGCGACACCGGAGTCGCTCGCCAATCTGCGCGAGCAACTCGGGCTCAACCAGCCAGCCTATCTCAGGTATTTTCATTGGCTGGGCGGCGTGCTGACCGGCGATCTCGGCACGGCCATGTCGAGCGGGCAGGATATCGCCACGTCGATCAAGGGACGGCTGTGGAACACGCTGTTCCTCGCCTTCTGGGCAGCGATCGTCGCCGTGCCGCTGGCGATCATCCTCGGCCTGATCGCGGTACGCTATCGCAATGGCTGGGTCGACAAGCTGATCTCCGGGCTGGCGCTGGCCTCGACCTCCTTTCCCGAGTTCTTCATCGGCTACGTGCTGGTCTATTTCTTCGCCGTGAAATGGCAAATCTTCCCCGGCATCTCGACCGTCTATGACGGCATGCCTTTTGGCGAGCGCATGCAGGCGATCGCCCTGCCGGCGGCAGCGCTGACGCTGGTCGTGCTCGCCCACATGATGCGCATGACACGCGCGGCGATCCTCAATGTCATGCAGTCGGCCTATGTCGAGACGGCGGAACTGAAGGGCCTGTCGGCCTTCAACGTCATCCGCAAGCACGCCTTCCCCAATGCCATCGCGCCGATCATCAACGTCGTCATGCTCAACCTCGCCTACCTTATCGTCGGCGTCGTCGTGGTCGAGGTGATCTTCGTCTATCCGGGCATGGGACAGTATCTGGTCGACCACGTCACCAAGCGGGACGTGCCGGTGGTGCAGGCGGTCGGCCTGATCTTCGCCGCCGTCTATATCAGCCTGAACATCATTGCGGACATAGCGGCCATCGTCGCCAATCCGCGTCTCAGACACCCGAAATAGGGGGCGGATATGCTCGATATCAAACGCATCCCCATCCCCGCTCTGATCGGCATCGTGCTGACGGCATTGTTCGTCCTGGCGGCGGTCTTCGCCCCCTGGATCGCGCCGCACGGCAATGGCGAAATCGTCGGCGATGTCTGGGAACCGATGTCGGCTGCTCATTTGCTAGGCACCGACAATCTCGGCCGCGATCTTCTGTCGCGCATGATCTACGGCGCCCGCATCACTTTGTTCATCGCGGTGCTGGCCACCGCACTGTCATTCTCGCTCGGCGCCATCCTCGGCTTCTCGGCGGCCGTCTTCGGCGGCTGGTTCGATACGCTGCTGTCGCGCCTCGTCGATCTCTTGATGTCTATCCCGACGCTGATCATGGGCCTTGTCGTGCTGTCCGTGCTGCCGACCAATCTGGTGACGCTGATCCTGGTGATGGGCATTCTGGATTCGACCCGCGTCTATCGCCTGTCGCGCGCGGTCGCCGTCGACATCAACGTCATGGACTATGTCGAGGCGGCGAAACTGCGTGGTGAGGGCAGCGGCTGGATCATCTTCCGTGAGATCCTTCCCAACGCGTTGTCGCCACTGGTTTCCGAACTCGGCCTGCGCTTCATCTATGCCGTGCTGTTCCTGTCGACGCTGTCGTTCCTCGGCCTTGGCGTGCAGCCACCGGACGCCGACTGGGGCGGCATGGTCAAGGAAAACAAGGACGGCATCGTCTTCGGCATCGCGGCCGCACTCATCCCGGCGGCGGCGATCGCCCTGCTGGCGATTTCCGTCAACCTGGTTGCCGACTGGGTGCTCAACCGGACGACCAGCCTCAAGGGAGGACGCGGGTGATGGCCGACACCAAAGCGAAACCTGGCCTGCTGCTCGACATCCGCAATCTGCGTATCGAAGCCACCGTCTTCCCGCCCGGCGAGCCGCCAAAGAACATCGTGCTGGTGCACGATGTCTCGCTGACGCTTGAGAAGGGCAAGGTGCTCGGCCTGATCGGCGAGTCCGGCGCCGGCAAGTCGACCATCGGCCTGTCGTCGATGGGCTATGGCCGCGGTGGCGTGCGCATCACCGGCGGCGAGGTGATCCTGAACGGCCGCGACATCCTCAAGGGCGGCAAGGACGGCTTCCGCAAATTACGCGGCCGCGAGGTCTGCTATGTCGCGCAATCGGCGGCAGCCGCCTTCAACCCGGCGCACCGGCTGATGGACCAGGTGGTGGAAGCCACGCTGCTGCACGGTACGGCGACACGTGCCGAGGCCGAGAAGCGCGCGGTTGCGCTGTTCAAGAAGCTCAGCCTGCCGAACCCCGAAACCATCGGCGAGCGCTTTCCGCACCAGGTGTCGGGCGGCCAGTTGCAGCGCGTGATGACAGCGATGGCGCTGTGCTCGGAGCCGGACCTGATCGTCTTCGACGAGCCGACCACGGCGCTCGACGTGACGACGCAGATCGACGTGCTGGCGGCGATCAAGGACGCCATCCGCGACACCCATGTCGCGGCGCTCTACATCACGCACGACCTTGCCGTCGTCGCCCAGGTCTCAGACGAGATCATGGTGCTGCGCCATGGAAGGCTGGTCGAATGGGGCGGCACAAGGCAGATCATCAAGGAGCCGCGCCAGGAATACACCAACGCGCTTGTCTCGGTGCATGAGATCGAACACCAGGAGCAGAAACCCGGCACGACGCCGTTCCTGTCGGTGAAGAACGTCACCGCCGCCTATGGCCGCAGCGACATCAAGGTGCTGAAGAACGTCTCGGTCGACATCTATCCGGGCCAGACACTGGCCGTGGTCGGCGAGTCCGGCTCCGGCAAATCGACGCTGGCACGCGCCATCACCGGGCTTTTGCCACCCGAAGCGGGTACGGTGACCTTCGACGGACGTCCGCTGGCCAACCGGCTGGCCGACCGGCCGAAGGAGGATCTGCGCCAGTTGCAGATGATCTACCAGATGGCCGATGTGGCGATGAACCCGCGCCAGACCGTCGCCACCATCATCGGCCGGCCGCTCGAATTCTATTTCGGCATGCGCGGCCGCGAGCGCGACAGGCGCGTTACCGAACTGCTCGACAAGATCGAGATGGGCAAGGGCTTTTCCGATCGCTACCCGGCCGAGCTTTCCGGCGGCCAGAAGCAACGCGTCTGCATCGCCCGGTCACTTGCCGCCAAGCCCAAGTTGATTATCTGCGACGAGGTCACCTCGGCACTCGATCCGCTGGTGGCACACGGCATTCTCGAGCTGCTGCTCGAGCTGCAGAAGGAAGAGAACGTCGCCTATCTGTTCATCACGCATGACCTCGCGACGGTGAAGTCTATCGCCGATTCGATCGCGGTGATGTATCGCGGCGAAGTGGTGCGCTATGGCCCCAAGAGCAAGGTGCTGAGCCCGCCCTTCGACGCCTATACCGACCTCCTGCTCTCCTCGGTTCCAGAGATGGAAATCGGCTGGCTGGAAAAGGCAATCAAGGGACGGCGCATGGCCAGCGCGGGGAACTAAAGCAATTCCGGGAAAACTGGAGACCAGTACTCCCGGAAGAAATGCAGGGCGCTTCCCTGGAAATCGCGTCAGATCAAGCCGCCACATCGGGGCGCCGGCGACCGTCATCCGGATGCAACACTAGAACGCCAAACGTCCTTCGGGACAAGCGCCGCTCGCACGACTTTTAAACAGGGGTAGGACATGAAGACTGAACTCGATTATCTCGCTGAACTCGCCGGTCAAGGCCGGATATCGCGTCGCGCCTTTCTCGGGCGCGCCGCCGCGCTCGGCGTATCGGCGGCCCTGATGCCGGCGCTGGCCGGCAAGGCATTTGCCCAGACGGCGGTGAAGGGCGGTATCATCAAGGCCGGCCTGCAGGGCGGTGAATCCACCAACAGCCTCGATCCGGCGTTGAACCTCAGCCAGGTCACCTTCAGCTTCGGCAAGCTTTGGGGCGAGTATCTTGTGCGCCTCACACCGGACAACAAGCTGGTCAACCTGATTGCCGAGGAGATTGGCGCCTCAGCCGACGCCAAGACATGGACGATCAAGATCCGCGATGGCATCGAGTTCCACAATGGCAAGACGGTCGGCGTTGAGGATGTTGCCGCCACCATCGAGCGCCATGCGGATGAGAAGTCCAAGTCCGGAGCACTCGGCATCCTGAAGAATATCAAGGGCGTCAAGGCAAGCGGCAAGGAAGTCATCGTAACGCTCGGCGACGCCGATGCCGACTTCCCCTATCTGATGGCCGACTATCATCTCACCATCCAGCCGAATGGCGGCAAGGACGATCCGAATGCCGGTATCAGCGCCGGACCCTACAAGGTTAGCGTCAACCAGCCAGGCGTTCGCCATGGCGGCGAGCGTTTCGCCAATTACTGGCTGCGCGACAAGGCCGGCCATGCCGATCAGGTCGAGATCATCGTCATCAATGATGCGACCGCACGGCTTGCAGCCTTGCAGGGCGGCCAGGTGCACATGATCAACCGCGTCGAACCCAAGGTCGTCGATCTGGTCAAGCGCATCGCCGGCGTTTCCATCGAGAACGTCTCGGGCAAGGGCTACTATCCGTTCAACATGTTCTGCGACACCGCACCTTTCGACAGCAACGATCTGCGCATGGCGCTGAAGCTAGCCATGGACCGCGACGAGATGCTGGAAAAGATCCTGCGCGGCTATGGCTCGGTAGGTAACGACTTCCCGATCAACGAGGCCTATCCGCTGTTTTCCGCCGACATCGAACAGCGCAAGTTCGATCCCGACAACGCGGCGGCAGCCTACAAGAAATCAGGCCACAGCGGCTCGATCGTGCTGCGCACCTCGGACGTCGCCTTCCCGGGCGCCGTCGATGCCGCACAGCTCTATCAGCAGTCCTGCGCCAAGGCCGGCATCAAGATCGAGATCAAGCGCGAACCCGGCGACGGCTACTGGTCTGAGGTCTGGAACAAGCAGCCTTTCTCGCTCTCCTACTGGGGCGGACGCGCCACGCAGGACCAGATGTATTCCACCGGCTATGTCTCGACCGCCGACTGGAACGACACGCGCTTCAAGCGGCCGGAATTCGACAAGATGCTGTTTACCGCGCGCGGCGAGCTCGACCAGGCCAAGCGCCAGGCGATCTACCACGATATGGCGGTGATGATGCGTGACGAAGGCGGGCTGATCGTGCCCTTCTTCAACCAGTTCATCGACGCGGCCGCCATCAACAAGATCGGCGGCTATGCCAAGAGCCCTATCGGCGAAATGATGGACGGCTACGCGCTTGCCGAGTGCTGGCTCAACGCTTGAGCGGACTCTGATCGTCCGATTTCATCTATCAAGAACGCCGTGTGCCCGGGACGGCACACGGCGTTCCCGTTCCAACCGCCAACCGCATGGAGCAGCCCATGGCGCTCAAATCCAAGCTTCTGCTGATCATCCTCGATGGCGTGCCTTACCGGAACTGGCGCCGGCTGATGGGCAATCTCGAAGGTTGGGTGCAATCGGGGGAGGCGCGCGTCTGGAAGATGCGCTCGGTGCTGCCGTCGACCTCGGCCTGCTGCTATGCGTCGATCCACACCGGGGTTTCACCGCAGGTGCACGGGATTCTCTCCAACGAGAACCGGTTCCGCGTCGAGCAGCCCGATATCTTCTCCGAGGTCAGCAAGGCAGGCGGCAAGACGGGGGCGGTGACCCATTCCTACTGGTCGGAATTCTTCCGCGCCTATCCGTTCGACCTGGTCGAGGACATGGAATTCGACGAGCCAAGCGGGCCGATCACGCATGGCCGCTTCCACACCATGACTGGTTACAATCTCCGCAACCAGATGACGCCGAGCGATGTCGACCTGTTCGCCACGCTGACGATGCTGACGAAACGCCATGGCATCGACTATGGCATCCTGCACACCTGCACGCTGGACTCGATGGGACACCGCTTCGGCCACGACTGCCACGAGATGGACCATGCCGTCTATGCGATGGACGGCATGCTGGCGGCCTTCCTGCCGCGCTGGATCGAAGCCGGCTATGAGGTGATCGTCACCGCCGATCACGGCCAGACCGATCGTGGCCATCATGGCGGCCATGACGACGAGATGCAGGATTTCGCGCTGTACTATTTTGGACAAGATAAGGGTCCGCAGGCCGACACGCTGCTCGACCAGCTGCAGCTGGCGCCGACAGTGCTGAGCCGGCTGGGTGTGGCAATACCGGAGACGATGAAGGCGAAGCCGTTTTTGGGGTGACAAGCGCTCCGTTGGCGTCCCCCTCTCCCCGTCCTTTACGGGAAGAGGGTAAGGATGAGGGCAGCGCCAACATCGCATATCAACAGCGAACGCCGGCGCCGCCCCTCATCCGCCTGCCGGCACCTTCTCCCCGTATAGTGACGGGGAGAAGGGATGCTCTGGCAACCGCCCCGCTCTTCGGTTAGCCTCCTAAAAATTCCTTGGCGGAGGATGAACCTTTTTGGACCGATCAGCGACAGAGCAGACAGGAGCCAGGCGGCTCGACCGGCCATGACGGCAGCGACGGAGACCGATCGCGCTCTCGTCGACCGGGTCGCGAAGGGCGACCGTGCCGCCGTGCGGCTCCTGTTCATGCGTCACCACGCGCGGGTCTACCGCTTCGTGGCGCGCCAGACGGGATCGGAAATGATGGCCGACGATATCGCCAACGAAGTCTTCCTCGAGCTGTGGCGCCAGGCGCCGGGGTTCGAAGGGCGCTCCGAAGTCTCGACATGGCTGCTCGGCATCGCCCGTTTCAAGGCGCTGTCCTTTCTGCGCAAGAAGAAGGAAGACTGGATCGACGACGAGGCCGCCGCCGCGGTGCCCGACGGCGCCGACACGCCGGAAGTCGTCACCATGAAGGAAGACAAGGCCGCCGCCCTGCGGCGCTTCGTGGATGCCTTGCCCGAAGAGCATCGCGTCGTCATCGATCTTGCCTATTATCACGGACAGTCGGTGAGCGAGATCGGCGAGGTGCTCGACATTCCGGTCGCCACCGTCAAGACCCGGATGTTCTACGCCCGCAAGAAACTCGGCGAGGCCCTCAAGGCCGCCGGTTACGACAGGGGGTGGCCATGAGCGCCGCTGAAAAGATGTCGCGCCGCGACGAAATGGAAACGCTGCTGCCGTTCTACCTGAACGGCTCGCTGGAAGGTTCCGATCTGGAAGCGGTCGAGGAATGGCTGGCCAGCGATCCGGCCGCACTTGCCGCCCTTGGTGAGGCTGAAGCCGAATTCTCCGGCGCCACGGCCGCCAACGAAGCAATCCGGCCGCCGGCCGATGCGCTCAGCCGCTTTGCCAAGGCACTCGACGCCGAGGCCGGGCCTGCGCGCAAGCCGGCAGGATCGTCCTGGCTGGCGCAGGCCTGGGGCCGCTTCATGGCGGTGCCGGTCGGTGTCGCCTGGGCGGCAGCCGCGGTTCTGCTGGCCCTGGTCATGGTGCAGTCGTTTGTCGAACCCGGCGGCAAAGGCAATGATTTCGAGATTGCCGGCGCGGAAAACGATCCGGCGAAAATGCCGTTCGCCCTGGTCAAGTTCAAGCCGGATGCCAACATGTCGGACATATCCGCCTTCCTCGGCAGCAACGGGCTGAAGATCATCGGCGGACCGACCGCCGACGGCGTGTTCCGGCTTGGCATTCCGGCCCCGACCGCTGCCGACTACAACAAGCAAATCGGCCTTGTTGCCGCCCAGGCTTTCACGGAAACTGTGATCGAGGGAAGGAAACCCGTTGATGGCGGCTGAGGCAGTCATTCGATTTGCGGCAATCCTTGCGGCGGCGATGACAATCGTCGCCGTGCCCGCGTCGGCGCAGACCAACGACCCCAATCCAGACCAGACCAAAATCGACTGCCGCGACGGGACCAATGCGGCGGGAGCCGACTGCGCCAAGAACGGCAATGACACAAAGGGCGGATCGGACGCAGGCCAATCCGGCGCCGTCTTCCTGCCGGCGCTGATCGTCGACCTGTTTCCCAACCCGGAGGCGCCTCCGACCCCTGTGCCGACGCCACGGCCGGCACCCGCGACGCTGCCTGCCGATACTCAAGCCGGCCCCCCGCCTGGCGGCCCGATCGTCTCGCCGACCGATCTCATCGCCGTTCAGCCGCGGCGCGCCGTGGTCGGCGATTTCGTGCCCGACGAGGTGCTGGTGACCGTCGACGGCGATGCCGGTGCCGTGCAGCAGATCGCCGCCTCCTTCGGCCTGCAGGTGCGCTCGCAGCGCCAGTCGCGGCTGCTTGGCACCACGCTGGTGCGCTTCGGCATTCCCGACGGCCGGCCCGTCGGCGTCGTGCTGGCGCAACTGGCCGCCGACGGCCGCACACAGCGGCGCGAGCCCAATCATGTGTATTCGCTGCAGCAGGCCGCCGGCATCGTCAACTATGCGTTCGATCATATCGCGCTCGATTCCAAACAGGCCAGCGGCGAAAACGTTCGCATCGCGGTGATCGACACCGGCATCGACGACACCAACCCGGCGCTGTCGGGCGTCATTGCCGGGCAGTTCGACGCCATGCCCGACGTGCCGATCGAAAAGCGCGATCACGGCACGTCGATCGACGGGCTGATCGCCGGCGTCGGCGTGCTGGAAGGCATGGCGCCGGGCGCAAAAATCTATCACGCCCGCGCCTTCGAGGGCGGCAAGTCGACCATGGACGTCATCCTGTCGGCGCTCGACTGGGCGGCGGAACAGGACGTGCGCATCATCAATATGAGCTTCGTCGGGCCGAAGAACGATTTGCTCGGCGTCGCCTGCCGCAATGCCCGCGCACTCGGCATGGTGCTGGTCGCCGCAGCCGGCAACAACGGGCCGAAGGCGCCCTATGGCTATCCGGCGGCCTTCGATGGTGTCATCGCAGTCACCGCCACCGACGCCAAGGATGGGCTGATGCCGCAGGCCAATCGCGGCGCCTATGTCTTCATCTCGGCGCCCGGCGTCGAGATGGTGGCGCCGAGCGGCGGCGGTTCGGACGTGGTCACAGGCACCTCGTTTGCGGCGGCGATCGTGAGTGGCGCCATCGCCAATCTCATCCATGCCGCGCCTGATCGTTCGGCCGACGACATCGAGAAAGCGCTCGCGGCGACGGCCAGGGATCTCGGCCCAAAGGGACGCGACAATGATTTCGGCTACGGGCTGCTGGACATCAAGGCGGCAGGGGCTGCGAAGGAGTAAGGTCGGCGCTTGCAGCGCTTCGGGAGACAGTTCTAAACAGGCGCCCCCGCCACCGATCCCCTAACCACCAGGTCGACCGGCCAGACCTCGCCGCGAGCGCCCTCCTCCAGGCCGGAAATCCGTGCCGCCAGCCGCTCGGCGACACGGGCGCCGGCCAGACGGATCGATGAACGCGTCGTTGACAGCGGCACCGAAAAATTCTCCGGCCTCAGCCAGGGGAAGACATCGTCATGGGCGATCAGCGACACGTCGCCCGGAATGCTCAGGCCGAGGTCGCGCACCGCACGCACGACGCCCAGCGCCATGATCAGGCTGGAGCAGGCGATCGCGGTCGGCGCGTCGTCCTCTTCCAGCAAGCGCCTGGTGGCGCGATAGCCGTTCTCCTCGGTCATATCGACCGAGCAGACATGGCGTTCGCTCAATGTCAGTCCGCTCGCGGCAAGCGCCCGGCGCACGCCGCGTTCTCGATGGATGGCGAAGGTCTCGCGGTCGTCACCATTGATCAGCGCCAGCCGCCGATGACCGAGCTGGATCAGCAGCCTGGCCGCTTCGTGGAAGGCGCCCTCATTGTCGATGTCGGTAAAAGCATAGTCGAAGTCGAAGCCCTCACTGCGGCCATGGACGATGAAGGGAATGCCGAGCGTGTTGACCAGCGCCACGCGCCGGTCAACGGGCCGCGGCGAGGAGATGTAGACGGCGTCGACCTGCCGGTTGGCGACGATGCGCCGGTAGGTGGTTTCCTGGTCGTCGGCGTCGGCCGGCGACAGCACAAGATCGAGCTCGTGCGAGCGGGCATAGTCGCCAAGACCGGACAGGAACTCGACGAAATGCGGATCGATGTCGACGGACGCACCGGTCGGCAGGACATAGCCGATCATGCCGGTCTTGCCGGTCGCCAGCCGGCGCGCGCTCGGGTTGGGACGGTAGCCATGGCGCTTGGCGGCATCCATGACACGCCTGCGCGTTTCCTCGTTGACCTCGGGATAGCCGTTCAGAGCGCGGCTTACCGTGGTTTGCGAAAGTGCCAGCATGTGGGCGAGCTGCTTGAGGTTCACGAAAGTCTCCATTCCCTCAAAGCGCTTTTAAATTGAATCGACCCAAGTGCCACCGAGGCCGAGCCATACAAGCCGAACCATAGACGCGGTTTGGGCGTGTTTGAAACAAAAATTGCTGCTGCATCGCCATAATAGTATGCTGCAGCGCACTTTCGGGAGTTAAGATGCGCGAACCTAAATCGATTAATTCGCCAGCCTCTTGACTTCCTGGCAATTCAATGGCGTGATCAAAAAAGCCAAAGCGCTTTGGAAGACTCTTCGAAAGGTTGCGGTTCCTTTCCGACTGAGTCACAGTCCTGCGGCGTCGGCGGGCGGAATGGAGGTTCCGTCCGGTGTGTGAGACCCACTGGGAGGAATACCGATGAAGAAAATGCTTTTGCTGGGTGCTGCGTTTGCCACGTTCGCCCTGAACGCGCCCGCGCAGGCCGAACTGAAGTTCAAGCCCGGCGAAGACAAGCGCTTCAACTGGGCGAACTACGAAGAACTCAAGAAAGTCGACCTCAAGGGTGAGACACTGTCGATCTTCGGGCCGTGGCGCGGCGAGGACGAAGGCCTGGTGCGCGGCGTTCTCGACTATTTCTCGGAAGCCACCGGCGTCGAGATCAAATACTCCTCCTCGGAGAATTACGAGCAGCAGATCGTCATCGACACACAGGCCGGCAGCCCGCCCAACATCGCCGTGCTGCCCCAGCCGGGCCTGATCCAGGATCTGGCATCGAAGGGCCTTTTGACGCCACTCGGTGACGACACCGCCAAATGGGTCAAGGACAATTATGGCGCCGGCCAGTCATGGGTCGATCTCGGCACCTTCAAGGACAAGGACGGCAAGCCGGGCTTCTTCGCCTTCCCTTACAAGGCCGACGTGAAGTCGCTGGTCTGGTACTCGCCGGATAATTTCGAGGAAGCCGGCTACAAGGTGCCGAAGACCCAGGAAGAACTCGCCGATCTCGAAAAGAAGATCATCGCCGATGGCGGCAAGCCCTGGTGCATCGGCCTCGGCTCCGGCGGCGCCACCGGCTGGCCGGCGACCGACTGGGTCGAAGACCTGATGCTGCGCACCCAGCCTCCGGAGGTCTACGACAAATGGGTGAAGAACGAGATTCCGTTCAACGATCCGGCGGTGGTCAACGCCATCGACATATTCGGCAAGATCGCGACCGACGACAAGATGGTCGACGGCGGCGCCAAGGCGGTTGCGGCGACCGATTTCCGCGACAGTCCGAAGGGTCTCTTTTCGGTGCCGCCGAAATGCTACCTGCACCACCAGGCATCGTTCATCCCGACCTTCTTCCCGGAAGGCACCAAGGTCGGCCAGGACGCGGACTTCTTCTACTTCCCGCCCTATGCCTCCAAGCCTGAACTGGGCACGCCCGTGCTCGGCGCCGGTACGCTGGCGATGATCACCAAGGACAGCAAGAGTGCGCGCGCGTTCATCGAATTCCTGAAGATGCCGCTCGCCCACGAGATCTGGATGGCCGAAGGCGGCTTCGTGACGCCGCTCAAGTCGGTCAACAAGGATGCCTATGCCAGCGACGCGCTGAAGAAGCAGGGCGAAATCCTCGCCAATGCCTCGACTTTCCGCTTCGACGGTTCCGACCTGATGCCGGGCAAGATCGGCGCCGGCGCCTTCTGGACCGGCATGATCGACCTGGTCGGCGGCAAGTCGGCGCAGGACGTCGCCACCGACATCCAGAAGAGCTGGGACGCGATCAAGTAGCGGCCGGCACGTAAGCGACCAACCATTCTCGCACTGGGTCCGGGCCCTACTGGCCCGGATCCGACGGCGGCCCGTGCCGCAGCCTTTCGTCATGAGCGCATTGACATGAAGCGCGATCGGCAATGTGCGCAAACCGCCGATGACGTGCTCCAAACAACTGAATCGGCGCCTGGTCCCCGTCACCAAGGTCATTCCTTGTCGGATCATGCGCAGGGGGAGAGGGACCCATGGCGGCTCAGATTTTCTCGGCCATAACTGTCATCATCATCGGGGTCGGCGGTTGCGTCGCCTATTTCTGGGGCGCCAACAGGCTGGTCGACCTGATATTCCCGTCACGCGGCGTCGCCGGTGCCGCGGCCATCGACAATCTGCGCCGGCAAGGGCTGGTCCGGCCATGGCTGTTCGTCGGTCCGGCGATGATCATCCTCACCATTTACCTGATCTATCCGGTGGTCGAGACGCTGCGGCTGTCGTTCCTCGATCGCAGCGGCATCAATTTCGTCGGCCTGGCGAACTATGAATGGGCGTTCGGCGATCGCGAGTTCCGCAACTCGATCCTCAACAACATCATCTGGCTCGCGGTGGTGCCGGCAGCTTGCACCTTCCTCGGGCTGATCATCGCCGTGCTCACCGACAAGATCTGGTGGGGCACGATCGCCAAGAGCCTGATCTTCCTGCCGCTGGCGATCTCCTTCGTCGGCGCCAGCGTCATCTGGAAATTCATCTACGAGTATCGGGGCGAAGGCCAGACGCAGATCGGCATCCTCAACGCCATCATCCAGCATTTCGGCGGCCAACCGCAGGTCTGGATATCGCTGCCGTTCTGGAACAATTTCTTCCTGATGATCATCCTGATCTGGATCCAGACCGGCTTTGCCATGGTCATCCTGTCTTCCGCCCTGCGCGGCATCCCCGAGGAAACGCTGGAAGCCGCTGTCATCGACGGCGCCAATCCGTTCCAGATCTTCTGGAAGATCATGGTGCCGCAGATCTGGGGCACCATCGCCGTGGTCTGGACCACGATCACCATTCTGGTGCTCAAAGTGTTCGACATCGTGCTGACCATGACCAACGGCCAGTGGAACAGCCAGGTGCTGGCCAATCTGATGTTCGACTGGATGTTCCGCGGCGGCGGCGATTTCGGCCGCGGCGCCACCATTGCCATCATCATCATGATCGCGGTCATTCCGATCATGGTCTGGAACATCCGCCAGGCGAACAAAGAGACGGGAGGACATTGAGATGGCCGTCGCGACCGGAAATTCCTTCGCCAGCCGCTTTGGCGTCCACATCGCCGTGCTCATCTTCGTCGCGATCTGGACCATACCGACGCTCGGCATCCTGGTTTCATCGCTGCGTGACAAGAACCAGATCATCGCCTCGGGATGGTGGAACTCGTTCGCCAGTTCCACCCAGACGGAAGCCGGCCGGCTGCCGCCCGCCTCGGCGCAGGTCGAGAAAGACGGCAAGTTCCTCCTCGAGGGCAATATCTTCGGCGACGGCGCCAAGCGCGACATCAGCGCCTTCGGCGTCAAATCGGCGGCACCGACGCAATATCCCGCCGGCACATCAGCCGATCTCGGCGATGGCGTGACCCTGCAGCTCAACGCCGACGGCGGTTTCATCATGCAGTCGCCCAAGGCGTTCGAAGGCGATCGCGGCCAGCGCGTCTACTATGCCTCGTCGGCGCCGCCGAAATTCACCATCGACAACTACAAAACGGTGCTGTTTTCCGAGGGCATCGGACGGTCGTTCATGAATTCGCTGACCGTCACCATCCCGGCGACAATCATCCCGATCCTGATCGCCGCCTTTGCCGCCTATGCACTGGCCTGGATGCGGTTTCCCGGCCGGGCGCTGCTGATCGCTGTCATCATCGGTCTGCTGGTGGTGCCGCTGCAGATGTCGCTGATCCCGCTTTTGAAACTCTACAACGGCGTCGGCTCGTTCTTCGGCATGCCGTCGAAGACCTATCTCGGCATCTGGCTGGCGCATACCGGCTTCGGCCTGCCCTTCGCCATCTACCTGCTGCGCAGCTACATTGCCGGCCTGCCGCGCGAAATCATGGAATCGGCGCGCATCGACGGCGCCAGCGATTTCGAGATCTTCGTCAAGATCGTCTTGCCGCTGTCGTTCCCGGTGCTGGCTTCGTTTGCCATCTTCCAGTTCCTGTGGGTATGGAACGATCTGCTGGTGGCGATGGTTTTCCTCGGTACAGAGGCGGACCAGATCGTGCTGACCGCCAAGCTCAACGCGCTGTTGGGCTCACGCGGCGGCGACTGGGAGATTCTGACGACATCGGCTTTCGTGACCATAATCGTGCCGCTGATCGTGTTCTTCTCGCTGCAGCGCTATTTTGTCCGCGGGCTGCTTGCCGGCTCGGTGAAAGGAGGCTGAGACGATGCAATCCGCTTTGAAGGCCAGCTCGAAGCCTGACCTCGCCATCGATCGCGACTGGTGGCGGGGCGCGGTGATCTACCAGATCTATCCGCGCAGCTATCAGGACTCGAATGGCGACGGCATCGGAGATCTCAAGGGCATCATAGGCCGCCTCCCCTACATCGCCGCACTCGGCGCGGATGCCATCTGGATTTCGCCGTTCTTCAAGTCGCCGATGAAAGATTTCGGCTATGACGTATCGGATTACTGCGATGTCGATCCGATGTTCGGCACGCTGGCCGATTTCGACGCGCTGACCGCCGAGGCGCACAGGCTGGGCTTGAAGGTGATGATCGACGAGGTGCTGTCGCACACCGCCGACAACCACCCATGGTTCAAGGAAAGCCGGTCGAGCCGCAGCAACCCGAAAGCCGACTGGTACGTCTGGGCAGACGCCAGGCCGGACGGCACGCCGCCCAACAACTGGCTGTCGATCTTCGGCGGCTCGGCCTGGCAATGGGACACCAGCCGCCAGCAATATTACATGCACAATTTCCTGGCCGAACAGCCCGACCTCAACTTCCACAACCACGAAGTCCAGGACGCATTGCTCGACGTCACCCGCTTCTGGCTGGAGCGCGGCGTCGATGGTTTCCGGCTCGACACCATCAATTTCTACTTCCACAGCCAGGGCCTGGAAAACAATCCGCCGCTGCCGCCGGAAGAGCGCAACGACCAGACCGCGCCGGCGGTCAACCCCTACAACTACCAGGACCATCTCTACGACAAGAGCCGGCCCGAGAACCTCGGCTTCCTCGAACGGTTCCGTGCCCTGCTTGATGAATATCCGGCAACCGCAGCGGTCGGCGAGGTCGGCGATTCGCAGCGCGGGCTTGAAGTGGTTGCCGCCTACACCGCCGGCGGCAAGCGCGTGCATATGTGCTACTCCTTCGATTTCCTGGCGCCGGAAAAGATCAGCGCGGGCAAGGTTCGCTCGGTGCTGGAATCCTTCGGCAAGGTCGCCAGCGACGGCTGGTCGTGCTGGGCCTTTTCCAACCATGACGTGATGCGCCCGGCCTCGCGCTGGGCGGCCAATGAGGCCGACCCGACAGCCTATCTCAAGGTCATCTCGGCGCTGCTGATGTCCCTGCGCGGTTCGGTCTGCATCTATCAGGGCGAGGAGCTTGGGCTCGGTGAAGCAGAGCTGCGATTCGAGGATTTGCAGGATCCCTATGGCATCCGCTTCTGGCCGGAATTCAAGGGCCGCGACGGCTGCCGCACACCGATGGTGTGGGATGGCGGCGCCAAGAATGGCGGCTTCTCCCCAGCAAAGCCCTGGCTGCCGGTGCCGGCCAAGCATCTAGCGCAAGCGGTCAATGTCCAACAGGGCGACGAGGCTTCGCTGCTTGAGCACTACCGACGCTTTCTCACCTTCCGGCGTGCCCATCCGGCGCTCGCCAAGGGCGACATCAATTTCATCGAAAGTGAGGGAGATACCGTCGCCTTCACGCGCCGCGCAGGCAACGAGCAGATCGTCTGCGTCTTCAATCTGGGAGCCGGGCCGGCCAAGGTTGACCTTGGCGGCCGATCGCTGCAACCTCTGCCCGGGCACGGATTTTCGGGGCAGGCGAACAGCGGTTCCATCGAGCTTGGCGGCTACGGCGCCTGGTTCGGGCGTCTCGACTGAATTTCCAATCACTGGAGGAAACCAAATGGCCGATGTCACGCTAAGACAAGTGAAGAAGTCCTACGGCAATCTGAACATTCTCCACGGCATCGACCTCGATATTAAGTCGGGCGAGTTCATCGTCTTCGTCGGCCCGTCGGGCTGCGGCAAGTCGACATTGCTGAGATCGATCGCCGGGCTCGAGGAAATCACCTCCGGCGAGCTTAGAATAGCCGGCGAAGTGGTGAACGACGTGCCGCCGTCGAAGCGCGGCATCGCCATGGTGTTCCAGTCCTACGCGCTCTACCCGCACATGACCGTCTACGACAACATGGCGTTCTCGATGAAGATCGGCAAAGAGAACAAGGCCGAGATCGACCGCCGTGTGCGTCAGGCCGCCGAGATCCTGCAATTGACCAAATATCTCGACCGCCTGCCCAAGGCGATGTCAGGCGGCCAGCGCCAGCGCGTCGCCATCGGCCGCGCCATCGTGCGCAATCCGAAGGTGTTCCTGTTCGACGAGCCGCTTTCGAACCTCGACGCCGCGCTGCGCGTCGCCACCCGCATCGAAATCGCCAAGCTCAAGGAATCGATGCCCAACACGACCATGATCTACGTCACCCACGATCAGGTCGAGGCGATGACGCTGGCCGACCGCATCGTGGTGCTCAAGGACGGCCATATCGAGCAGGTCGGCACGCCGATGGATCTCTACAAGAAGCCCGGCAATCTGTTCGTTGCCCAGTTCATTGGCTCGCCGGCCATGAACATCCTGCCCGCGACCATCGACAAGTCAGGCAATCCGACCGTCGTCAGCCATGTCGGCGGACGCAAGGCAACCGTGCCGATCGCAACGCCGGCTTCGGCGAAGGGTGCTGCGGTGAGCTTTGGCGTGCGGCCGGAGGACCTGATCATCGCCAGCGGCGCGGACTATCTGTTCGAGGGGACGGTCGACTATCTCGAGCAGCTCGGCGAGGTTCAGCTGGTCTATGTCGACATCGGTCGCGCCGACCTGCCGCTGGTGACCAAGCTGCCCGGCAATGTCGAGGTCAAGCGTGGTTCGACGTTGCGGCTGAGCGCCAATGGCGAGGACCTGCATATCTTCGACGCTGACGGACGGTCGTTTGCCCTTCATGAGGCTGAAGCGAAGGCGGCCTGAGGCAGGACCGCGTCTTGGACGCAAAAAGAGCGGCGGGCTAGGCCCGCCGCTCTTTTGTAGAAGATCAGCTTCGGCTGTTAACGGCCGAAGAGATTCCGGTCGCTGCCCTGAGGGGCGGACTTCTCCACGTCGCCCGACGAATTGAGCAGCTTCTCGACGAGGCCACCGCTGTTGCGGACCGAGCTCGTATGCGCGCTGTCAACCGAAGTAACCGCAGGCTGATTGGCGCCATTGGAGCCAAAGTTGTCGCTGCCGGCGAACGCGCTGCCGGTGATGGCCAGAACGGCGGCGGCAGCAATAAGGATCTTGTTCATTTTAATCTCCTGAATTCTGGATTTCGCCAGGACGGCAGACACAGCTGCCGTCGCTTGCGAAATTGGCTGTTAGCGACCGAAGAGGTTACGGTCGCTGCCCTGAGCGGGCGTCTGGGCAGCCGGTTCCGAGGTCTTGGTGGAAGCCGTGTACGACTGGTCCACTGCGGCGGCAGGCTGGTTAGAGCCGTTCGAACCGTAGTTGTCGCTGCCGGCGAAAGCGCTGCCGGAGATGGCCAGAACGGCGGCGGCAGCAATGAGGATCTTGTTCATCTTAAATACTCCTGAATGTCTGAATTTCGCCAGGGCGGCGGGCGAGCCCGCCGTCGACTGGGAATCGGCTGTTAGTTGTTGCCGAAGAGGTTGCGGTCAGCACCCTGGGCAGGCGCCTGAGCAGCCGGTTCCGACTTCTTGGTCGAAGCGGTGTACGAGCTGTCGACAGCAGTGGCTGCCGCGGCGTTCGAACCGTAGTGGTCGCTACCAGCGAAGGCGCTGCCGGAAATGGCCAGAAGGGCTGCGGCAGTGAGAATGATCTTTTTCATTTTTGTACTCCAGTATCGTCTTTTTCCGTCCGTCTAGCGGCGTGTCTTGGAAATGAAATCGCGTCGTTCGGACAGCCCCGATGTGGGAGGGCAACCCCGCCTTTTCCAATCACGAAGTTGTTCCGTGTGGACCATGAATCCACACCTTGAAATTGTGCCAAGGGAATCTACGGGTATATTTTTCTTCTTTAAATCAGCATGTTAAGTGTAACCGCTGGATGGATCACTGACTGTTTCAGAGGCCCAGCGTTCACACCCTCCTGCACGCACCGTCAACAGAAACGAACCGTTCGGTTCGATTTTAGATCGAGCTAATAGTCACTTTTCGAAACCGTTAACCTTTTTTGACCCCGCCAAGGGGTCCGATTCGGGGATATCGCAGCCGGCAAAATGGTCATCCGGGAGGTGGATTTCAGCCCGCGACGGTCTGCGGGAACGTTCGCAGGCCGTGTCGCGCCGCATGGATACGATGTCGTTTTCATGCCGACGGCGCGCCCCCGATCGTGGTTAGATCATACCATCTCAGGTGCCGCTTCGTGACGACGAGGCGGAGAATTGGGAAGCCGGTCAGAATCCGGCGCTGCCCCCGCAACGGTGGTGGAGTTCAAGTCGCAACGGGAGACCACTGGGCAACTGCCTGGGAAGGTGTCGCGATGGTCCGCAAGGACAACTCCAGAGCCCGGAAACCAGCCCGAGATTGTTAGACTCGACTGATCGCGGTGGGCGGTCAAGAGGTGGATAGCGCATGTCTGGCACCTAGCCGGCCTGCGTTTCAATCCTTCCTCCATCACCACCAGTTCAGTCCTTAGAAACGAGGACAGGACATGGATACCCGCAACGACATGCTGAGGCTCCTGAAGGGGCGCCGGCAAGGCTTTTCGCTGGAGCAGCCCTTCTACACCGATCCGGACTACTTCAAGCTCGACATGGAGCTGATCTGGTATCGCGACTGGCTGTTCATCGGCCATGATTGCGAACTGCCGAAGCCGGGCAGCTACATCACCGTGCAGATCGGCGACTATCCGGTGGTCCTTGTCCGCGACCAGCACGGCAAGATCAACGCCTTCCACAATTCCTGCCGCCATCGCGGCAGCCGTGTATGCAACACGGAGAAGGGCACGGCGGCAAAGCTCGTCTGCCCCTATCACCAGTGGACCTATGAGCTGGACGGCCGCCTGCTGTTTGCCCGCCAGATGGCCGACGGTTTCGACAAGAGTGATTTAAGCCTGAAGCCGGTCGCCTGCGAGAGCGTCGGCGGCTACATCTTCATCTGTCTGGCCAAGGAGCCGGCGGATTTCGCGCCGATGCGGGCGATGATCGAACCCTATCTTTTGCCGCACCGGTTGCGTGAAGCAAAGATCGCCTTCGAGAGCACGATCGTCGAGAAGGGCAACTGGAAGCTGGTCTGGGAAAACAACCGCGAGTGCTATCACTGCGCCGCCAATCATCCTGAGCTGTGCAAGACCTTCCCCGAGGCTCCGACCGTGACCGGCGTCAACGGCGCCGACAGCGACCCTGAAATGGTCGCGCACTGGGCCAAATGCGAGGCATCAGGCCTGCCGAGCAAATTCCGCATCGATCCGGCAGGGCAGTACCGCGCCACCCGCGCGCCGCTGCTGCGCGATGCCGTCAGCTACACCATGACGGGAAAACGGGCGGTCCAGAAGAACCTGTCCGACAGCGTTTCAACCGACCGCATCGGCTCCTTGCTGCTTTATCATTATCCGACAACCTGGAACCATATCCTCGGCGACCATGCCGTCACCTTCCGCGTGCTGCCGATCAGTGCCACGGAAACCGCGGTGACGACAAAATGGCTCGTCCACAAGGATGCGGTCGAAGGCGTCGACTACGATCTCGCTGAGCTCACCCATGTCTGGACCGAGACCAACGACCAGGACCGTCGCATCGTCGAGGAAAACGCCTTCGGCATCTTGTCGCCGGCCTACGAACCAGGCCCCTATTCGGAGCTGCATGAGGGCGGCGTGATCCAGTTCGTCGAGTGGTACGCGTCGTTCATCGGACCGCGCCTTGCAGAAGGCGACCGGCCGGCCCTGCGCAGCGTCGCCTAGCCCAGGGGACAAGAGGATGAATGCGATGACGGACCTTGGCCTCTATCGCCATCTCGACCAGATGACGCCCTGGAACGACAGGCTGCAGGTGCTGGAAGTGATCGGCGTCAGTGACGAAGCGCCTGACGTGAAGACCTTCACCTTCCGCTCCGACAACCAGACCTGGTTCCGCTACAAACCGGGCCAGTTCGTGACGCTGGAATTGCCGACATCGGACGGGCCGCTGATGCGCACCTACACGCTGTCGTCCTCGCCGTCGCGGCCGTTCTCGATCGCGGTGACGGTCAAGGCGCAGGCGGGCAGCACCGGTACGCGCTGGATGTTCGACCATCTGACGCCCGGTTCGCACGTCAAGGCCTATGGGCCGACCGGCGACTTCTCGCTGCACAGCCACCCGGCGGCCAAATATCTGTTCATTTCGGCCGGCTCCGGCGTGACGCCGATGATGTCGATGCTGCGCTGGCTGAACGACTGCGCGCCATGGACCGATGTCGGCTTCGTCAACTGCGCGCGCCGCCCGGAAGAGATCATTTTCCGCAAGGAACTCGAGCTGCTCGGCAGCCGCATGCCCGGCCTGTCGCTCGGCTTCATGATCGAGGAGCGGTCGAGCCGCGAGGGCTGGTTCGGCCATATGGGCCGCATCGACGCGATCCGGCTGCCATTGCTGGCGCCCGATTTCCGCGAGCGCGAGATCTTCTGCTGCGGCCCCGATCCCTTCATGCGCGCCGTGCGCGGCATGCTGGAAGCCGCCGGCTTCGACATGGCGAAATACCATCAGGAAAGCTTCGCGGCGCCTGCCGTGGAGGAGATCCCGGCGCCGTTCTCGCCGCCGGCGGAAGACGGCGCCGCTGCTGCAGTCGAGGCCGTGACACCAATCCGGTTCTCGCTTTCCGATGTCGATGCCGAATGCGTCGCCGGCCAGACCGTGCTGCAGACGGCACGCGCCTCTGGGGTGCGGATTCCCGCCGCCTGCGAGTTCGGCCTGTGCGGCACCTGCAAGGTGAGGAAGGTCGCGGGCGACGTCGAGATGAGTCACAATGGCGGCATCCTCGATCACGAAATCGAGGACGGCTTTATCCTCGCCTGTTGCTCGAAGCCGCTTTCGGCGCTTGAAATCGAAGCGTGACCGGCTGCGCTCGCCCGGAGCCTGCGCCATCTTGCCAAAAACCCTGCAAATGGTTAGACGCCTGCAACGGTGGGGTTGACCGTAAGGCCCGAAGATCATCTCCGCGGCCTGCTCGGCGGGGGAGCAAATATGCGACAATCCGGCATCTATGCCATTGCCAGCAAGGATATCGTCTTTGAATCCTTCGACGGCGAAGCCGTCGTTCTTGACCTGACCACGGGCAAATATTTCGGCTTTTCTGATTCAGGCAGCAGGCTTTGGGATGCACTGTCGTCCGGCGTGCCTGCCTCCGAACTGGTCGGCGCCGCGACCGGAATTGGCGCCCTCGATGCCGCCGCGATTGACGGCTTTGTTTCACAATTGCTCGAATTCGGCTTGCTGGCGGCCGTAACCGATGGCGTGGCAAGACCGGTTTCCAGCGAATTTCTGGCTCAGCTCGCCGCTGCCAGAGAGCCCCTCAAGGTCGATATCCATGATGATCTCGCCGATCTCATCGTCGTCGATCCCATCCACGAGGTCGAGGAGCCCCTCGGCTGGCCGGCGGTAAAGCAGGCCAACTGAGCCGCCCACTAGGTTCTCGCTGCCGGACAGCTCCGGAACAGGCAAATCATGCCGAAAGTCACTCTCGAAAACCTGGCTGACTACGCACGTCATGTCCTGGCACAAGCGGAGAGCAGCGCCGCGCATTATCCACTGACTTGCAAGGTGGGCTTGCCGCATCTGGATCTGACCGCGCATGTGAGTGCCGGCGCGTTGGCGGATGCCTTCGCTCATGGCTTTGTCACGGCTCCGGGCAGCCGAACGCCTGCCGACATCTGCCGCATCTTCGTCGCGCATCCCGGCATTGACGGCATCGCGGTACCGGCCAGTTGGGGCCAGGGACCCTTCACGCAGCATGGCTTCGCCACCCAACTGGCGGAAGCAGGATTGCGCGGCAACCATTTCCACGATCTCGATTTCTGGCAGTTCTATGATCCGCAACGTCGCGTTGGCGTGCAATTGATGGCCTCGGCCGATGTCTTTCCACCGTGGGAGCCGGGAGCGCCGCTGCGCCCCTTCCTCCATTGGGAATATGCGGCACGTGGCATGCGGCTGGCCCATGCGGGGACGCTCGGCACCAATGGCAAGGGCGTGCTGTTGGCCGGCGCGGGCGGCGCCGGGAAATCCGGGACCGTCGCCGCCGGCCTTCTCCACGGGTTGGACAGCGTCGGCGACGACTATGTGCTGGTCGACCTCTCCAACGGCGTGACTGCCCGCCCGTTGTTTTCAACGCTCAAGCAGGATCCCCAGGGGTTCGCGCGGCTTGGGCTGAAGCACCGGCTGAAGGCCCATGGTCCGCTCAACTGGCAAGGCAAGCATACTTTTCACATTGATGACATCGCGCCTCGGCCGGTGCCCGAAACTCTGGACATCGTTGCGCTGGTGGTGCCACATATCGGCGGAGGCGAGGCAAGTTCAATCGTGCCGGTGTCGCGCAGGGATGCCATGATTGCCTTGGCGCCGTCCGGCATAGCGCAGATGCCGGGCGAGCGGGAGAGCGGCTTTCGCTTCTTCAGCGACCTGACCCGCCTGCTGCCGTGCTATCGTCTGTCGCTGGGGACGCAGCCTCAGGAGATAGCCGGCACGATTGCGGACTTTCTCGCGCGGGGCGATTCGTGAAACTGAGCGTGATAATGCCCGTCTACAACCGTGAGCGCTATGTCGTTTCGGCATTGCGCTCGCTGGTGCGGCAGCGGGACGCCGCCGATCTCGATATCATCGTCATCGACGACGGCTCGACCGACGGCTCTACTGAGGCCGTGCGCTCGATGATGCGCGAAAACCCCTGCATCCGACTGTTCCAGCAATCCAACATGGGCGTAGCCAGGGCGCGCAACGCCGGGCTGCGGCAACTGCCGCCGGATGCGGAGTTCGTGTCATTCCTGGATTCGGACGACATCTCGCTGGCCGGACGGTTCAAGGCCGATCTCGCCCGCTTCGAGGCTACTCCCGGGCTTGAGCTGACCTATTCGCTGATGACGCTGGTCGACCGGATCGACGATGAGCAGCTGAAACCGGCAGTCGACAGCCGCACGATGACGCTTCGGGGAATTTCGCTGAGCGCCGCCGTGTTCAGCAGAGGGCTTGTCCGCCGGACGGGCGAGTTCGATGAGGATTTCGAGCAGGCTGAGGATACCGACTATCTGCTGCGCGTTTTCGAGGCGGGACCGAACTACGAATTGTTGGACGCGGTCGCGATCTACTACCGACGCCACGCCGGAAATGTCACCAAGGAGCATAGCGGCAGGGTCCGCAACCATTTGCGTGCAATCCACAAGTCGATGCGGCGGCGCAAGGCCGATCCGTCACGGCGTGAGGTCCAGGGCATCTTCGAATTGAAGAGTCCCGCCGATTGGCGAATGCTATGATGCTCGACACAATCGGGTCGGATCAGCCAAGCCCGGAACGCTGCTGGAGACGCCAATGAGGCTGAGCGTCATCATGCCGGTCTACAATCGCGAACAGTTCGTTGGCCTGGCGCTGCGCTCGCTGCTCAGGCAGCGCGAAGACATCGATCTCGACATCATCGTCATCGACGATGGGTCGACCGATGGCTCTGCGGCCGTCGTGCGGTCGTTGATCGACGACGCCCCGTGCATTCGTCTTTTCCAGCAGGTCAATGGCGGGGTCACCAAGGCGCGCAATGCCGGGCTGAAGCAGTTGCTGCCGCAGACCGGCCTGGTGTCGTTTCTCGATTCGGACGACATCTCCCCGACAGGGCGCTTCAAGGCGGATCTCGCCTGCTTCGAAGAGGATCCGGGCCTCGACCTGACCTATTCGCGCATGACGCTGATAGACAAGATAGATGGAGAGACGCTGGAACCGGCCGCCGACAGCCACTCCATAACCGTGCGAGGGATCCACCTGTCCGCCGGGATCTTTGCGCGAGACCTCATCGAGCGCACCGGTGGTTTCGACGAGGATTTCAAACAGGCCGAGGACACCGACTATCTGTTGCGTATCTTTGAGAGCCAGGCAAAATACGTTATGCCCGATACGGTGGCTCTCTATTACAGGCGTCATCCCGGCAACATGACCAAGGAAGCCGATGTGCCCTTTCGCGAGTTCATGCGCGCCATTCACAAGTCGATGAAGCGTCGCAAGGCCGATCCCAGCTTGCGCCGGGTGGAGGGGATCTTCGACTTCAAGGATCTCGCGCAGTGGCGGTTCCTTTGATGGCAGGCTACGGCGTCGTCATTCCGGCTTTCAACGCGGCCGCCACCATAGGCGCGGCCCTGAACTCCGTTCTGGCCCAGACGGCAAAGGCGGAGGCCATCGTCGTGGTCGATGACGGTTCAACCGACGATACGGCTGCGGTGATCGATGCGATGAACCTGCCGGTGACGGTGCTGCGACAGGACAATGCCGGACCTGGCAGCGCAACGACCCGTGGCATTGCGGCACTCTCGACGCCGCTCATCGCGACGCTCGATGCCGACGATTTGTGGCTGCCGGACAAGGTCGAAAAGCAGCTGGCCTATCTCGGCCGTCATCCCGGGACAGCGGGCGTCTTTACGCATTGGCGGACGTTTCGCGGCGACAGCCCCGATTTGCCCGATGCGACCAGTGAAGCTGGCTGGTCGCGCACGACGATGATGATCCGCCAGGAGGTGGTGCCACGCATCGGTCCCATCATCGACCCACCAGGCGGTCGCGGCGAGATGATCGACTGGATCGCCCGGGTTCGTGAGGCAGGCCTTGCCCTTGCCATGCTCGACGACGTGCTTGCATTGCGCCGCATCCGTCCGGGCAGCCTTTCCTACGGCCGCGATCCGGCACGCGACCGGGGCTATCTCCAGGTCGCAAGGCTCGCCATGCAGCGGCGCGCCCGGAACAAGGCAGGCTCCAATTGAACGCCAGGCCCGTTCGCCGCATCGGCCGCCGCTTCCCGGACTATGGCTGGTCGTGGCCCACCGGCCAGCTGGACCTGTTGCTAAAGGCGGCGCTGCTCTCCGACGAGGACGCAGCCGCTGCCTGCGCCGCGCGCTGGCTGGACGAGAACGACATCGATCTCGTCTCGTTTCGAGAACATCGCCTGCTCGCCGCCATCTCCGACAGGTTCGGCAGGAAGCTGGCCGGGCATACCGCGCATCCGCGCCTCGTCGGCCTGCAGAAGATGCTGTGGACGAAGTCGCGCATGGCGATGCGCGAGGCCGAACCGGCGCTGAAGGCGATGGCAGACGGCGGCGCCGACATCATGCTGATCAAGGGCGCCAGCCGCATTGCCTTGAACGCGTCGGCGCAGCGTGGCCGGGTGGCGCACGACATCGATATACTGGTGCGCCCGCGCGACATGGCTGCCGTCTTCGACATCTTGCGCGACCGCGACTGGCAGATCGCCTCGGGCGTCAGCGCGCAATATCTGCGAACCCGGTTGGCGTCGCTGCGGTCGATGAACTTCTTCAAGGGCCGTTTCGGTGACATCGACCTGCACCAGCTCGGCTATGACGGGTCGCAGACGAGCGCGGAAGACGACCTGGCGATCTGGCAACGGGCGGTCCCAGCCGAATTCAGCGGCGTCGCGGTCTTCGTGCCGTCGCCGGCCGATCGCATGGCCCTGGCCATCGCCCATGGCGGCCTCGACGCCCACACCCACAGCGACTGGCTTGTCGACTGCGCGGTCGCCATCCATGGCGAAGAGGTCGATTGGGACATGTTCCTCGACATCGTCGGCAGACGCGGCTTGGCGGTTCCAGCGGCGGTGGCGCTATCCTATCTGGCGTTCGAGATCGGCATTCCGGTGCCGGAATCGACAATGGTCAGAATCTTGGAGATGGCCGACGGAGCTGGCTTGTCGCGTTGGTCGTCGGTTCTGCAAGCCAAGCCGCGCACGGATTTCGGCGGCCTGGTCTGGCTGTCGCGCGGGCTTGCCAAGCAGTTGCGCCTGAAGCGGAAGAAGGGCCGGTTGCAACAGGAGCCACCCGCCAAACCTTGGCGCGGCAGACCGGCCGCGCGCAAGCCGCAAGCAGCATCGGCGCCTCTGATGTTTTCGCAGGCCATCGCCTGTCCGCAAACCACCGGCGACATGATGCTCGATATCACCGTCAGGATCGGCGTTCCGCCGGTCCGGCGCCGCATCGAAATGGAGATCAATGACGGTGGCGAGCATATCGCTCGCCTGCGCGCCATGGCCATCAGCCGATCCGGCAGGGAACGCGTGCTGCATTTTCGCGGCAAGGTGATGCTCGACGGCGCGCGAGCTGCCTGGACGCTAGAGGCGCGACCGTCGCGGCAGTTTCGTGAATGGAACGACGCGGCCACGGTGGCTGCTTATGGCGCCTTACCCTTCGAGCTGCTGTCGGCGGATTTCTCGCCGGTTGGCTAACGGCGAATCCGACGAACCTTTCTCGAAAGGCGGCGTCGGTTCACACTCCGTAGCGTTCGGTGCGAATGATTTCGGCTGCAACGCCGGCATCGATCAGTGCCTGGGCGGCCGCGGAAACGAAGGCGTTGGAGCCGCAGACGAAGGCGATGCCAGGCGGCTCCGGCAGCCGCGTCATGGCTTGCACCATCATCGCGACGTCCACCCGCCGCGCATAGTCGGCTGGACGGCGTGCAGCTTCGCGGGTCAGTGTCAGCACCAGGTCGAAGCCGTCCTGGCGCTCATCGAGAACGATCAGCTCGTCATGAAAGATCACTTCGTCCCAGACCCGGACCGAAAAGACCAGGACGACGGGCACCGCTGAATTACGTGCGGCGCGGTGGCGGAGCATCGACATCAAGGGCACGACGCCCGAACCGCCGCCGACCAGAACAAGCGGCCCACTCTCATCCTCGGGCCAGACGAAATGCCCGCCAAGCGGCCCGCGCAGTTCTATTTCATCGCCCACTGCCGCGACCTCGTGGAAGAAGGGCGAGACCTCGCCATCGTCGAGTTTTTCGATCGCCAGTTCAATTACGCCATGCGTTTCGGGCGCGGAGGCGATGGAATAGGAGCGGCGCGCCTGATAGCCGTCCGGCGCCGTTAGCCTGACGTCGACATGCTGCCCTGCGCGATAGGCGAAGGGCCGAGACGGCTGGAAAAAGAAGCTGGTGACACGCGGCGTGCGCTTTTCGATGCGGACGATGCTGGCTGTTTGCCAGGGCGACTGCACTGCTGCCGCATCGCTCATGGATCATCCGTGTAGCGCTGCTCGCGCCATGGGTCGCCATAGATGTGGTAGCCGCGCAATTCCCAGAAACCGGGCTCGTCGCGCGTGGTGAATTGCAGGCCGTTCAACCATTTGGCCGATTTCCAGAAATAAAGATGCGGCACCAGCAGCCTTGCCGGGCCGCCATGGTCCGGTGTGATCGGCTTGCCTTCGTAGAGCAGCGCCACCATGGCCTTGCCGGCGGTGAGATCCGTGACCGGCACGTTGGTGGTGTAGCCGTCGAACGCGTGCGCCAACGTGAAGCCGGTCGGCGGCTCGACCCCCGCATCGGCAAGGATATCGTCGACCAGCACACCCTGCCACGGCGTGTCGAATTTGGTCCATGCTGTCACGCAATGGATATCGCGTGTCATTTTGGTCATCGGCAGCGCGTTGAACTCGGTCCAGTTCCATTTCTTGATCGGGCGTGGCCCGTGTTTCAGCGTGAAAGACCAATCCTCGGTACGCACGCGCGGCGTCGGACCGGCCGACAGCACCGGGAAACCCTGTTCTAGATACTGGCCTGGCGGGATGCGGGCATCGCCATCGGTTGGCGGGCGCCGTCCTGAAGAGAAACCTCGGGTGACCATAGCGGCAATCCCCATGCGATCAGGCCACTATCGGCCTGACGCAATGTTCTCGAAGATGTCGTGACGGGCAACCTAAATCTTGACGGGCGGAGACCGGCGGGACCGTCACCGATGGACCTGCCGCTCCGCGTGCACGTCAACGCCATTTCTCAGCCATTGGCGAAAGGCACCGCGATGTACATTTGAGCGTCGCCACGCTCGACCAGCAACAGCACCGATTTCCTGCCGGACTTGCCGGCCAAGGCGATCGCCTGGGTTACCTGCCTGGCATTCTTGACCGGCACCTGATTGACGGCAACGATGATGTCGCCGGCCTGTATTCCGGAAGCGGCGGCCGCTTTGTCGGGGTTGACGCTGGCAACCACCGCGCCGTGCTGCTTGCCGGCAAGGTTCATCTGCTGGCGAATGTCGGGTGTTATATCCATCAAGCCGAGCCCTATCGCCGGAGCGCGCCCGGCGCTCGGCGCGTCGGACCCGTCGTCCAGCGACGCGGTCCTCGCATCGGCGCTGTTTTGGCCGACATCGACGGAAATCCGAATCGGCTTGCCTTTGCGCCAGACATCGACCGTTTCCCGGGCGCCCGGCGCGACATCTGCGACCGCCCGCGACAGGTCCTTGGGATCCTTCACGTCCTGCCCGGCAAAGCTGGTGATGACGTCACCCGTCTCGATGCCGGCCTTGGCCGCCGGCGAACCGTCGTTGACCTCTGAAACCAGCGCACCGCCGGAATGGTCGAGCCCGATGGCGCTCGCGACATCCGGCGTCACCTCCTGGATCTGAACGCCGATATAGCCGTACTGGATGGAGCCGCCCTTCATCAGCTTGGCGACCACCTTCTGGGCCTGGCCCGACGGAATGGCAAAACCGACGCCGACGCTGCCGCCATTGGGTGAATAGATCGCCGTGTTGATGCCGACGACATTGCCGGCGACATCCACCAGCGGGCCGCCGGAATTGCCGTGGTTGATCGGCGCGTCGATCTGGATGAAATTGTCGAAAGGCCCACTATGCAGGTCACGGCCGCGCGCCGAGACGATGCCTGCCGTGACGGTGGTGCCGATGCCGAACGGGTTGCCGAAGGCCAGCACCTGGTCGCCTGGCATGAGCTTGTCGGAATCGCCCCATTTGACTGTCGGCAGGGGTTTGTCCGACTTGATCTTGAGTACGGCGAGATCGTTCTTGGCATCGCGGCCGACAAGCTTGGCCGGAAGTTCGGTGCCGTCGTCGAGCGTAACCTTGATCGAAGAGGCGCCATCGATGACGTGATTGTTGGTGACGATGGTACCATCCGCGCCGACGATGAAGCCGGAACCCAGCGCCTCGGCGCGCTGCGGTTGCTGTTGTGGCGGCGTCTTGGGCGTCGGCATGCCCTGGTCACCGAAGAACTGGCGGAAATAGTCATCGAAAGGCGAGCCGCCGTCGAAAGGAGAGGCATCGCTCATCGTTTCAGGCTGTGCCTTCATGACGGTGGTGACCGTCACCACCGCCGGCTTGTCGGCGGCAACGATGGGTGCGAACGAGCCATTGGGCGCGGTGATGCCGGCGACAGGCGTCTGGGTCGTCGGAATAGTGTTGCCCTCGCCTTGGGCGAAAGACATGACGAAGGGGGATATGATCAGCGCAGCGCCCAGCAAGGCCGCGACGCGATGCCTACGAAGGATATCTGACATGGTCGTTTGTCCGGGCGAGAGTTGATCCAGCGCCGTGGCCTCTCCCGTGCGGGGAAAATCGGTCATCGGCGTGTCGAGGTCGCAATTGCCCGTCTCGCCTACATGGCAGCCAACCGGATCGACGGCCTTGCATCTAGGGCGCGGATTCGCCCGATTTAGGGTTTTAGGGCGACCTTACGAAGATTTAATATCCGCACGGCGGCAGCGTCGCAAAGTCGTCGGGCCCCGCCTTGCTGCCTCGCTGGAGCCTCAGCCACCGGCGGTTCGCTCGAGATAGGCCGTGGCAATCTCGCGCATGCGCTTGCCGTCGAAGCTCGGTCCGTGTCCTCCGTGACCGATGCGGATCGGCAAGTCGAGCAGGCGCTGCATCGTGCTGACATAGGCGGCTCGGTCGGAATCCGGCAGGTCGTCGATCAGCATGGCGTCGTAGATGGCATCGCCGCTGAAGAACAGGCCGTCGACCTCGTCGAACAGCGCGATCGAATCCGGTGAATGGCCCGGCAAATGCAGCACGCGAAATTGCCAGTCGCCAAGATCGACGACATCGCCCTCGTCCAGGGTTCGCGTCAAGGGCGCGGGCGGGATCCTGTAGTCGGCCGACTTCCATCCGGGCGCCGGCAGTTTCGAGACGGCACCCTCGAGGTCATGAAACATGTAGGCGTAGGTCGCCGCCTCATCCATGCTCTCGAATTGTTCCGCGCTCATCCTTGGCCCGGCCCGCAACGGGAATTCATGCAGCGAGCCGACATGGTCGAGATGGATGTGGGTGGCGACGACCAGCAGCGGCTTGCCGTCCGCCGGCTCGATCTGCGGCGCCAGCGGACAGATGCCCATGCCGGTGTCGACGAGCAGGTCGGCATCGCGACCGCGCAGATGCCAGATATTGGCCCGAACATAGGCATGCACGAAGGGCTCGGTCAGCATCGTCGTCTTGTCGTCGACGACGCTCCTGCTGAACCAGCCCGGCATCACTGGCATCAAGCGTGAGCCTGACATCAAATTTGAGCCGGGCATCAGACGAAGGGCTTCCCGACCTTGTACTTTTCCGGCACCAGCCGCTTGAGATAGGCCATGCCGGCATCCGACAGCTGATTGACGTCGGGCTTCATGAAGTCATCCGGCATGTGGCGGGTCTTGCCGGCGACGTTCTTGAGCGGCACCTTTTTCAGCACCGTTCTGGTGCCGTCATATTGAAGCGCCACCGAGCCGCCGCCCTGTTCGGCGACGGTGACGGCGAAAGCGCCGGCATCGAAAGCCTCCTGCGCATCGACCGCGCTGATGGCGCCGATATAGCCGCGCGGCATGTAGCCGAGCGCATCGACGCGGGCCCGCTTGCCCGGCAGGCCTTCCGCCAACGCGCGCTCGAGTGCGGCCGGCAGGTCGCTGCCCGACAATTTGACGTTGCCGTGCGCGTCGCGCTCGAGCTTGTCCGGCGGCACCAGGCTTTCGACCAGGGCCTTGCCGTCGGCGGTGCTGACGCCTTCCGAAACGGCGACGATGCAGCGCTTGTGGCGATCGAGCGTGGCACGGACGTCGTCGATGAAGCCGGCGGCTGAGAATGGGCGCTCGGGCACGTAGACGAGGTGCGGGCCGCTGTCGGCGTCGAGCTGCCAGGCGGCCGCGGCCGCGGTCAGGAAGCCCGCATGCCGGCCCATGACGATGCCGACATAGATGCCGGGCAGCGCACGAAAATCGAGATCGACGGACAGGAAGGCGCCGGCGACGAACTCGGCCGCCGAAATGAAGCCCGGCGTGTGGTCGTTTTCCTCGAGATCGTTGTCGATGGTTTTTGGCGCATGGACGAAGGCAATTGAGCCGCCGGCGGCATCGGTCAGGATCTGCTGCGTACCCGACGTGTCGTTGCCGCCGATATAGATGAAGGCGTCGGCGCCGGCCTTCTTCAGGCCGTTGAGGATGACATCGCAATAGGCGGCGTCGGGCTTGTCGCGGGTCGAGCCGAGGGCGGCGCTCGGCGTGCCGGCAATCAGCCGCAGCCGGTCCTCGGGGATGGCGGAAAGGTCGACATAATTGCCGTCACGGATGCCGCGCACGCCATGGATGGAGCCCAGCACCTTGGCACCGGGATGCCGCTTGCGGATCTCCAGCGTCGCTCCGACAACCGTCTGGTTGATGACGGCGGTTGGGCCGCCGCCCTGCGCGATGACAAACGTTCCAGCCATGCTTGATTTCTCCCGGCGCGATGGTTTTCAAAGCACCTTGGCCTGTCTTGCCGCATCGCGCAACGGGAGTTTCGAGCGGCGCCAACACGCCGCATAGCGTCAGACGACGACGACCGGATTTTTCTTGGAGACGCGGCTGTAGAGGTCGATGATGTCCTGGTTGATCAAGCGCACGCAGCCCGACGACATCGCTTGGCCGATGCTCCACCATTCGGGCGAGCCGTGGATGCGGTAGCCGGTGTCCTTGCCGTCCTGGTAGATGTAGAGGGCACGCGCGCCGAGCGGATTGGTGAGGCCGCCGGGCTGTCCGGCTTGCCATTTCACCAGTTCAGGCTTGCGGGCAATCATCTCCGGCGGCGGCGTCCAGGTCGGCCATTCCCTGCCGTACTGGATGTTGGCGCGACCCGACCAGCGGAAACCATCCTTGCCGATGCCGACGCCGTAGCGAATGGCGTCGCCACCCGGCTGGACGAGATAGAGCATGCGCTCCTTGAGATGGACGACGATGGTGCCGGGTGCCTCGCCTGTCGTGTCGACGACGATCTGGCGGCGGAATTCCGGCTTGACCTTCAGATATGGCACTTCCGGCACGTTGAAGCCGCCGTCGGTCAGCCCGGCATACATGACGCCGGGGCTGGTGATGTTCTTGTCGACGCTGATGCTTGGCCGGAACGGCCGCACGGAACCCGTGGTGACGTCGTCGAGCTCGAGCGCCGGCAACACCCCGCCCGAGGTCGAACAACCGGCGGCGCTCAGCAGCGCGAGCGCCCCTGCCCCGGACAGGATGGCACGGCGGGAAAGATGATGATCGGTTTCGATTGCGTCGCCATTTCGCGGCGGCGTCAGACCTTGCGGCAACTCACGCATATACCCAGACCCTACGCTGTCGGCGGGAAGCACGGTCCGGCCGGATAGCGGGCATTTTCATCATTCATGGTTGATAAAGCGTGAAGACCTTGCACAGCCTGCATTTGCGCATGGCCTTGACGATGTCCGACCTTCTTGCCTGGGCTTGAACGAAGGCTGCTGCACAAAAAGACCTCGGTCGGGTCATATTCCCGGCGCCGGCGTTTTTTACTCCTCGAACCATCAGCGAGGGGCCCCCATGTGCAAGACCTTAAAAACCGACATCAAGCTTTTTGCCGCTGCCATTGTCGCGGCGGCAACCGCTCTCGGTGCCAATGTCAGCCTGGCCGATATTGTGAGCACGCTGAACGGCGCGAACTGACACCGATCTGCCGCTGGCGCAGTCAGGGAAATCGCCTCTTTACATTCTCCCGGGTCTAAGGATTTATCCTCTTCTTTAAGCTCAAAGGAGACGAGCATGTCCTTCGAAAACTGGGCCGCCTTCGCCGCCGCGTCGACGATCCTCCTCATCATTCCGGGTCCGACCATCCTTCTCGTCGTGTCCTACGCGCTGGGCCAGGGCTGGCGTACCGCCTTGCCGATGGCCGTCGGCGTGGCGCTGGGCGACTTCACCGCGATGACCTTGTCGATGCTGGGCATCGGCGCGCTGCTGGCGGCTTCGGCGACCGTCTTCACCATCCTGAAGCTGATCGGCGCCGGCTATCTGATCTATCTCGGCGTGAAACTGTTTCGCGCAGGCGGCGCGTTGAAAGCCGAACCGCGCACCGACGCGGTCTCCTCGGCCAAGATGATGGCACACGCCTGGCTGGTTACCGCGCTCAATCCGAAAAGCATCACCTTCTTCGTCGCCTTCCTGCCGCAGTTCCTCGACCGGCACGCCGATTTCTGGACGCAGATGCTGATCTTCGAGACGACCTTCCTGGCGCTCGCCTTCGCCAATGCTTTCGGCTATGCGCTGATCGCCTCACGCGCACGCAACGTGGTGCGCAATCCCAAGGCGATCCGCATCTTCAACCGCACCGGCGGCACGCTGCTGGTTGGCGCCGGCATCGCCACGGTGGCGATGCGTTCCAGCAATTAGGCTCTCTGTCTGGCCGTGACCCCGAAACTGTTTTTCGGGGTCATGACCGGCCTTACCATTTGACGCTGAACCCCAGATTGCCTTCGAGGATCCGACGCTCGTCGCCGCCGAGATTGGTGGTGTAGTCGCCGGTGGCGAAGATGCTGACCTTGTCCGTCACCTTGGCGATCACACCGCCACCGAATTCGAACGAGGTCGATCTGCCCTCGGTGGAGATATCGGTGGTGTCGAAATTGACATGGCTCGTGCCGCCGAAATCGTGCCAGATGTTGGCCTTGAGGTACGGCTGCAGCGCCATGCCATTGATCGTTGTTTCGCCTTGCAGCCGTGCGCCGAGCCGGCCGGTCACGCTGCCGTCCGTATCAAAGGAAACCGAAGCAAAGCGGTCCGACGCATCGTCGAGCGACAGTTGCTGCCAGACCAGTTGCGCCTGCGGTTCAAGCGTCCAGCCTTGCCCCAGCGCGATGGGATAGCCGCCTTCCAGCGAAGCGGTGATGCCGGTCCCGCCGACATCGATGCCGATGTCGCGCGACGATGTTGCGTTTCCGCCGAAGAAGGTGGCCATGAGGACGCCGTCCAGGTACCAGCCACCCTGACCGATCCGGGTCCAGTAGCCGCCGACGCTGGTGCCGTTGATATCCATGCTGCCGACGGACAGATTGTCCCAGCCCAGCGCCTGGCCGCGCACGTCGCCATTCATGCTGGCATAGGCGACGAACAGGCCGGCGCGATCGGTCTGGCCCGACGCGGTTTCGCGGCCGAACAGATCGAAGCCCGCCTGAAGGCCGAACAGGGTGCCGTCGAAGGACGGCGATACCGTTCCTGAATACGCCATCTTGCTGTCCTGACCGAAGATGCGGCCCCAGACCGGCGACAGCTCGGTGTTCGACAACAGGCTCTGCTCGCCGCGCCGTTCGTGGAAGGTGCCGAGCGTCGTCATCGCCAGATGTTCGGCGACCGGCGGCAAGGCCGAATAGACCGGAACCTCGATGCGATAGAGCAGGATCTCCTCGCCCGCCGCTGGTGTCGGTAGGTCGGGCACCTCCGTTGGCACCACCGGCGGCGGCGGGGGGGGATCTGCCACTGGTGCCGGCGGTGGTGCCGGTGGTGTCGCGGGCGGCGGATCGGTCGGCACGACCGGCGGCGCCGGATCAACCGGATCGGGGTCGCCGGGGGTGGATTCCGGCGGCGGCGGCGGCGCAGGGTCGATGGGCGGCGGCGGTGGCGGTTCGGCCGCCGGCGGCTCAGGTTCCGGCGGCGCAGCAGGTTCCAGCACCGGCGGGGCTGCGGCCGGCGGGGCCGGCGTGTTCAGCGTGGAGCGCAGGTACCAGTTCTCCTCGCTGCCGGCGCTGACGCCGCCCTTGAACAGGTAATATTCGAAGGCACCGGCGGCGACCGGGGCGTCGAGCGCAAATGTCGTGGCGCCCGAGGTGGCGCCGTTGATTGCCTGGACGACCATGATGCCGTCCTGCGTGGTCGCAGCCCCCGCGCCGCCGAGATTGACCACGGAGATGCCGGTCGAACCGGAAGCCGTTCCGCTCGACAGGACCAACTTGTCGGATGCGGAGGAATCGTCACCGAGCTCGGTCTGGATAAGCAGCAGGCCACCCAGCCCGACATAATTGCCCGAAATCGTCAGGCTGTCGGTGGCACCGGTACTGCCATTGGTCAGGTCGATGCGGCCGGCATTGGTGACCTGCGCCAACTGACCCGCCGTAAACGCCTGGATCGCCGAATTGAAGCCGCCGCCATAGAGCGTGCTTGCGGCATCGACACTGAGCGAACCTGTGCCGGTGCCGCTATCGCCGAGCACCAGATTGCTGTCCATCGTCAGCTCGGTGTCGTTGGTGGCGTCGATGCTTTCCCAGTTCTGAAGGCGGCTGACCCCATCCAGTTTGACGTTGTCCAGGGTCAGCGCATCGGTGCCGGCACCACCTGATATGGCATCCGTGGCACCGATATTGGCGTTGGTGAGGTTGCTGAGTTCGGCGGTGTCGTTGTCGCCGCCGAGGTCGACGGCGCCATAGATGATGCCGCCGCCATTCCAGACGAAACTGTCGGCGCCAAAGCTCATCAGTATATCGCCACCGACCGTACCGCCGGTGACCGTGACGCTGTCATTGCCGCCGCTGACGCTGATGTTGCCGCCGATGGTGCCGCCCGAGAGGATGATCGTGTCCTTGTCGAAGCCGGTGACGAGGTTGCGGTCGATGGTGCCGCCCGACATGTTGAAATAATTCTGGTCGAGCTTCATGTTGACGCGGCCGATGCGGCCACCGGTCATCACGGCGCGGTCGCCATCGTCAAAGAAATCGACGATGCGTCCGCCGGTCATGGTGAAGGTGTCGAGGCCGTCGCCCTGGTTGAGCGAGCCGATCTGGCCGCCGCTCATGTTGAAGTCGTCGATGCCGGCGCCCTGCTGGACATTGCCGGCGACGGTACCCGCGCCGATAGTGAAGAAATCCGTGCCGCCACCCTGATCGACGGCGCCGGTGATGGTGCCTGACTGCATATCGATGCGGTCCGTGCCTACACCAAAGGTCACGTTGCCTGATATCTGCCCGGTGCCGCCGGCGGGAAAATTCAGCGTGTTGTCGCCATCGGGATCGGCGAGGCTGCCGCCTGAGTCGCCGCTATCACAGGTGTAGACGGTGTTTCCGGCGGATGGACCCAGCACGCATGCGGCAAACGCGGCGGAGTTGGGCAGCAACGCAAAAGCCGTAGTTGAGAGGATGCTAATAAGCCACGGGTGTAGCGGCTGCGGCTTTCGCCGTAGCGAAGCAACTGCCACCTGCACATCCTCCGAACGACTGTTCGGAAGTGAGTTCTTCATATGCCGCATCGCGTCCCCTCTCGATTCGCGATTTCCAGCCCCCGCCAGTCGCCGTAATGAAGACACAATTCATTCGATTTTACAAAGCCTAATCTGCCTCGCATGGTTGCTAAACTGCAAAGACTACTCAAATGACCTGGCGTAGCGCGCGGTTGGCGTTGCCGTGGCCCATGCTTTAGGATCGGTTTGGGCCGAAGGATCGAGGGCCTGTCACGGGTCGACAGAAGGACATCGCATGGCAACCAGGGACGCATTCGGCCTGGCACTTTCGGGCGCCACGGAGGCGGGATTCACCCCCTACAGCCAGGCAGTGCGTGAACTGCAGTGCTTCGTCGGCGATCCCGTAGCCTCCGTCGACCGCGCCATCGCGGAAAATCCCGGCTTCGTCATGGCGCATGTCTTCAAGGGTTATCTGTTCGGCCTCGCCACCGAGCGGGAGGCGACGGCCGTGGCCAAGGCCTGCCATGAGACCGCACTGCCGCTTGCCGCGACCACGCGCGAGCGGGCGCATGTCTCGGCCCTCGGGCATCTCGCCGGCGGACGATGGCATCAAGCCAGCCGCATTCTCGAGGACATCACCATCGAGACCCCCCGCGACGGGCTGGCGCTGCAGGTCGGCCACCAGATCGATTTCTTCACCGGCAATGCACGCATGCTGCGCGACCGCATCGCGCGGGCCCTGCCGTCATGGCAAAGCGGCATGCCCGGCTACCACGCCATGCTCGGCATGCAGGCCTTCGGGCTGGAGGAAATGGGTGACTATGTCAGGGCCGAGCAGCTTGGCCGCGCGGCGGTCGACATGGAGCCGCGCGATGGCTGGGCCCAGCACGCCGTCGCCCATGTCATGGAAATGCAGAGCCGGCAAAGGGATGGCATCGCCTGGATGCAGGCCAACCCGGAAGCGTGGACAAGGGAGAGCTTCCTGCAGGTGCACAATTGGTGGCACCTGGCGCTGTTCCATTACGATCTCGGCGAAACCGACGCGGTGCTGGCCCTCTATGACGGCCCTATCTACAGCGTGCAATCGACGATGGCGCTCAACATGGTCGATGCCTCGGCAGTCCTGTGGCGGCTCGCCCTGGGCAGCGTCGATGTCGGCGACCGCTGGGCAGCGCTTGCCGCCAATTGGCGCAAGGCCGGAGCGGGCCTTTATGCCTTCAACGATGCCCACGCGATGATGGCCTTTGTCGGTGCAGGGTTCGATGCGCCGGCCCTCGCTTTGCTCGAGGCGCAGCGCGAGGCCATGCGTGGCAGCGATGACAATGCGGCTTTCACGCGGGATGTCGGCCATCCGCTGACGCTCGCCATCAAGGCATTCGGTGAGGGCAGCTACACCGAGGCCGTGCGCCTGATCCGGCCGATCCGCTCGATCTCCCATCGCTTCGGCGGCAGCCACGCTCAGCGCGATGTTATCGACCTGACGCTGATCGAGGCAGCGTTGCGCGCCGGTGACGGTGCGCTGGCCAGGGCGCTCACGGCGGAGCGTTCGATGGCGCGGCCCGACAGTCCGCTGTCAGCGCTGTTTGTGCGACGCGCCGCCGATTTGTCGGAGAATTGACCCGAAGCGGATCTTGTTTTAAAAACTGGCCAAGTCAGATTTTTTCGAGACCCGAAAAAATTAACTGGCGTGGGAGGAAGACATGTATCTGGGCCTCGATCTCGGGACGTCGGGCGTCAAGGCGCTGCTGATCGATGCCGGGCAAACCGTCATCGGTTCCGGCCACGGTTCGCTTGATGTTTCACGGCCGCATCCCGGCTGGTCGGAACAGAATCCCGAGCACTGGATCCGGGCCTGCGAAGACGCAATCGCCGAACTCAGATCCTCCCATCCGGATGAACTCGCGGCAGTCAAGGGCATTGGCCTGTCCGGGCAGATGCATGGCGCCACGCTGCTCGACGCCGCCGACAAGGTGCTGCGTCCCTGCATCCTGTGGAACGACACGCGCAGCCATGCCGAGGCGGCCGTGCTCGACGCCGATCCGCGCTTCCGCGCCCTGACCGGCAACATCGTCTTTCCCGGTTTCACCGCGCCGAAACTTGCCTGGGTGAAAAACAACGAACCCGCTCTCTTCGCCAAGGTCGCAAAAGTGCTGCTGCCCAAGGACTTCCTGCGGCTCTGGCTTTCGGGCGAACACATTTCGGAAATGTCGGATTCTGCCGGTACCTCCTGGCTCGATGTCGGCAAGCGGCGCTGGAGTACGGACCTGCTCGCAGCGACGTCGCTCGACGAGAGGCAGATGCCGTCGCTGGTTGAGGGTACGCACAAGGCAGGCGCACTGCGCAGCGAATTGGCATCGAAATGGGGCGTCCAGGCCGGCATTCCGATCGCCGGCGGCGCCGGCGACAATGCGGCCTCGGCCTGCGGCATGGGCACGGTCGGCGCCGGCCACGCTTTCGTCTCGCTCGGCACATCGGGCGTGCTGTTTGCCGCCAACGCTTCCTACCTGCCCAACCCGGCTAGCGCGGTTCACACCTTCTGCCACGCCCTGCCGAACACCTGGCATCAGATGGGGGTCATCCTGTCGGCGACGGATTCGCTCAACTGGCTGTCCGAAATCACCGGGAAGAGCGCCGGCGAATTGACCGCTCAGCTCGGCGACACATTGAAGGCGCCCAGCGGCGTGTCCTTCCTGCCTTATCTTTCGGGTGAGCGCACACCCTACAATGATGCCGCCATTCGCGGCGCGTTCACCGGGCTGGCGCATGAATCGAGCCGTGCCGTGCTGACCCAGGCCGTGCTGGAGGGTGTGGCCTTTGCCTTCCGCGACAGCCTCGAAGCCCTGGCCACGGCCGGCACGACCTTGACGCGGGTGACGGCGATCGGCGGCGGCTCGCGCTCGCACTACTGGTTGAAGGCGATTGCCACCGCGCTTCAACTGCCTGTCGACATTCCCGCCGACGGCGATTTCGGCGCCGCCTTTGGTGCCGCACGGCTCGGTCTGATTGCGGCAACGGATGCCGATCCGCTGGCTGTGTGCACGGCGCCCAGGACGGATGCTACCGTTGAACCGGACGCTGCGCTCGCTGGGGCGTATGCGGATGCATATCAGCGCTACCGGTCGCTGTACCCGGCAATTAAGAGCGTGACCGCGTGAGTGAGCGCGAGGCACCCCCCTCTGCCCTGCCGGGCATCTCCCCCGCGGGGGGGGAGATTAGCAGCGTTGGCGGGTATGCCAGTCCTGCAAGGTGGGTGATTGGCGAAGGCGCGGATGCCAACCAATCTCCCCCCTTGCGGGGGAGATGGCCGGTAGGCCAGAGGGGGGCGCTTCACGCCCGCCTCCCCCAGAAGTCCTTACTGCGCAGGCACCTTGTCGAGAAAGCCGGTGACGCTCCTCAGGCGGCCGTTCTCGATGATTCCGATGTCGGTACCTTCGATCACCGAAGGCGTCCCCTCAGGTCCGAGGTTCCACGAGAAGCGGATCTTGTCGGCAAAACCATCCGGCGTGCCCTTCAGCGAGAACCGGAAGCCGGCAAAGCGCTGCTGCACGCCGTCGATCAGAGCCGTGACGCCTTCATGGCCGTCGCCCTGCATGAGCGGATCACGATAGCTGACGTCTTCCGTGAAGGTCGCCTTGAGCAATTCGGCCCGGCGGCCGGCATCGCTTTCGTTCCAGGCGGTGATGTAGTTTTCAGCGATCTTGGTGAGGTCGGTCATGGTCTGTCTCCTTCGTTTGGTGGCTTTGACATGACCTTTTTCGACCAGCGCTGGCCTGAAACCAATTACGCCTGAGGTAATGGCGGCAGAACTTTGTGAGAGGACAGAAATCATGAGCAGCGGATTCTTCGGCGACATCAAGAAAATCAAATATGAAGGGCCGGATTCGACCAATCCGCTGGCCTATAGGTTCTACAATCCCGACGAGGTCGTCGCCGGCAAGCGGTTGGAAGATCATCTGCGCTTCGCCGTGGCCTACTGGCACTCCTTTGCCTGGCCGGGCGGCGATCCGTTCGGCGGCCAGACCTTCGACCGGCCGTGGTTTCCCAAGGCAGGCGGCACCGACACGATGGAGCTGGCAAAACTGAAAGCGGACGTCGCCTTCGAGATGTTCTCGCTGCTCGGCGCGCCCTATTTCTGCTTCCATGACGCCGATGTGCGGCCGGAGGGCAAGGACTTTTCCGAAAGTGCCGCGCGCCTCGACGAGATCGCCGATTACTTCGCGGGCAAGATGAAGCAGACCGGCGTCAAGCTGCTTTGGGGCACCGCCAATCTGTTCTCCAATCGCCGCTTCATGTCGGGTGCGGCCACCAATCCCGATCCGGACGTCTTTGCCTACGCGGCGGCGACGGTAAAAAGCTGCATCGACGTCACCAAGCGGCTGAAGGGCGAAAACTACGTGCTGTGGGGCGGGCGCGAAGGCTATGAGACGCTGCTCAACACCGACCTCGCGCGCGAGCAGGAACAGGCCGGCCGGTTCCTCAGCATGGTCGTCGACTACAAGCACAAGATCGGTTTCAAGGGCACGATCCTGATCGAGCCGAAGCCGCAGGAGCCGACCAAGCATCAGTACGATTACGATGTCGCCACCGTCTACGGCTTCCTCAAGCGCTTCGGGCTGGAGAAGGAGGTCAAGGTCAATATCGAGCAGGGCCACGCCATCCTGGCCGGCCATTCCTTTGAGCACGAACTGGCTCTGGCCAATGCGCTCGGCATTTTCGGTTCGATCGATATGAACCGCAACGACTACCAGTCGGGCTGGGACACCGACCAGTTCCCCAACAACGTGCCGGAAATGGCGCTGGCCTACTATCAGGTCCTGCAGGCCGGCGGCTTCAAGACCGGCGGCACCAATTTCGACGCCAAGCTGCGCCGCCAGTCGCTCGATCCGCAGGACCTGCTGATCGGCCATATCGGCGGCATGGATTCTTGCGCACGCGGCCTGAAAGCCGCGGCCGGCATGGTCGAGGACAAGGCGCTATCGGCGCCGCTGGCCGAACGTTATGCCGGCTGGAACACGGCCGAGGGCAAGGCGATGCTCGCCGGCAAGCGCACGCTGGAGGATATCGCCGAGCGCGTCGTCAAGAAGAAGATCGAGCCGCAGCCGAGGTCCGGTCGCCAGGAACTGCTGGAAAATATCGTCAACCGCTACGTGTAAGGCGCGCGCCGCTCCATCTCTGGACCGACATCCGACACCACTGGCTGAAAGCCGCCGCCATCGCCATCTGCTAGTCAGCCCACTTCGCACGAGGCTGCCGAGGATCGCACAGATCTTCGGCAGCCAGCGTGTGATCAAGATGCCACGCGTGCCGCCGAAAGAGGGCCCGTGCGGCAGCCTTTATTTTATGCATGTCGCCATCCCAAAATCGCTGTGCGCTTTTGGGCGACATGCATTGGCGGGAGACGGAAAATGGCAGAGGATCGAACCATCGTGCGCCCGGCGCAGGCGAGCGATATTCCGGCGTTGAAGCAGGTGCTGCATGAAACCTTCGAAGGCACATGGCTGCCGAACATCACCGAAGCAGCGGCGCGGCGCTATGTCGAGACGGATATTGGCGGGCGCTATGTCGACCAGAGCTGGCCTGAATTCGCCGTTGCCGAGATCGATGGCGAGGTCGCCGGCCTGATCCATTGGCGCGCGGATTTCATCGAGGCCCTGCACGTGACGGCATCCCGTCAAGGGCAAGGTGTCGGCCGCAAGCTGCTTTCCCACGCCGAACAGGCGATCGGCGCCGCCGGATTGGCGCAGGCGCGGCTGGAAACCGACACGTTCAATCTGCCCGCACAAGCACTCTACAAGGCGGTCGGCTATATCGAGAAAAACCGCTATCCAGACGACGAATGGGACAGTGGCTTCACCACGGTGCTGTTCGAAAAGCGGCTGTAGATCTCTCCTTGACCTGACCTGCCAAGGCGCAGGAACAGCTTTGCGCATTGCCCGGTCCCGCGACATGGTTTTGCCCTTCGACGCCCTTCAATGACCTCGCTCTTGCCTTCAAACTGCCGTCACGAATCTCGTATAAGACTGGCTCGTGGCGGGAGAGGAAGAAGGAGGCGAACCGATATGCAGAACGAACGTGAAATCGACGCCCTGCTCTCACCTGGCGAGGCCGGATCGATCATCGACCGGCTGATGGCGATGCCGAGGAAATCCGACGACGCCAAGATTGCGAACGAATGGGATCGCGCTGTCGCCAGCCGCTTCGAGACCCGTCTGGCCAGGCAGATGCGCTCGCAGATCGACGGCGACCGTCAGAACGCGGCGTGATCGCCCGTTGAAACCTACCCCCTCCGCAATCTGACCGGCGCTTCGCCGAAAGTCCTTGAAAACGCTCTCGAAAATGCGGCGGCGGACGAGAACCCGGTCCGCCCGGCAATATCGGCCATGGCAACCCTCGTATCGACCACCAGCCGGCGCGCGGCGCCGAGGCGCAGCCTGAGGTAATAGGCGCCCGGTGTCTCGCCGATAGATTTGCGAAAGATGCTTTCCAGCGTCCGTGCCGTCACCCCGGCACGCTTTGCCACCGCCTCTATGGTCAGAGGCTGGTCGACATGCGCTTCCATCAGCCGGATCGCATGCGCCAGCCGCGGATCGTAGCCGTCGAGCCGGCCGAGCGAGACCAGCGGCTGTGCGTCGGTGGCGGCGCGCGCCTGGTCATAGATGAAGACGCTGGCGACATCGAGCGCCACCGCCATGCCGAGCCGCGTGCGGATGAGATGCAGCATCAGGTCGAAGGTCGGCGAAGCGCCGCCCGAGGTGAACACCGGCCCGTCGATGACGTAGCGATCCGGGCGGACATCGACGCCAGGGAAGGCCGAGGAAAAATCCTCCATGTCCTCCCAGTGGGTGGTGGCGCTGCGCCCTTCCAGCAGGCCGGCGCGTGCCACCAGCCAAGTGCCCGCCTCGACACCGCCGCAAGCACGCGCCGTGCGTGCGGCCCGGCGCAGTCCGGACAACAAAGCCGAAGTTGCATAGTTCTGGGTGCCGAAGCCGGCGACGACGACAAGGACGTCGGTTGGCTCGCCCGCGTCGAAACGGCCACTGACCGCCACCGGCAGGCCGCATGTGGTGACCGGAGCCTCGCCGGTCACCGAGACCAGCCGAAAATCGAACAGGGTCTCGCCGGAGATACGGTTGGCGGCGCGCAGCGGATCGACGGCCGAGGCCACGCACATGATCGACGAGCCGGAAAACACCAGCAGCGTCACCTTGAGCGGCAGACGCTCGGCGCGAAAGATCGTCGGTTTTTCGCTTTTTGTCATGGAAGCTTCGTAAAGCGCAAAACAGTTTCCGGCAAGTCGGGCATTGTTGTGGTCTGTTTCTATCGGAGGAGAGTTCCATGCCGCTTGCGATGAACCGTGAGGTCTTCATTACCTGTGCCGTGACCGGGTCCGGCGGGTCGCAGGACCGCAGCCCGCATGTGCCACGCTCGCCCAAGCAGATCGCCGATTCCGCCATCGACGCAGCCAAGGCGGGTGCGGCGATCGTGCACTGCCATGTGCGCGATCCCGAAACCGGCAAGCCGAGGCGCGATGTGCATCTCTACCGCGAAGTGACCGAGCGCATCCGCGCGGCGGAAGTCGACGTCATCCTGAACCTGACCGCCGGCATGGGCGGCGACATGGTGTTCGGATCGCCGGAAGCGCCGCTGCCGCTCAACGAAAAAGGCACCGACATGGGCGGCGCCACCAACCGCATGGAACATGTGCGCCAGTGCCTGCCGGAAATCTGCACGCTCGACTGCGGCACCATGAATTTCGCCGAAGCCGACTATGTCATGACCAACACGCCCGGCATGCTGCGCGCCATGGGCGGCATGATGACGGCGCTCGGCGTCAAGCCGGAGATCGAGGCTTTCGACACCGGTCATCTGTGGTTCGCCAAGCAGCTGGTCGAGGAAAAAGTACTCAACCCTGATGCGCTGGTGCAGCTCTGCATGGGCGTGCCGTGGGGTGCGCCTGACGACCTCAACACCTTCATGGCCATGGTCAACAATGTCCCGTCCACCTGGAACTGGTCGGCCTTCGCCATCGGCCGCAACCAGATGGCCTATGCCGCGGCGGCGGTGCTGGCTGGCGGCAATGTCAGGGTAGGTCTCGAAGACAATCTGTGGCTCGACAAGGGCGTGCTGGCGACCAATGCGCAGCTGGTCGAGCGTGCCGCCAGCATCGTCACCAATCTCGGCGCCAGGATTCTTGGGCCGGAAGAGGTGCGGCAAAAGCTCAACCTCACCAAGCGGGCGCCGATCGCGGCATAAATTATTCATCGGGAGGGTCGGCATGACTACCGTAAAATTCACCGCGATGAAGGATGGCGACCGGGACGACTACGAGTTCCTGACCGCGCATGAGATCGACTATGCGGCAAGGACAGGCGAGCGGCTGCTCGATGCGCTGGTGCAGCTCGACGCGGGCCTGTCGGGCTACAAGATCACCCGGCTCGGCCATTCGCTGCAGGCGGCGACGCGTGCCTGGCGCGACGGCGCCGACACCGACTGGATCGCCTGCGCGCTGCTGCACGACATCGGCGACATTTACGCGCCATACAATCACGACGAATATGCCGCTTCGATCCTGAAACCCTTCGTGCGCGAACAATGCACCTGGGTGGTGGAAAAGCATGGCGACTTCCAGCGGCTCTACTATGCCCATCATCTGGGCGGTAACCGCCATGCGCGCGACCGCTTTGCCGGCCACGCCTATTTCGACGATTGCGACCAGTTTTGCGAACGCTGGGACCAGTCGAGCTTCGACCCCGACTATGACACCCTGCCGATCGAATTCTTCCGGCCCTTCGTGCTCGAAGCCTTTGCCCGCAAGGCCTACGACCCGTCCGTGATCCGCGCCGGCGAACGCGTGCCGCTCATAGATCCCACAACCGCCATGACCAGAACCGGAGCTTCCGCATGAGCATCATCAACAAGGCAGCCGCCATCGGTGGCGGCGTCATCGGCGCCGGCTGGGTGGCGCGGCTGCTGCTCAACGGCATCGACGTGTCGATCTTCGATCCCGATCCCGAGGCGTCGCGCAAGGTCGGCGAAGTGATGAAGGGCGCGCGCCGCGCCTACAAGCAGATGGTGCCCGGCGGCCTGCCCAAGGAGGGCAAGCTGACCTTCGCCAAGACCATCGCCGAGGCAGTGGCCGATGCCGATTTCATTCAGGAAAGCGTGCCGGAACGGCTCGACCTCAAGCACCGGGTGCTCGCCGAGATCGATACCCACGCGCCGGCCAATGCGATTGTCGGCTCATCGACCTCCGGCATCAAGCCGACCGACATGCAGGTGGCGATGAAGAAGCATCCGGAGCGGCTGGTCGTCGGCCATCCGTTCAACCCGGTCTATCTCCTGCCGCTGGTCGAGATCGTGGGCGGCGAGCAGACCTTTCCCGAGGCGATCGAGGTCGCCAAGGAGATGTATGCCTCGATCGGCATGAAGCCGGTCGTCATCCGCAAGGAGATCGAGGCCTTCGTCGGCGACCGCCTGCTCGAAGCGGCATGGCGCGAGGCGCTGTGGCTGATCAAGGACGGCATCTGCACGGTCGAGGAACTCGACGACATCATGCGCTACGGCTTCGGCCTGCGTTGGGCGCAGATGGGCATGTTCCAGGTCTATCGCGTCGCCGGCGGCGAGGCCGGCATGCGCCACTTCATGGCGCAGTTCGGGCCCTGCCTGAAATGGCCATGGACCAAGCTGATGGATGTGCCGGAGTTCAACGACGAGTTGGTCGACCTGATCGCCACGCAGTCGGACGACCAGGCGCATGGCCTGTCGATCCGCGAACTGGAAAAGATCCGCGACGACAATCTGGTCGCCATCATGGATGCGCTGTCGAAGCAGAACAAAGGCAAGGGCTGGGGCGCCGGCGCCCTGCACAAGGACTATACCAGGCAGTTGGCCAAGCTGGCGGCGAAGAAGCCCACGGCCTCCAAGGCGGCCGAGAAGGCCAAAGCCTTGAAACCGGTCAAGAGAGCCGAAAAGCCGAAGAAAAAGACCGGCAAGAAGAAAGGCTGAGAGCATGGATTTCGGGCTGTCGGAGGAACAGAGGCTCATCGTCGAGACGACGCGTGCGTTCGTCGAGAACGAGCTTTACCCGCATGAGCGCGAGGTCGAGCGCACCGGCGTGCTGCGCCGCGACCTGATCGAGGAGATCAAGGTCAAGGCGATCGAAGCCGGGCTCTATGCCGCCAACATGCCGGCCGATGTCGGCGGCGCTGGCCTGGATACGGTGACCTGGCTGCTCTACGAAAAGGAACTCGGCCGCGCCAACTATGCGCTGCACTGGACCTGCGTGGCGCGGCCCTCCAACATCCTCTTGGCCGGCACGCCCGAGCAGCGCGAGAAGTATCTGTTCCCCTGCATCCGCGGCGAGAAATGGGACTGTCTGGCGATGACCGAGCCGGGCGCAGGCTCCGATTTGCGCGGCATGAAGGCGACGGCGGTGCAGGACGGCGACGACTGGGTGCTGAACGGCACCAAGCATTTTATCTCCCACGCCGACCTCGCCGACTTTGCCATCGTTTTCATGGCCTCAGGCGAAGAGGATTCGCCGCGCGGCAAACGCAAGAAGATCACCGCCTTCTTCGTCGACAAAGGGACGAAGGGCTTCACCGTCCGCGATGGCTACCGCAACGTCTCGCATCGCGGCTACACCAACGCCATCCTCGAATTCGACGATTGCCGGCTGCCCGCCGCCCAAGTGTTGGGCGAAGTCCACAAGGGTTTCGACGTCGCCAATTCCTGGCTCGGCGCCACCCGGCTGCAGGTCGGCGCCACCTGCCTCGGCCGCGCCGAGCGGGCGCTTGGCCATGCCGTCGAATATGCCGCGCAGCGCCAGCAATTCGGCCAGCAGATCGGCAAGTTCCAGGGCGTATCATTCAAGCTTGCCGACATGGCGACCGAACTGAAGGCCGCCGACCTGATGGTGTTCGAAGCCGGCTGGAAGTACGATCAGGGCACAGTCACCGACCAGGACATGGCCATGGCCAAACTGAAGGCCACCGAAATGCTTGCATACGTTGCCGATGAAGCGATCCAGATCCATGGCGGCATGGGGCTGATGGACGATTTGCCGCTGGAGCGCATCTGGCGCGACGCCCGCGTCGAGCGCATCTGGGAGGGCACGTCGGAAATCCAGCGCCACATCATTTCACGGGCGCTGCTGCGTCCGTTTGGGGCATAACATATGCATAAACTTGAGCGTCTCCTGCGGCCGAAGTCGATTGCCGTATTCGGCGGTGCGCAGGCTGCAGCCGTCGTCGCGCAATCGATCAAGATGGGCTTTGCCGGCGAGATCTGGCCGGTGCATCCGACCAAGGACGAGGTCGCCGGCCGCAAGGCCTATCGCTCGGTCGCCGACCTGCCGGCCGCGCCGGACGCCGCCTTTGTCGGCGTCAACCGGCATTTGACCATAGAGGTGGTCAAGGCGCTGGCCGAACGCGGCGCCGGCGGCGCCGTCTGCTTTGCCGCCGGCTTCCTCGAAACCGAGGCCTATGACGACGACGGCGAGCGGCTGCAGGCCGAGCTGGTCGGGGCGGCCGGCTCGATGCCGATCATCGGGCCGAATTGCTACGGCCTGATCAATTATGCCGACGGCGCGCTTCTGTGGCCCGACCAGCATGGCGGGATAAGACTGGCCGAGGGCGGCAAGGGCGTCGCCATCATCACCCAGTCCTCCAACATCGCCATCAACATGACGATGCAAAGGCGCGGCCTGCCGATCGCCTTCCTGATGACCGCCGGCAACCAGGCGCAGACCGGCCTGTCCGAAATGGCGCTCGGCCTGATCGAGGACGAGCGGGTCACGTCGCTCGGCCTGCATATCGAGGCTTTCGATTCGGTAGCCGGCTTCGAGCGGCTGGCGGCACGGGCGCGCGAGCTGAAGAAGCCGATCATCGCCATGAAGGTCGGCCGTTCCGAACAGGCCAGGCAGGCGACTGTCTCGCATACCGCCTCGCTGGCCGGCTCGGACGCGGCCTCGGGTGCGTTCCTGCGGCGGCTCGGCATTGCGAGAGTCGATTCGATCCCCGCCTTCATCGAGGCGCTGAAGCTGCTGCACATCACCGGCCCGCTGCCAGGCTATAGGCTGTCGTCGATGAGCTGCTCCGGCGGCGAGGCCTCCGTCATGGCCGACAGCGCCGAAGGGCGCTGGGTCAATTTCCCTGTGCTGATCGACAGCCACCGCGCCCATGTCAAATCGACGCTCGGGCCGCTGGTCGCGGTCGCCAACCCGCTCGACTATCACACCTTCATCTGGAACAACGAGCCGGCGATGACCGCCACCTTCACCGCCATGGTGTCGGGCGGCTTCGACCTCAACATGCTGGTGCTCGATTTCCCGCGCCCCGACCGCTGCTCGGTCACCGATTGGTGGGCGACGCTGCGCGCCTTCGAATCGGCACTGAAGACCAATAAAGCGCACGGCGCGATCGTCTCCTCGCTGCCGGAGAACCTGCCGGAGGAATACACCGCCGAGTTGATGGCACGCGGCATGGTGCCGTTGTTCGGCATTTCCGAAGCCATGGACGCCGCCCAGGCGGCAGCCTTCATCGGCTGGGCGTGGCACGAGCCGCAGGCGCAGCCGATCGACACGTCCGCATCCGGTGCGCCTGGCGGTGACCACGTCACGCCCGATGAGGCCGAGGCGAAGTCACGGCTGATCAAGGCCAGCCTGCCGGTGCCGAAGGGCGAACGCGCCGCCAATGCGGTCGAGGCGGTGATCTCGTCCATGGCGCTCGGCTTCCCGGTGGCGCTGAAGGCGCTCGGCGTCACTCACAAATCCGAAGTTGGCGCTGTCAGGCTCAATCTCAGGGATGCCGAATCCGTCAGCACCGCAGCGCATGACCTGCTGCCGCTCGGCACCGGGCTCTATGTCGAGCGCATGGTGCGCGACGGTGTCGCCGAACTCATTGTCGGCTTCACCCGCGATCCGATGTTCGGCGCGGTGATGACGCTCGGCACCGGCGGCGTGCTGGTCGAATTGTTGCGCGACAGCGTCACGCTGATGCTGCCGGCGACGCGCGACGATATTGAGGCGGCGCTTCGCGGCCTGAGACTGTTCCCGCTGCTCGAAGGCTATCGCGGCCGGCCGAAAGCCGATGTCGCCGCTGCCATCGACGCCATCTCGGGCATTGCCGCCTTCGTGCAGCAGAATGCCGGCGAGATCGAGGAACTCGACATCAACCCGCTGATCGTCTGCGCCGAAGGCAAGGGCGCCTGGATCGCCGACGCACTGCTGGTGCTGGGAGAGAACAAGAATGTCTGACGTCATTTCGACCCGCCGCGAGGGCACCATCCTCGAAGTCACGCTCGACCGGCCCAAGGCCAACGCCATCGACCTGAAGACCTCGCGGCTGATGGGCGAGACCTTCAAGGCATTCCGAGACGATCCGGAATTGCGCGTCGCCATCGTCAAGACCGCAGGCGACAAGTTCTTCTGCGCCGGCTGGGATTTGAAGGCCGCTGCAGGCGGCGATGCGGTCGACGGCGACTATGGCGTCGGCGGCTTTGCCGGGCTACAGGAATTGCGCGACCTCAACAAGCCGGTGATCGCTTGCGTCAACGGCATGGCGGTGGGCGGCGGCTTCGAACTGGCGCTTTCCTGCGACCTCATCTACGCCTCCGGCCATTCCTCCTTCGCGCTGCCCGAAATCCGCGCCGGCACGCTGGCCGATGCGGCAACGATCAAGCTGCCGAAGCGCATCCCCTACCATGTCGCCATGGACCTGCTGCTGACCGGCCGCTGGATGGATGTCGCTGAAGCGCATCGCTGGGGCCTGGTCAACGAAGTGCTGCCCAAGGAGAAGCTCGAGGAGCGCGTCTGGGAGATCGCCCGGCTGCTGGCCGGCGGCCCGCCGCTGGTGTTTGCCGCGATCAAGGAGACGGCGCGCGTGGCCGAGGCGCTGACCTTCCAGGATGCGATGAACAGGGTGACGCGGCGCCAGTTGGCGACGGTCGATGCACTCTACGGCTCCGAGGACGGCATGGAAGGCTTTCGTGCGTTTGCGGAAAAGCGCGATCCGGTGTGGAAGGGGAAGTAGTGGGAACGATGGCGTCCCGTCACACCCCCCTCTGCCCTGCCGGGCATCTCCCCCGCAAGGGGGGAGATTGGATGTCGTTTCTGCTTTCGCCAATCGTCAACGTTGCAAGAAGAGCACCGCGATCGAAACTGCCAATCTCCCCTCTTGCGGGGGAGATGGCCGGCAGGCCAGAGGGGGGTGCCCAGGTTCGACTTCGGCAGCCTCACTCATGACCGACTACAAAACCCTCATCGACGCCGAGACCTGGGCCTTCATCGAGCGCACCAATTCCTATTACCCGCCGGATACAATCGACTACACGATCGCGCAGCAGCGCGAGATCTACGACCGCATGTGCCGCGAATTCTTTGCCGGCTATCCCGACGGCGTTGCTGTCGAAACCTCAGCCATCGCGACGTCCACGCACGATATCCCGACCCGTATCTATCGAAGCCCACTCCAGGCAGCCGTGACGGTGCTCTATGTCCATGGCGGCGGCTTCATCCTCGGCGGACTGGACAGCCATGACGATGTCTGCGCCGAGCTTTGTGCCCGCACCGGCTATGAGGTGGTCTCGGTCGATTATCGGCTGGCGCCTGAACATCTGCATCCGGCCGCCTTCGACGATTTGATGAGCGCTTTCGAATGGGCCGCCGCGACCCCTTCGCACCCGATCCTGCTGTGCGGCGACAGCGCCGGCGGCAATCTCTGCGCCGCCGTCAGCCATGCAACGCGCGGCCATTCGAAAAGGCCGATCGGCCAGGTTCTGATCTATCCCGGCCTCGGCGGCGACCGGTCGCAAGGATCGTACATAACGCATGCCGAAGCGCCGATGCTGACCACGCGCGATCTCGAATTCTACAAGAACATCCGCACCGGCGGGCAAGACGGCACCGGCGACATCACGCAGTCGCCGCTTGCCGATGCCGATTTTGCCAACCTGCCGCCGACAGTGCTGATCACCGCGCAATGCGATCCCCTGTCGTCCGACGGCGAAGCCTATCGCGACCGCATCGTCGCGGCCGGCGGACGGGCATATTGGTTCGAGGAACCAGGGCTGGTGCATGGCTATCTCAGAGCCCGGCACACGGTGGGCCGCGCCCGAGCGAGTTTTACCCGGATCGTCGATGCGGTGGCCGCCCTTGGACAGGGCGCCTGGCTCTGGTGAGCGGTTTTATCGTCTCGCGGTTTGGACCTTATCGCACGGCCGCCGCCGCCGCCCGGCCGGCGCTGCGGCCGGAAAAGATGCAGCCGCCGAGGAAGGTACCCTCAAGCGCCGCGTAGCCATGCACGCCGCCGCCGCCGAAACCGGCGGCTTCACCGACAGCGTAGAGCCCCGCAACCGGCTGGCCATCGGCACCCAGCACGCGGCTGTCGAGATCGGTCTGCAGGCCGCCCAGCGTCTTGCGGGTCAGGATGTTGAGGCGCACCGCGATCAGCGGGCCGTTTGCCGGATCGAGCATCTTGTGCGGCTTGGCCGTGCGGATCAGGCGGTCGCCGAGATAGGCGCGCGCCCCGCGCAGGGCGCTGATTTGCATGTCCTTGGAGAACGGGTTGTCCAGCTGCCGGTCGCGGGCGCGGATTTCGCGCTCGACCTGGGCCACCTCAAGAAGCGGCTCACCGCCGGCAAGCGCGTTCATGCGCGCGACCAGCGCCGGCAAATCGGCCTCGACGATGAAATCCTCACCTCTTTCCATGAACGCCTTGACCGGACCCGGAATGCCCGAGGTGGCGCGGCCGAGCACCTGGCGCCAGCTCTTGCCGGTCAGGTCCGGGTTCTGTTCTGAGCCCGACAGCGCGAACTCCTTCTGGATGATCTTCTTGGTCAGGATGAACCAGGAATAATCGAAGCCGGTGCTCATGATGTGGGAGAGCGTGCCCAGCGTGTCGAAGCCGGGATAGAGCGGCACCGGCAAGCGCTTGCCGCGCGCATCGAGCCACAGCGATGACGGGCCGGGCAGGATGCGGATCGCATGGTCGGTCCAGATCGGCGACCAGTTCCTGATGCCCTCGACATAGTGCCACATGCGGTCGCGGTTGACGATCGAGCCGCCGGCCCGTTCGGTGATCGCCAGCATTCGGCCGTCGACATGGTCGGGCACACCGGTGATCATGCGCTTGGGCGCCGTGCCAAGCCGCTTGGGCCAATTCTCCCGCACCAGTTGATGGTTGGCGCCGATGCCGCCGGAGGCGACGATCACCGCTTGGGCGTGAAGCTCGAAATCGCCTGATATTTCGCGCGAACTCTTGTGGCCGCGCTCGACAGCGCTGGGCTGCAGGATGTCGCCACGCACGCCGGTTACAACAGCGCCCGTCCGTGTCAGTTCATTGACTCGGTGCCGGAACTTGAAGCTGATCAATCCACGCTTTTGCGCCTCGCGCACGCGTAGGACAAAAGGTTCGAGCACTCCCGGTCCCGTGCCCCAGGTGATGTGGAAGCGCGGCACCGAATTGCCGTGGCCGATGGCATTGCCGCCGCCGCGCTCGGCCCAGCCGACCACGGGAAAGAACTTCAGGCCGCGCTGCAGCAGCCAGGATCGTTTTTCGCCGGCGGCAAAGCCGACATAGGCTTCCGCCCATCTGCGCGGCCAGAAATCCTCGGGCCGATCGAAAGCCGCGGTGCCCAGCCAGTCTTCCAGCGCCAGGTCATGCGAATCGCGGATGCGCATGCGCCGCTGCTCGGGCGAATCGACGAGGAAAAGGCCGCCGAACGACCAGAACGCCTGGCCGCCGAGCGACTGCTCCGGCTCCTGGTCGACGATGATGGTTTTCTTGCCGGCCTCGGCAAGCTCGGCGGCGGCAACCAGCCCGGCAAGGCCAGCGCCGACAATGATCACGTCCGCATCGTCAGCCATCTTTCCTCCCAGAATTAGCCGGTTACTTTATTGCAAGCGGTCAGACGGTCTCCCAGCCGTCCGTGCCGCCGGCGCGGAAGATCGCATCGATGACTTTCTGGTTGAGCACAGATTCCTCCAGCGTGAAGACGCGCTCCTTGCCGCCCTGTGCCGCACGCGCGAAGGTCTCGACCTCCAGCCGGTACTGCTGCGTGCCGGGAAAGCGGAACACCTGCGCCTCGGAGTGGTTCTGGTTGTGCAGTTCGACGCGGTGGTGGTCGTAGAGCCCGGCATTGAAAGGCGAGAACAACTCGATGAAACCCTTCTCACCGTGGAACACCATGACCTGGCGCGCCGCCATCTGCGTCGACAGGTAGAAGGACAGTTCGAAGTCACCGAAATCGGCGCGGATCGAGGAGTAGATGTCGGTGCCGAATTTCTGGTCGCGCTCGATCGTCGCCTGCACGCGCAGCGGCTCCTTGCCGGTCGAAAAGCGCGTCGACACGGTCGGGTAGACGCCGATGTCGGGCAGCGCGCCGCCGCCGAGGTCGAGCTGGTTGCGCATGTTGCTGGGGTCGACATTGTAGTAGGAGAAGGCACCCTGCACATGGCGCAGCCGGCCGATGGCGCCGCTGGCGATCAGGTCGCGTACCTTGATCCATTGCGGGTGGTAGATGACCATGAAGGCCTCGCAGACCAGCACCTTTTTCTGGTCGCGCAGCTTGATCAGCGGAAGAATGTCGTTGGCGTCGAGCGCCAGCGGCTTTTCGACCAGCACGTGCTTGCCGGCTTCGATGGCCTTTGCCGTCCATTCGACATGCTGCGAAGTCGGCAGCGGGATGTAGACGCCGTCGACCTCATTGGAGGCAAGCAGTTCCTCATAGGAGCCGAAGGCATGGCGCGCGCCGAAGCGGTCGGCGAGCGCCTTGGCCTTCGACAGGTCGCGGCTGGCGATCGCCGACAGCACGCCGTTCTCCGCCTCGACCATGGCCGGCAACAAATGCTCGCGGCCGATCTTGGCCGTCGACAACACACCCCATCGGAACATCAGGCTTCTCCATCACGATTACAGGCCACGAGGTTTGCCCGAAATTGCCGGAAAAGCCAATGACGAGGGTCAGCCCCTTTTGCCGGTCAGCGTCATGTCGAAGTCGACGATGTTGGAATAGATCGGCGTGCCGACATCCATGCCGTAGCGTGACCTCAACACCTTGCCGGTGACATGGAATTTTATGGTGCCAGCCTTGAGACCGCCAAGCTCGGCCGTGAATTTTTCCGGGAACGTCTTGCCGCGCGCCGTCAGCCTACCGGAGACCAGGGCCGTGGTGTCGCTGGTTCGGGTCACACTGGTCGAGCGGAACTGGATTTCCGGGTTCTTGGCGGCATCGAACACCGCGTCGGAGCGCAGGAAGGCATCGATACGGCCCTGGCCGGTGCCGACGCTTTCGGGAAAGATGGTGAAATTGACCTGCGAGCGCCCGACATCGCTGTTGTCGATGCGGATCGACCCCTTGAAGCGGGCAAAGGCGCCATTGAGGCCGCCGCCGCCGACCTTGTCGATGGAGAAGCGGATGCTGGAGCTGGCCGGGCTGATCGAATAGCTGCCGGCGGCGTCACCAAGCGCGACGGCCGCTGAAACAGGCATGGCAAGGCAAGCGGCGACCGCCGCAAATCCGAGGATGCGCGTGTACATGGGATGTTCCTTGTTGGAGGCAGCGCATTTCTTGCGCCCTCACTCCATGAACGAATGAACCGCTCGCTCTATTCCGGATCTGACGAAGGCGTGATCATGCGCGTGAGCACGCCATCCCTGAGCTGGAAATGATGCCGCAGTGCCGCCGCGACGTGGAGCGCGACCAGAGCCATGCCGGCATAGCCGAGATACCAGTGCGCCGCCGCCCAGAAGCTTTCGGCACCATCCGATTCGGCCAGCGGCAGGTTCGGCATGATGAACAGGTTGAACGGCAGGCTGGGAATCTCCAGCATCGAGACCGACACCAGCGCCCAGCCGGACAAGGGCAAGGCAAGCTGGAACGCGTAGAGCGCAAAATGGGCCAACGGTGCCGCCCGACGCTCCAGAGTCCCGACCGAGCGCGGCAGCGGCGGCCATACATTGCCAAGGCGCCAGGCGATGCGCAGGACGATCAGGCCGAGCAGCAGAAAACCGAAGGATTTGTGCAGCTGGATCAGTTCGAAGGCGGTGCGCTGGCTGGTCAGCCGCACCATGACGAAGCCGAGTCCGAACTGGCCGATGAAGATGAGCGCAATCAGCCAGTGGAGAATGATCGCGCCCCAGCCGTAGCTGGTCGTGCTATTGGTGATCGATGTTTGCATCGTTGGTGAACGACCGCGATGCCGGTTTTCTTCCACCAGGGGGAGGGGCGAGCCCGCTCTATCCACTCACCTTGAAGAAATCGACAAACGCCCTGAGCGCTGGCCGCATCTGACGGCGGCTCGGATAATAGACAAAGAAGCCGTCGAAGGGCGGGCACCAATCCTCCAGCACGCGGATCAGCCTGCCGTCGGCGAGCGGGGCGCGGACATAATCCTCAAAGACGAAGGCAAGCCCGGCGCCGTCGACCGCCGCCTGCGCGATCAGATGGTCCTCATCGAGGATCAGCGGTCCCTCCACCGCCATCTCGATCGTCTCGCGGCCTTTCTCGAATTCCCAGCGGTAGAGGATGCCGCTGGAGAAGCGGAAGCGGATGCAGCGGTGGCCGGCTAGGTCGCGCGGGTGGAGCGGCTTGGGGCTCACCTCGAAATAGACCGGGGCGCCGACCACCGCGCCGCGAAGGTCCGGCCCGATGCGCACCGCGATCATGTCGCGCTGCAGGCTCTCGCCTAGCCTGACTCCAGCATCGAAGCCGCCTTCCACCACGTCGGTGAAGCGGTCCTCGATGACGATCTCCAGCACGATGTCGGGATAGGCCGACGCAAAGGCGCCCAGCCGTGGCGTCAGCGCCAAATGGGCCGCCGTGCGCGGCACGGTCAGCCGCAGATTGCCGGCCGGTCGGTCGCGCGCTTCGATTGCCGTCTCCAGCGCCAGGTCGATCTCGGAAAGCGCCGGCCGCAATCGCTCGAGCAGTTGCGCGCCCTCCTCGGTCGGGGCAACGCTGCGCGTGCTGCGTGCCAACAGGCGCACGCCAAGCCGGGCTTCGAGGCTGGATACCGCGTGGCTAACCGCCGAAGGCGCGATGGCCAATTCCCTGGCAGCGCCGCGAAAGCTGCCGCATTGAGCGACAGTCGCCAGCACCGCCAGTTGTGAAAGATGCGCTCGATTCATTGATCTATCTTTTAGTACAGCCCGTGCGGATGAAAACCGATTATCGAACACAAGGCAAGGCGCTATTTCTGCCACATCGCAACAAGGAGACGCGTTATGCACACCCGCAAGCTAGGAACTGAATTGAACGTCTACCCCGTCGGCCTCGGCTGCATGGGCATGAGCTTCGCCTATGGCGGCCAAGCGGAAGCCGATGCGATCGCCACGCTCCACCGCGCCGTCGACATCGGCGTCAATTTCTTCGACACGGCGGAAGTCTATGGCCCTTACGAGAACGAGATCCTGCTCGGCAAGGCGCTGAAGTCGGTGCGTGACAAGGTGACGATCGCGACAAAATTCGGCTTCAAGATTTTGGAGGAAGGCACAGGCCTCGACCGCATGGCGGGCGTCGACAGCCGCCCCGAGCACGTCAAGGCGGTCGCCGAGGCCTCGCTGAAACGGCTGGGCACGGATGTGATCGACCTCTACTACCAGCACCGCGTCGACCCCAACGTGCCAATCGAGGATACGGTCGGCGCCATGGCCGAACTGGTGCGCGAGGGCAAGGTGCGCGCGCTTGGCCTGTCCGAGGCGAGTGCCGCGAGCATCCGCCGGGCCCATGCCGTTCATCCGATATCGGCCGTGCAGAGCGAGTATTCGCTGTGGAGCCGCGACCCGGAAGACGAGGTGTTCGCCGTCTGCCGCGAGCTCGGCATCGGCTTCGTTCCCTATAGCCCGCTCGGCCGTGGGCTGCTGACCGGCACGATCGCCAAGCCCGAGGCCTTGAGCGACGACGACTGGCGCCGGACCTTGCCGCGCTTCCAGGCCGAGGCGATGGAAGCCAATGCCGCCGTCATCGCCACGCTGGAAAAGCTGGCGGCTGAAAAGGGCGCAACCTCGGCGCAGCTGGCGCTGGCCTGGGTGCTGCACCAGGGCGATTTCATCGTACCGATCCCCGGTGCGCGCAAAATCCGCCATCTCGAGCAGAACACGGCGGCGGCGGACATTGCACTTAGCGCTGTCGAGGTGCAGGCGATTGGCGATGCGCTGTCGCCCGACAAGGTGGTCGGTAGGCGCTATGCGCAGAAGGAGTTGGCGCTGGTGAATGGGTGAAAGCTGGTGAGTAAGCGGAAGGGGTGCTTCGGCGCCCCTTTTCATGCGCGATGGTGCAGAAGGTTGCGTGACGTTGGCGCGAGGCACCCCCCTCTGTCCTGCCGGACATCTCCCCCGCAAGGGGGGAGATCGGATGTCACGCCGGCTTTCGCCAATCACCAACGTTGCAAGAAGGGTGCCGCCGATGAAGTTGCCAATCTCCCTCCTTGCGGGGGAGATGGCCGGCAGGCCAGAGGGGGGTGCCTCGCGCCAACATTCCGGCAACTCCCTACCAAGGCACGACAGTGGTCTCCGGCCAATACTCCTGGGCGCGTCTGCCCTTCACCTCATGCGTGCGCTGATTGTCCATCACCCGGTTCGGTGTGATGCGGAACGAAAAAATATCGTCAAGACCAAATGGAGCCACGATCTCGAGCTGCCCATCCGCATCGTATCGCACACCCACCGCATGGGTCTTCGACGCAAAATAGCTGACGGATTCGCTGGCGCTCGAATAGCGCGGGCAGGGTTGGCAGAACTTCTGCGGATACCATAGATGCACCCGCGCCTGGTTGCGCACCTCGACCGGCAACGCTAGCCCCTCGAAATGCCGCGCCGCCCGGCGGATCACCGCGTCCTCGGCCTCGTAGGACAGGTCGCTGTCATCGAAGTAGAAGAGATCAACGTCCTTGATGCCGTAACCCGAAGGCTTGCCGGTCAGGTGGTTCCAGACACTGTTGTAGAGCGCGCCGGACACCACCAGCCAGCCCGGCAGGTCGAGCGTGCGAGCCCGCGCCAGCGCGTCGCGGACCAGCGGGTCGGCAGGCACGATGGCGAGAAACGCCGCGCGCTGTTCTTCGAAAGGAAGTCCGGAATACCGCAGATGGTCCATCGCCCTTTGGAGGGCGATTCGCCATCTGCTCGCAAGTCTTAGCCGCGCAGAACGCCGCCCGTCTGCTTGCCGACATTCTCGACGATACGCTTGGCCAGTGCCTCGAAATCCTCGTCGGTCAGCGTCTTTTCGACCGGCTGGATCGACACTTCGATGGCAATAGACTTCCTGCCCTCGCCGAGCGAAGCGCCTTCGAAGATGTCGAAGACCGAAACGCCCGTGATGAGCTTCTTGTCGGCGGCGAGCGCCGCGCGGACCAGCGTGCCGGCCTCGACCGTTTTGTCGACGACGAAAGCGAAGTCGCGCTTGACCGCCTGGAAGGGGGACAGTTCCAGTTTCGGCTTGGTTTTCGTCGGCTTGGCCTTCGGTTCGGGCACCGCATCGACGAACACCTCGAAGCCGCACAGCGGCCCGGAAACATCGAGCCCCTCCAGCGTCTTCGGGTGGAATTCGCCAAAGGTGCCGAGCACGGTTTTCGGGCCGAGCTTGATGGTGCCGGAACGGCCGGGATGGTACCAGGCTGGACCGCCGGCCTCGATCTGCAGCCGCTCGACCGGCGCACCGCAGGCTTCGAGCGCGGCGATCGCGTCGGCCTTGGCGTCGAACACGCCGACCGCACCCGAATTGCCGGCCCAGTTGCGGCCTGAGCCGTCGAGCTTGGCGGTGCCGCGGCGCACGCCGGCGGCGACGCGCCGCTGCTGGTCGGCGCCGTCGCCCTCATAGGTGCCCGACACTTCGAACAGCGCCACGTCGCCGATACCCTTGTCGGCGTTGCGCTGGGCAGCCGCGATCAGGCCCGGCAGCAGCGACGGCCGCATGTCGGACATGTTGGCGGCGATCGGGTTGGCGAGCTTCAGCGCGGTCTGGCCACCGCCGAACAGCTCGGCATGCTTGGCCGGAATGAACGACCAGGTGACGGCTTCCATCATGCCGCGCACGGCAAGCGCGCGCTTGGCGGTGCGGGTGCGGACCTGCAGCGTGGTGAGTATCCTTGCGTTGACCGCGTCATGCGCACCGAGCGGCTGCGGCGCGATGTTGTCGACGCCGTGGATGCGCATGACTTCCTCGACCAGGTCTGCCTTGCCATCGACGTCGGGGCGCCAGGACGGCACGGCGACATCGACGACATCGCCCGAGCCCTCCGGCTTGAAGCCGAGGCGCGACAGGATGTCGAGGCTTTCCGCCCTGGGAACCTCGATGCCGGTCAGCCTCTTCACTTCCGAAAGCGGGAAGGAAACGATCTTCGACTTGTGGCCGGCGTAACCGACGACTTCCATTTCGGTCGGCGTGCCGCCGCAGAAATCGAGCACCAGTTTCGTTGCCAGCTCGACGCCAGGCACCATGAATTCAGGGTCCACGCCGCGCTCGAAGCGGTAGCGCGCGTCGGTGATGATGCCGAGCGTACGGCCGGTGCGCGCCGTGGTGATCGGATCCCAAAGGGCGGATTCGATCAGCACGTCGGTCGTGTTCTCGTCGCAGCCCGAATGCTCGCCGCCCATGATGCCGGCGATGGACTCGACGCCATTGTCATCAGCGATGACACACATTTCCGGCGTCAGCGTGTATTCGCGGCCGTCGAGCGCCTGCACCTTTTCACCATCGCGCGCGCGGCGCACGACGAGATTGCCGGCAACCTTGCTGGCGTCGAACACATGCAGCGGGCGTCCGCGGTCGAAGGTGACGTAGTTGGTGATGTCGACCAGCGCGCTGATGGGTCTCAGGCCAATGGCGATCAGCCGCTGCTGCAGCCATTTTGGCGACGGCCCATTCTTGACGCCCTTGACCAGGTTGAGCGCGAAGCCGGGGCAAAGCTCCGGCGCTTCGATCGTCACCTTGACCGGACACATGCCATTGCCGACATGCGGCATGATGGCGCCGCCAACGAGGCGGCCAAGCCCGCTCGCCGCCAGATCCCTGGCGATGCCATAGACGCTGGTGGCATCCGGCCGGTTCGGCGTCAAATTGATCTCGATGACCGGATCGTCGATATGCGCATAGGCGGCGAAGCTGGTGCCGACCGGCGCATCCTCGGGCAGGTCGATGATGCCGTTGTGTTCGTCTGACAGTTCCAGCTCGCGCTCGGAACACATCATGCCGTGGCTTTCGACCCCCCTGATCTTGCCGACCGCCAGCGTCACGTCGATGCCGGGCACATAGGTGCCGGGCGCGGCAAAGGCGCCGATCAGGCCAGCGCGGGCGTTTGGCGCGCCGCAGACGACCTGCACGGGTGGCTTGCCGTCGCCCGTATCGACGGTCAGCACGCGCAGCCGGTCGGCATCGGGATGCTGGACCGCCGTCAGCACCCTGGCGATGACGAAGGGCTTCAGGCTTGACTTGTCGTCGACATGCTCGACTTCGAGGCCGATCGAGGTCAGCCGCTCGACGATCTCGTCGAGCGTAGCGTCGGTCTCTAGGTGGTCCTTGAGCCAGGAGAGGGTGAATTTCATGGGGCTGTTCCGTCTGGTCTTTTGACGCTTGATTTCAGATGTCTCGGCAGGTCGTCGGACATATGCAGGTAGGGCAGCTGCTCGCCGACATAGGCATGCAGCGTGGGTTCAAAATCGGCTGGCATGTCCATGGCGCCGAGCATGAAGTAGATGTCGTCTTCCAGCCGCTCGTCGACATAGGCGATGGGTGAGCCGCAAGTGCCGCAGAACGAGCGCGTCACCGGGCCGTTCTCGAACATCTTCAGCGCCTTGCCGGTGAACGCGACCTGACCGGCCGGGAAGCCGACAAAGGCCGATACAGGCGCGCCGCTGGCCCGCCGGCAATCGCCGCAATGGCAATAGCTGACGTGGTGCGGTTCGGCCGATGCCTCGAACCGCACGGCGCCGCAGCGACAGCCGCCGGCGTAGGGCGCTGTCATGCGCTCAGGCCCCCAAACAGCGTCGGCATGTCGAGCGGCCTGAACCCGTAATGCGACAGCCAGCGCACGTCGGCATCGAAGAAGGCGCGCAGGTCCGGCATGCCGTATTTCAGCATGGCGATGCGGTCGATGCCCATGCCCCAGGCAAAGCCCTGATATTCGTCCGGATCGAGCCTGCCATGGCGCAGCACGTTGGGATGGACCATGCCGCAGCCGAGGATCTCCATCCAGTCGGAGCCTTCGCCGAAGCGCACTTCGCCCGGCCGCGAGCGGTCGCACTGGATGTCGACCTCGAGGCTCGGCTCGGTGAACGGGAAGAAGGACGGCCGGAAGCGCATCTTGACCTGCGGCACCTCGAAGAAGGCCTTGCAGAACTCCTCCAGCACCCACTTCATGTTGGCGACGTTGGCCGTCTTGTCGATCACCAGCCCCTCGACCTGATGGAACATCGGCGAGTGAGTGGCGTCCGAATCCTGGCGGTAAGTCTTGCCCGGAATGACGATGCGGATCGGCGGCTTCTTCGTCTCCATGGTGCGGATCTGCACCGGCGAAGTGTGCGTGCGCAAAAGCTTGCGCTCGCCCTTCTCGTCCGGCTGGAAGAAGAAGGTGTCGTGCATCTCGCGCGCCGGATGGCCTTCGGGGAAATTCAGCGCAGTGAAATTGTAGTAATCGGTCTCGATATCGGGACCTTCCGCGATGGAAAACCCGAGGTCGCCGAAGATCGCAGCGATCTCATCGATGACCTGGCTGATCGGGTGGATACGGCCGCGCTCGGCCGGCGACTGCCGCACCGGCAGCGTCACATCGACCCTTTCGGCGGCGAGGCGGGCGGTGATCGCCACATCTTTCAACTCGGCCTTGCGCACCGTCAGCGCATCTGTGACGCGGTTCTTGAGTCCGTTGATTGCGGGGCCTTTGACCTGACGCTCCTCAGCGGTCATGGCGCCAAGGGTCTTCAGCATCTCGGACACGGCGCCCTTCTTGCCGAAAGCAGCGATGCGCACGGCCTCGATGGCCGGCTCATCGGCGGCCGAGGCGATTTCGGCCAGAAGTGAGTTTTCAAGCGTATCCAGGCCAGTGGTTGCGTCGTTCACGGTCAAACTCGCTACGTTGGAAATCAGCTCAAAGTGAAAGTCACTTTTAAGTTGAAAGTTCAGGCAAAAGAAAAACCCGCGCCAGCCGTGCCAGCGCGGGTTCCCCAAATCAGAATTGCGAATGCTTGGGAAGCGCTGGTCTTAGGCGACAGCGCTTTCAAAAGCGTTCGGCGTGGTGTTCTTCAGATATTCGAGCGCCACCTTGGCCTTGGCGACCAGGGCTGCGAAAGCCTGCGGCTCATGGATGGCCATGTCCGACAGGATCTTGCGGTCGATCTCGATGCCCGACTTGTTGAGGCCGTCGATGAAGCGGCCATAGGTCAGGCCATGCTCGTGCGTCGCGGCGTTGATGCGCTGGATCCACAGCGCGCGGAACGAGCGCTTGCGGTTCTTGCGGTCGCGATACGCGTACTGCATCGACTTTTCCACCGCCTGCTTGGCGATGCGGATGGTGTTCTTGCGGCGGCCGTAGAAGCCTTTGGCGGCTTTCAGGACCTTCTTGTGCTTGGCGTGCGAAGTGACGCCTCTTTTTACGCGTGCCATGTCATGATCTCCTTAAAAGCAATTCCAGGAAAAGTGCCTTGCGGTTTTCCGTTCGGAATTGCGTAAAACAAATGCGTGTCCGGACCGAATGATCTTATTTTGGCGAATGATGTTTTCCAAAAAGTCTGCAACTTTTTGGCATCATTCCCTAGAGACCGTTCGGCAGAAAATTCTTGATGACCTTCTTGCCATCCGGTTCAGCCAGAACCATCGTGCCGCGGGCATTTCGAATGAACTTGTTGGAACGCTTGATCATGCCGTGACGCTTGCCGGCCGCAGCCGACAGGACTTTACCCGTACCTGTGATCTTGAACCGCTTCTTGGCGGCCGATTTGGTCTTCATCTTGGGCATTTTGCTACTCCGTATTGTTGGCGCACTATCGCGCTTCTTGTTCGCTTCGGGCCGACCAAAGCCCGAAAAGCAAATGAAACCGCCACGGCATGCCCTGCCGGGCGGTTTTCTTGAACGGCGGTGCTATACGTCAAAGACGGCCCGCGTGCAACACCTGTGGAGATGCGGCGCTGTGTCCTTGGTCAGGGCAGCGTGAACCAGACCGGCAACATGCCTGACAGCTGGGCTCCGTCTATCAGCTCGAAGGCCGGCAGGGCGACGAGGAAGACCAGGCCGTCGAGCAGCGTGGTCAGCAACAGGCGGGGCTTGAAGCTGCCCGTATCGCCCTCCTGGTAGAGCGACAGCTTCGGGAAGAAGCGCGGCACCTTCTCCAGATAGGCCTGGTACGGCGCGCCGAGCGCTTCCTTGAGGAACTTCTCTTCGCGCAGGATGACGATGTGGAAGGCACCCGCGCACAGCAGCGCAAAGAGGATGATGCCGGAGAACGAGCCGATCTGGGCGCCGACGCCCGCCGCGGCCACGGTCGAGAACACATAAAGTGGGTTGCGGGTGATCGAGTAAGGCCCGCCGGTCACCACCTCGGAAGATTTGCGCCCGCCTATGTAGAGCGTCGCCCAAAGGCGCCCGACGATGCCGAGGAAAATCAGCAGCACGCCGAACATTTCGATCGACTCATGCACCCAGGTTTCAGGCGGAAACGTCGATTGGCCGAACAGCAGTGCCAGAAACAGCACCACCACCAGCACCGCAAGCACCATGCGGCGCATATGCTGGTAGTTGCCCAGCCCGTGTGCCTCGACGGGCGCAGACTTGATTTCATTGACCATGGCGGAATCCGATCGTCGAAAAACTTGCCGGCGATCGCAGCTTCTGGCCAAGAAAACAGGGCCCCGCCGATCGTTGGGACGGCTTGCAGGATAATTCAGGCGGATTTAATGCATGTCGCCTCTTTTGACTGCCTACCGCAGCTCAATACAGCCAGAAGAGGACGGGAATTACACCGCTTTCCTGTCCGGACTCGATGAGTTCGAAAAACGGTATGGAAACCAGAAACATCAAGCCGTCGCGCAGCGTGTGATTGAAGATGCGCGGTGTGAAGGTGACCTCGGCCTGATCGCGATAAAGCCGGGGATTGGGAAAAAAACGCGGCACCCGTGCAACGTAGTCCTTGTACGGCGCCCCGAGCACGGTCGTCAAATGCCGTTCCTCGCGCAGCGTGACGATGTGGAACGCGGCCGCGCACAAAACCGCCGACGCTACCGCGACGATCGCGCTGCCGGTCTGGGTGCCGATGCCGACGGCCGCTACGGTGGAGAAAAAATACAGCGGGTTGCGCATCACCGAATATGGGCCGGTTGCAACCACTTCGGCCGACTTGCGGCCGCCGATATAGAGGATCGACCAGAGCCGGCCGCCGATTCCGATCAGTATCAGGGCGATCCCGTGCGCCTCTATGCGTTCGTGGGTCAGTTCATCGTGCGGGGAGCCGCCGAAGATCAGCAAAGCGCAAAAAGCGCCGATTAGCAGCGCCAGCAGGACGCGCCGGCGCCGCTGATAGCGACCCATTTCACTTGTAGAACGTGCCGCAGCGGTCATGGGAGAATCCTTTCGCCGCGAGGACCGGCAACCAGAATCCTTGTCGAAGCAACTTGCGGAGAAATCATGGCGGAGGCAAAACAAAACAAAAGCCGCCGAAGCGGCCTTTGCTTTTGACGGGGATCGCTCTAGCGCGGCGACAGCACCATCATCATCTGGCGGCCTTCGAGCTTCGGTTCCGCTTCGACCTTGGCAATCGTCGCCACTTCCTCGCGGACCTTGTTCAGAAGCTGCATGCCGAGTTCCATATGCGCCATCTCGCGGCCACGGAAGCGCAGCGTCAGCTTGACCTTGTCGCCTTCCTCGAAGAAGCGGCGAACCGCCTTCATCTTGGTCTCGTAGTCATGGCTGTCGATGTTCGGGCGCATCTTGATCTCCTTGATCTCGATGACCTTCTGGTTCTTGCGCGCCTCGGCCGCCTTCTTCTGGTTGGCGTATTTCAACTTGCCGAGATCGAGGATCTTGACGACGGGGGGCACCGCATTGGGCGATATCTCGACGAGATCGAGCCCAGCCTCTTCGGCGAGCAGCAACGCATCGTTGATGGAAATATCGCCGCGGTTCTGGCCATCGGCGTCGATAAGCTGGACCCGGGGAACCCGGATGTCACGGTTGGAGCGCGGGCCATCCTTGGTCGGCGCCGCTGCTTTGAAAGGTCTGCGAATGGTCGTGGTCTCCTTGGCCGTTTCGTTCAGGTTCGTCAGTGTTGATGCGTGGACGCGCAATGTGGTGAGCGCGCGGGCGGAGTCAATAGCACAGCATTGACAGAAAATCACCCTGATCGCTGCTCTGCACCAAACAAACAACATCGTGAGCACTTTTCGCCACGCCACCGGCTGTGTCACAAGACCCGCGTTGAGGAAAAGCCATGACTGCTACGCCCCCAATCTTTCTGGATGTAGATGGATCGCGCATCGCGGTGCGCCATACTGCTGGCTCTGCGCCAGGCATCGTCTGGCTCGGCGGCTACAAGTCGGACATGCTGGGCACGAAGGCGCAGACGCTGACGGACTGGGCGGCGAAAGAAGGCCGCGCCTTCCTGCGCCACGATTATTCTGGCCATGGCGAATCCGGCGGCGCCTTTGCCGACGGCACGATTTCGACATGGCTTGCGCAGAGCCTTGCCGTGTTCCGGCATTTCACCCGGGGCAGCCAGATCCTGGTCGGCTCCTCGATGGGCGCCTGGATCGCGCTGCGCATGGTGCAGGAATTGCGCAAGGCAGGCGATAGCAACGTCGCCGGCATGGTGCTGCTGGCGCCAGCCCCGGATTTCACCGCCGACCTGGTCGAACCGGTGCTGACCAAGGCGCAGAAGCGCGATCTCGCCAAAAAAGGTTTCTTCGAAGAGCCGTCGGACTATTCCACGGAACCCTACATCTACACCCGCGCCCTGATCGAGGACGGGCGCTACAACCGGGTTATGACAGGCCCGATCGACACCCATTGCCCGGTGCACATCCTGCAGGGCCTGGCCGATGCGGACGTGCCTGCAAGCCACGCACTGAAGCTGGTCAGCTTGCTGCCCGCCGACGACGTGACACTGTCATTGATCCCCGACGGCGACCATCGCTTGTCGCGACCCCAAGATCTCGACATGCTGGTGCGGGCCGTCGATGCGATGGCGCAGAGGGGAAACTGATGCGCCTTTCCATCCCGATATCCGCCTTCGTCGCGGCGATCGTCGGCTTCGGCGGCACGCTGGCCATCGTCATCGCAGCCGCCACCGCAGTCGGTGCGACGCAGATCGAGACGGCAAGTTGGGTGACGACGATCTGCCTGGCCATGGCGATCGAGAGCCTGTGGCTGTCATGGCGCACGAAAATGCCTGTCATCACCGCCTGGTCGACGCCGGGCCTGGCGCTGATCGCGGCATCGAGCGGCTTTTCGATGAGCGAGGCCGTCGCCGCCTTCATCGTCACCGGCGTCCTTCTGATCGCCACAGGGCTGTTTCGGCCCCTGACCAAGCTGATCTCGAGGATACCGCCCTCCGTCGCCTCGGGCATGCTGGCCGGCATCGTCGTCACCTTCGCGCTCAATGCGGTGAAGACCATTCCGATCGACCCGTGGCTGATCCTGCCGCTGATCGCCGTCTTCTTCGTTATCAGGCTGTTCAACCCGGCGCTGTCGGTGCTGGCGGTTCTGATCGGCGGTGGCCTCGCCGCTTTCCTCACCGGCCGTGTCGGTGGCCTGCCGACACCGGAACTGTCGACGCTGACGCTGATTGCGCCTGACTTCACCACCAAGGCGGTGATTGGCCTGGCACTGCCGCTCTACCTCGTCACCATGGCGTCGCAAAACCTGTCCGGCCTCGCCGTGCTGCGCGCCGCCGGCTATCACCCGGAGCCCGGCCCGCTGATCGGTGTCACGGGCCTGTTTTCGCTGCTGTCGGCGCCGTTCGGCGGCTCGACGACCAATCTGGCGGCGATCTCGGCGGCGATCTGCACCGGGCCGGACGTCCACCCCGATCCCGCCGAGCGCTGGAAGACCGGGCCGTTTTATGCGCTCGCCTATCTCATCTTTGCTATTTTCGGCGCTTCGCTGGTGGCGATCTTCGCGGTGCTGCCGCAGAGCCTGATCGTGCTGGTGGCAGGCCTGGCGCTGATGGCGTCGCTCGCCAACGCGCTGTCTATCGCGCTGAAGGAAGAGGCGGATCGCATGGCCGCCACCGTCACCTTTGTCGTCACCGCGTCGGGCCTGACGCTGTTCGGCGTTGGCGCCGCATTCTGGGGCCTGATTGCCGGGTTGGTCGTGCTTTCCCTCGATATGATCAAAAAGCGGTAATCATTTCAGATGCTTGTCCGGATTTGGCGGACATTGTCTTGAATCGCCGTTTTTCTCTTCCCATTTCGATTCCACGCAGCCGGGTTTGGCTGTCTCCAACCGAAGGAATGGGAGAAAATGAACACATCCGCATTGATCCGTCCGGCCTGGACGCCCGCAACCATCGCGTTGATGGTTGTGGGTTTCATGGTGTTCTGGCCACTCGGCTTCGCCATGCTCGCCTACATCATCTGGGGCGACCGCCTCGATGGCTTCAAGCGTGACGTCAACCGCGCGACCGACGGCATCTTCGCCGGATGCCGCCGCGGTTCCGACAAGGCCGCGCGCTGGGGCAATGGCTCCGCCCGCACCGGCAACGTCGCTTTCGACGACTGGCGCGAAAAGGAACTGGAGCGCCTGAACGAAGAGCGTCGCAAGCTCGACGAGATGCTGACCCAGTTCGACGAGTATGCCCGCGAATTGCGCCGCGCCAAGGATCAGGACGAGTTCGACCGGTTCATGGCCAACCGCAACAAGTCGACGGCTCCGACGAAGACCGATCCGGGCGCCGGAACGACGACCACCAAGCGTGGCAAGGGTTCGAACCTGCTTGACGACTGAGGCCCGACGCATAACCCCGAAAACCGGAACCGGTTTTCGGGTCATGCGCCAACTTAAAGTGCTACAGCGTCCTTTGCGCGTCCCAGAGGACGCGCGGCGCTGTAGGACAGGCCAAGGTATGACGACGGCGTCGCGCGAGCGGCGCCGTTTCTTTTTTGTTCTAGTCGTTTTTCTCGAATCGCGTATCGTCCCGCCATGACTCTCGGCTTCTTTCGCAATCTGACAAAGCCCAAGCCCACGCCTGTCGTGGAACGCGAATATTGCATCGCCGGCCGCACGCTGCCGCTCAAGATCGTCGAGAGCGCCAGGGCGCGCCGAATGACGCTGCGCATCGATTCAGGCGGCCAGGGTCTGCGCATCACCGTGCCGCCAGGCCTGCGCCGCGGCGAGGTAGACAGGTTCCTCGAGCGGCACCAGGACTGGCTGGAGCAGCGACTGGCCAAGGTGCCGACGCGGCCGCAGGTGCGGCCCGGCATCAGGATCCCGGTGCGTGGCGTGGCGCACCGCATCGTCCATGAGCCATCAAAGCGCGGGACCGTGACGGTGTCGAGCGATGAGCGCGGCCCGCTGCTGATCGTGCACGGCGATCGCATACACCTACCGCGCCGCATCGCCGACTTCCTCAAGCGCGAGGCCAAGAAGGACATCGAGAAGCTGGTGCTCAAGCACACCCAGGCGTTAGGCAAACGCGCCAAGGCCGTCCGCTTCAAGGACACGTCGAGCCGCTGGGGCTCCTGCACCTCCGAAGGCAATCTGTCCTTCTCCTGGCGCATCATGATGGCGCCGTCGCCGGTCATCAACTATCTCGTCGCGCATGAAGTGGCGCATCTCAAGGAGATGAACCATGGTCCGAAATTCTGGAAATTGTGCGAAAAGCTCTGCCCCGACACCGATCGCTGCAAGGACTGGCTGAAGCGCAATGGCGGTGCGCTGCAGGCGATCATGTTCGAGTAGATCGCTCAGTCGTCGTTTGCGGCGTTCAAGTCCTCAGGCCGCAACCCCTCATCGCCATGATGCGGCCACGGCAGGAAATTGCCGTCGAATTCATCGCCGCCGAAATAGTCGAGCGCCCGGTGCGCTTCGGCGCCGTTGAAGGCAGCCTTGTCGATCAGGTGCGCGATGACCTCGCGCGCCTGCGCGACCTTCTGCCTGAGTTCGGCAATTGTCCTGTCGGTCATGATCGTGCTCCCGCCGTGTCCTGTTCATCCATAGGTAGCGCCTTTGGCCGTGTCGGCAAACAGCATGCTTTTTCTCGACTCTTTTCGCTTTTCATGCCAATTCCCGCGCCATGGCACTCGACATCAAGATCTGCGGCTTGAAGACCGACGGGGCAATGGCCGCGGCGCTGGCCGGCGGCGCCAGCCATGTCGGGTTTATCTTCTTCGCCAAAAGCCCGCGCTATGTCGAACCTGCCGAGGCTGGCCGTCTGCGCGAGACTGCGCGCGGCAAGGCGATGGCGGTTGCCGTCACCGTAGATACCAGCGACGCCTTCCTTGATGAAATCGTTGCCAAAATGCAGCCTGACATGCTGCAGCTGCATGGTGCGGAAACGCCCGATCGCGTCGCCGAGGTCAAAGCCCGCTATGGCCTGCCGGTGATGAAGGCGCTGCCGCTCAGCGAGGCCGCCGATCTCGAACGGATAAAGCCGTTCATCGGCATAGCCGACCGGTTCCTGTTCGACGCCAAGCCGCCGAAAGGCTCGCAACTGCCGGGCGGCAACGGCGTGGCCTTCGACTGGCACATCCTCGCCGGCCTTGACGGCAGCGTCGATTACATGCTTTCCGGTGGGCTCAACGCCGCCAATATCGGCGATGCCCTTCGGCTTGCCGACCCGCCCGGAATAGACATTTCCTCAGGCGTGGAAAGCGCGCCGGGCATCAAGGATCCGGCGCTGATCGAACAGTTTTTCCGGGCCGTCAGGGCCGCGCGGAACACCCGCGCAGCCTGAGCGTGCTGTAAACGACAAGCCAGGAGATCGGCGATGAACAAGCCGGCGACACCCAATTCCTTCCGCACCGGACCCGACGAACAGGGCATGTTCGGCATTTTCGGCGGTCGTTTCGTTGCCGAAACGTTGATGCCGCTGATCCTCGATCTGGAGCGGCACTGGAACGAGGTCAAGAACGATGCGGATTTCAGGGCCGAGCTGACTGACCTGTCGACCCACTATGCCGGACGGCCGTCGAAGCTTTATTTCGCCGAAGGCCTCACGAAGCATCTCGGCGGCGCAAAGGTCTATTTCAAGCGCGAGGATCTGAACCATACCGGTTCGCACAAGATCAACAATTGCCTCGGCCAGATCCTGCTGGCCAAGCGCATGGGCAAGAAGCGCATCATCGCCGAGACCGGCGCCGGCCAGCACGGCGTGGCGTCGGCCACGGTCGCGGCCCGCTTCGGCTTTCCCTGCGTCGTCTATATGGGCGCCACCGACGTCGCCCGGCAAAGCCCCAATGTCTTCCGCATGAAGCTGCTCGGCGCCGAAGTGCGGCCGGTGACCGCCGGTCACGGCACGCTGAAGGACGCCATGAACGAGGCGTTGCGCGACTGGGTGACCAATGTCGAGGACACCTATTACTTGATCGGCACCGCTGCGGGCCCGCATCCCTATCCGGAGCTGGTGCGCGATTTCCAGTCGGTGATCGGCATCGAGGCGCGGGCGCAGATCCTCGAACAGGAGGGCCGGCTGCCGGACACGATCATCGCCGCTGTCGGCGGCGGCTCCAACGCCATCGGCCTGTTCCATCCGTTCCTCGACGACAAGGATGTCCGCATCATCGGCATCGAAGCCGGCGGGCGCGGTCTCGACGGCATCGAGCATTGCGCGTCGATGAATGCCGGCGCGCCCGGCGTGCTGCACGGCAACCGTACCTATCTCCTGCAGAACTCTGACGGCCAGATCATGGATGGCCATTCGATCTCGGCCGGCCTCGATTACCCTGGTGTCGGCCCGGAGCACTCGTGGCTGCGTGATTCAGGCCGCGTCGAATATGTGCCGATCCTCGACGACGAAGCGCTGGAGGCCTTCAAGCTGACGACGCGCGTCGAAGGCATCATCCCGGCGCTGGAATCCGCGCATGCCATTGCGCATGCGGTGAAGATCGTGCCCGCCATGGACAAGGACCAGATCGTCATCGTCAACCTGTCCGGCCGTGGCGACAAGGACGTGCACACGGTGGCTTCGATGCTGGGCATGGAGATCTGATCATGGTGACCCGCATCGACCGCCGCATGGCGAAGCTGAAGACCGAGGGCCGCCCGGCGCTCGTCACCTATTTCATGGGCGGCGACCCCGACTACGACACCTCTTTGTCGATCATGAAGGCACTGCCCAAGGCTGGCGCCGACATCATCGAGCTCGGCATGCCGTTCTCCGATCCGATGGCCGACGGCCCGGCGATCCAGGCAGCGGGCCTGCGGGCGCTGAAGGGCGGCCAGACGCTGGTCAAGACGCTGAAGATGGCGTCCGACTTCCGTGCTGGCGACAATGAGACGCCCATCGTGCTGATGGGCTATTACAATCCGATCTACATCTATGGCGTCGACCGCTTCCTCAAGGACGCGATCGCCAGCGGCATCGACGGGCTGATCGTCGTTGACCTGCCGCCCGAGATGGACGAGGAACTGTGCATTCCGGCGCTCAAGGCCGGCATCAACTTCATCCGGCTGGCGACGCCGACCACCGACGACAAGCGCCTGCCGAAAGTGCTGCAGAACACGTCGGGCTTCGTCTATTACGTCTCGATGACCGGCATCACCGGCTCGGCGCTGGCTGACACCGGCAAGGTGGCGGCGGCGGTCAAGCGCATCAAGGGCCACACCGACCTGCCGGTCTGCGTCGGCTTCGGCGTCAAGACCGCCGAGCAGGCCCGGGTGATCGGCGCCAATGCCGACGGCGTCGTCGTCGGCACCGCGATCGTCAATGCGGTGGCCAATGTGCTGGGACCGAAGGGCGAAAAGACCGCCGATCCGGCCGAAGCCGTCGCCACGCTGGTCAGCGGCCTTGCGCAAGGTGTGCGCTCGGCCCGCCTTGCTGCTGCCGAATAGTTTCCCTACGTCTTTAGCCAAATCTTCGTCAGGACAGGAGCCGAAGCGATGAACTGGATCACCAATTACGTTCGCCCGAAGATCAATTCGATGCTCGGCCGGCGCACCGACATGCCCGAGAATCTCTGGATCAAGGATCCGGAGACCGGCGAGATGGTGTTCCACAAGGACCTGGAATCCAACCAGTTCGTCATTCCTTCGTCCGGCCATCACATGAAGATCTCGGCCAAGGAGCGGCTGAGATTCTTCTTCGATGGCGGCAAATACGAGACCCTGGACAACCCCAAGGTGATGCAGGATCCGCTGAAATTCCGCGACGAGAAGCGCTATGTCGACCGGTTGAAGGACGCCAAGGCCAAGACCGGCCTTGAGGACGCGATCATCAATGCGCTGGGCACCGTCGAGGGTCTGCCGGTGGTGGTCACGGTGCAGGACTTCGCCTTCATGGGCGGCTCGCTCGGCATGGCTGCCGGCGACGCCATCGTGCATGGCTTCGAAGTGGCCCTGCAGCGCAAGCGGCCGCTGATCCTGTTCGCCGCTTCCGGCGGCGCGCGCATGCAGGAAGGTATTTTGTCCCTGATGCAATTGCCGCGGACAACGATCGGTGTCGACCGGCTGAAGGAAGCCGGCCTGCCCTATATCGTCGTTTTGACCAACCCGACCACGGGCGGCGTGACCGCCTCCTACGCCATGCTGGGCGACGTGCACATCGCCGAGCCCGGCGCGCTGATCGGCTTTGCCGGACCGCGCGTCATCGAACAGACGATCCGCGAGAAATTGCCCGACGGCTTCCAGCGCTCCGAATATCTGATGGAGCACGGCATGGTCGACATGGTGGTGTCGCGGCTGGAGCTGCGCGAAACCATATCGCGGCTGCTCAAGATGCTGCTCAAGCTGCCGGAGGAGCAAAAGCAGCTGGAGCCGGAAATCCTGCCGCCGGCAGCGGTCGCCGCGGAAGCTCGGCCGCAAGCCTGAAGCGACACGAAGCGCCGCGACCGCGATTGCACGACGGCTTCGGCGCGCTGTAGCTTTTGATTGCCATGGCCATCCGAAACGATTCTGGTTTTCAGGCTCATGCGCTAGGATTCTACCCATGACGACGCTTGCCGCCGACCGCGAAATCGAAGCCCTGATGGCACTTCATCCGAAAGGCTTCGACCTTTCGCTCGACCGCATTTCGCGGCTGCTGGAGCGGCTTGACAATCCGCAGGATCGGCTGCCCCCGGTCATCCACATCGCCGGCACCAACGGCAAAGGCTCGTGCGCCGCCTTTTCGCGCGCCCTGCTCGAGGCCGCGGACTACCGCGTCCATGTCCATACCTCGCCGCATCTGGTCAACTGGCATGAGCGTTACCGGCTGGCTGCCGATGGCGGCGGCAGGCTGGTCGAAGACAGGGTTTTCGCCGATGCTATTGCCCGTGCCGCCAGGGCCAATGAGGGCGAGAAGATCACCGTCTTCGAGATTCTCACCGCAGTCACCTTCCTCTTGTTTTCCGAACACCAGGCCGACGCCGCCATCATCGAGGTCGGGCTCGGCGGCCGCTTCGACGCGACCAATGTCGTCAAGGAGCCCGCCGTGTCGGTGATCATGCCGGTGTCGCTCGACCACGAGGCCTATCTCGGCGACCGGGTCGAACTGATCGCGGCCGAAAAGGCCGGCATCGTCAAGCCCGGCTGTCCGGTGGTCATCGGCGCGCAGGAGAGCGAAACGGCGCTGCAGGTGCTGATCGAAACCGCCGAGCGGCTTGAATGCCCCACCTTCGTCTACGGCCAGGATTTCCTTGCCTTCGAGGAAAACGGCCGCATGGTCTACCAGGACGAAGACGGGTTGATGGACCTGCCGCCGCCCAGGCTGCCCGGCCGCCACCAGTTCGCCAATGCGGCGGCGGCGATTGCCGCGGTCAAGGCGGCCGGTTTCGAGATCAGCCATCGCGCCGCCGAAAAGGCGATGATCAATGTCGCCTGGCCCGGCCGCATGCAGAAGCTGATGCAGGGCCGGCTGGCCGAACTGGCACCCAAGGGCGCCGATATCTGGCTCGACGGTGGCCACAATCCGGGAGCCGGCGTGGTGGTTGCCGAAGCGTTGGCCGAGCAGGAAGAGAAGAACCCGCGTCCGCTGTTCCTCATCTCGGGCATGATCAACACCAAGGACCAGAGCGGCTATTTCCGTGCCTTCAAGGGCCTCGCCCGGCATGTCTACACGGTGCCGGTGAGCCTCAGCGAGGCCGGCGTGCCTAATGACGAACTGGCGATCCGCGCGACGGAAGCCGGGCTGACCGCCGAGCCGGTGAGTTCCGTCGCCAGCGCGCTGATGCTGCTGCGCGACACCTGGGACGGCCCGGCGCCACGCATCCTGATCAGCGGTTCGTTGTATCTGACCGGCGCGGTGCTGGCCGAGAACGGCACTCCGCCGACCTGAGGTCGGAGTTGCGAGGAACCCGTCATGATCAAGGTTAAGCAGCTCGCTCACGTCTGCATCTTCGCGCATGACCTGGAGGCAACGCGAAGCTTCTATCGCGACGTGCTGGGCCTGGATACGCAGTTCAATTTCCTGCGCGACGGCAAGATTTTCGGGTTCTACCTCAATTGCGGCGGGCGCAGCCACATCGAGGTGTTCCAGAAGGACGGCACGGCCTACACCGAGCAGAACCAGATCAACCATTTCTGCCTTGAGGTGGAAAACATCGATGCTGCGATCGATCACATCAAATCGAAGGGCATCGACGTCACGGCCAAGAAGCACGCCTGCGACGACACTTTCCAGGCCTGGATCCGCGATCCCAACGGCGTGAAGATCGAGCTGTTCGAATACACCGGCAAAAGCGCACAGTTCGCCGGCGGCGACCGCATCGCCGATTGGTAGAGCATTCCTCCTTTTCCGTGAAACGGTGAAACGCCCTAACGCGTGTCGCGTCTGAACGAATTCAGGTGACCCGCTTTAGGCCATTGTTTTTATGCATGTCGTCTTCCCAAAACCGAGATCACTTTTGGGCGACATGCATTAGAAATCCCAAGGTGAGATCAGCTCGAGGTTGGCCGGGCCGAAGTCGTTCAGGTTACGCGTTGCCAGCCGACCGCCATTCACGCGCGCTATCGCTGCAATCATGCCATCGGGTGCCGACATGCCCCGGCCCTTGCGCGTCGCCGTTCCCATAATCTCGCCATAAGCCAGAGCCGCCTCCTCCGTCAGCCCAAAAATGCGACCGGCAAAGCGATGGCGCCATTGGGAGAGACCTTGCTCCAGGCGATCGGCACGCTCGTCAGGTCGTATCTTTTGGATACCGAAAGCGATTTCGGCAATCGCCACCGTGGGAAGCGCCAGTTCGGTATCGTTGCGAACCAGCCAAGCCATGACAGCCGCGTCAGGCGCCTTTCTAAGGCTCTCAGAAATCACATTGGTGTCGACGAAAATCAAAGCTCCGGCCCTGTATGGACCTTGCGGTTTTCCCGTATGATTTCTTCCAGATCGATGTCGACGCCAACGCTTGCCGTCAGGCGGGAGTAGAAGGCGGATGCCGGTTCTCGCCCGGCCTCGCGAATCTCATAGGATTCAAGCGCGCGTTCGACGATATCAGCTATTGAGCGGTTTTCGCGACGAGCGAGTCGATGCGCAAGATCACGTGCTTTTGCGCTGCGGACGGAAAGCTGGGGTTCGGCCATTTCAAACTCCCTTTTGAAAAGATATAGCCTTTCCTGCCCCTGCCATCAAGATGGCAGATGATGGCACGCCATCACTTCAGCTCGATCTCGATGAAGGCGTATTCACCCTCATTGGCGCTGATCACGTCGTGCTCGACGCCTTCCTTGCGGAAATAGGGTGCGCCCTTCTTCATCTCGGCGAAGTTCTCGCCATCCTTGGTCACCAGCTTCACCTTGCCGTCCATCAGCGGCACCACGACATAGTCATGGCCATGGCGATGCCAGCCAGTATTGTCGCCGGGCTGGAAGCGGTATTCGGTGACGATGACGCGCTCATTGTCGATGAAGACGGTGGCCTTGGCGGATCCGGTCATATCATTTCTCCCTGCTTGCGCTGCCAACAGAAGACATGGATTGCCCGGATGTGAGGGCCAGAGCCTGTTACCAATGACGCCAACAAAAAGCCCGGCGCGAGGCCGGGCTTGATATCAGGAATTTCAGATAGGTCAGGCGAGGTTGCCATTGATCCAGTGCGACAGCGCGGTCTTCGGCGCCGCACCGACCTTCATGTCGGCCATTTCGCCGCCCTTGAAGATCATCAGCGTCGGGATCGAGCGCACGCCGAACTGGGCGGCAAGCTCGGGATTCTCGTCGATGTTCAGCTTGGCGATCTTGACCTTGGCGCCGAGTTCGGTGGCGATGTCTTCGAGCGCCGGAGCGATCTGCTTGCAGGGGCCGCACCATTCCGCCCAGAAATCGACGACGACCGGTACGTTGGCGTCAAGCACGTCAGCCTGGAAGTTGCTCTTGTCGACCTTCACGGTTGCCATATGGAAAAATCCTTTTGAAAGTTTTTGTACCACCAAATGTGGTGGCGATCGCGCCCTTCTTCAAGCAGGTGTTGTGTCACGCTCGCGTGAGTCGAGCAAGAGCGTCGTCCATGGCGCTGGCCGGCAGTTCGATCAGCCGTGGCGCCTCGGTGAACAGCAAGGCCGCCTTGACCATGCGGCCGGGATAGAGCGGTTGCAGCAAGGCGCGATAGAGCGCGAGCTGCAGGACATAGGCCGGCGTAACCTCGGCCAGAGAGCCGGGCGCCGGCCGATTGGTCTTGTAGTCGACGATCGACACACTGTCCGATGTCACCGCCAGCCGGTCGATCTTGCCGGAAATCGAGCGCTTCTTGCCCTTGACCTCCAGGCTGCCCATGATCGCGACCTCGGCGCGCGACGACGGTGCAAACAGCTGACCGAAGCCGGGATCGGCAAGGATTGACGTGACCGACGCCAGGGCCTTTTTACGCTCTGACGGAGGCCAATCAGCACCCGTTCGTGCGAGATAGCGCTCGGCGGCGTCCGAGCGGTCAGGCTCCGCAATGCCGGGCAACATCTGCAGCAGTTTGTGCAGGGCAAGCCCCCGCAGCACGGCAAAGCCCGGCTCGGCATCGGCGTCCAGCACCGGAGACGTCTTGTCGACCACAGCTTCCTTGCCTTCGTCTATCAGCGCCGAGGCACCGGATGGCGACAGCGGACGCGGCAGATCCTCGAAGGGCGGCAAGGGCCGGAACAAAGTCGCCGGCAAAGGTCCGAAAGCATCCGTCCGCCGCGCCTGCTCGCTGGAAGCCTGTGCGACCGGCGGCAGCTTGGTGACATGGAAACGATGCACCGGCTCGCCGCCGGCGGGATGCGCACGCTGTTCGCTTTCCGGCGCGCCGATCAGCGCGCGGCTGACGATCGAGTGCCAGGTGCCGGCGTTCGGCGCCCGCTTGCCGTGATAGCCGCAGACGATCAGCCGGTCCTCGGCACGGGTCATGCCGACATAGAGCAGCCGGCGGTATTCGTCGTCGGCGAGTTCCCGTGCCCGCGCTGCCGCTGCTTTGGAAAAGCCGTTGGCGACGTCGCTGGCCGAGCGCCAGAGATAGCCCTTGCCGTCCCAGTTCGCGCCGGAGCCGTCGAAGGGCATCAGGCGCGGCAAATGCTGGTCGCTGAACGGGGCGGAACCGCCATCGACCAGGAACACGACCGGCGCTTCCAGCCCCTTGGCAGCGTGCACGGTCATGACTCGGACCTCGTCGCGGGTCTGGTCCATCTCCCGCTTGATCTCGGGACCGGCGTTTTCCAGCGTCGACAGGAAGGCTTCCAGCCCCGGCAGGCCGGTCCGCTCCTCGGCAAGGCAGAAGCTCAGGAACTCGTCGAGAATGTCGCCGGCTTCGGGCCCAAGCCGCGCGATCATCTTGCGGCGCACGCCATCGCGCGCCAGCAGGCAAGCGTAAAACTCGAACACCGGTTTGAAGGCGGCCTCGTTCGTCCAGATGTCGACCTGAGCGACGATCTTCGCCATTCTCTCGCTTTCGCCGGCGTGCTGGCGCAGCGATGCGATCAACGACAGGCCAGCCGGCCTCTGCGCGGCGAGCGTGAAAAGCGTCTCTTCCGGCAGATCGAAGATCGGGCTGCGCAGCACCGCGGCGAGCGACAGGTCGTCCTGCGGCTGGATGAGGAGGTGACCGAGCGCAATCAGGTCCTTGACCGCGATGTGCCCGGGCAGGCTCAGCCGGTCGGCGCCGGCGACCGGAATGTCGCGGCGTTTGAGTGCGCGGGTCAGCGCATGGACGAAGCGATCGCGTTTGCGCACCAGCACAAGCACATCGCCCGGCCGCAGCCGCTTGCCGCGACCCTCGATGATCTCACCGGTGCCGATCCAGCCGGCTATGGTGGCGGCGACGTTCTCGGCCACGCGCACCGCCGGCGCGTGCGCATGGTCGATGGCTTGCGTCCAGTCGTCGGGCTCATCGACGACATCGGCGCCGACTGACGGCCACACCTCGACATAGCCCGGTGCGTCGGTGCGGATCGCCTGGTGGCGCAGCGGATCGGGATCATGGCTGATGCCGCGCCGCACGCTCGCGTCGGCAAAGACGCGGTCGACCGCGGTCAGAACATCGTCGGTCGAGCGGAACGACCAGGTCAGCTTGAGGTCGGCAAAGGACGCCTCGGCGTCACGCACTCGTCCGGCGAACAACAGCCGGCTGTCGGCGAAGGAGTCCGGGGCAGCCCCCTGGAACGAATAGATCGACTGCTTCTCGTCGCCGACGGCGAAGACCGTGCGATGGACCCTGTCGCGCGCGCCCAAGCCGGCAAAGAATTCTTCCGCCAGCCGTTTCACCACTTCCCATTGGTCCGGACTGGTGTCCTGCGCTTCATCGAGCAGGATATGGTCGATGCCCTGGTCGAGCTTGTACTGCACCCAGGGGCCGGCGTCTGGTCGCGCCAGCAGGTTGACGGTGCGGGTGATCAGGTCGTTGAAATCGAGAAAGCCGCGGCTGCGCTTCAGCATTTCGTAGCGGGCGATCAGCCAGTCGGCGATGGTCAGCGCCGCTCTTGTACCCTCCAGCATCCGGAACAGGGCCAGCCGGTCGGTGGTTTCGACGATGGCGTTGGCGGCCGAGAGATAGCGCTCCGCCAGATCCGGCAGCCGGTCGACCAGGGCCCTCTTGAAGGCCTTTGCCGGGTCGTAGGCGTCGCCATCGGTCTTGAGGAAGGCTCGCGCGAGCAGTTGCAGGCGCCGAATGGGATCGCCCTCGGCGAAAGCCTGCCGCGCATAGGGCAGGATGTTGTTCAGCACCGATCTGGCGTCGGTGGCCTCGGCTGCGTGGGCGAAGCCGGCAAAATAGTCGGGCAGGAAACCCGGCAACGGCCATACCGAAGCGGCTATGCCCTCGGCCGTCTGGCCTGGATGGAAATGGAATTCGTCGAACAGGGCCTGGAAGCGCGTGCCGTCACGCCCGACGGCGTCGATGAAATTGCGCAAGCCGTCGCGCTTGCGCACGATCTCACCCAGCAAGGCGTCTAGCCCGGCTTCGCCGCCCCGATCGAGAATGGCGGCAAAAGCCTCAGCCAGATTCTTGTCACCGGCGGATGTGCCCGAAATCATCTCGCGGCGAGCCGCGGCAAACAGCGAGGCCTCCATCTGGCCGTCGAGCATCTCGAAATGGGCCGGGATATTGGCTTCCAGCGGGAACTGGTGCAGCACCGATTCGCAGAAGGCATGGATGGTCTGGATCTTCAGCCCACCGGGTGTTTCCAGCGCCTCGGCGAACAGGCGCCGCGCCCGGCGCATGGTCTCGAGATCGGGCCGGCGGCCCTCCAGCGCCTCGACCTTTGCCGCAAGGTCCGCGTCACCAAGCGTCGTCCACTCCGACAGCGTCGAGAACACCCGGTTCGACATGTTGGCGGCGGCGGCACGCGTATAGGTCAGGCACAGGATCTTCGACGGATCGGTGCCGCGCAGCAGCAGCCGGATGACGCGCTGGGCCAGCACATGGGTCTTGCCGGATCCGGCATTCGCCGACACCCAGGCGGAATTGCCGGGATCGGCGGCGCGGGCCTGGCTGGTCGCGGTGTCGCTGGGGATCGGATAGGCCTTTTTCATGCCTCCCCTCCCTCGTCACCGGCATCGCCGCCTGCCGACCATTCGAGCACGCGGGCAAGATGGTCGTAGTCGCCATCGGTCTCGCCTTCGCGGAACGGCAGCGCGCGCGACAGATAACCCGTCGCAGGATCGGCATAGTGGATCAACAGCTTTTCCAGCCGCGCCCAGGCCTCTTCGGCAAGGTCGGTCGCGGTCCGCGGCTGGCGATTGTGTTCGAGGATGGATTCCTCGAACACCTCGCCATTCGGCTTCAGCCTGATGAAGGCCAGTTGAGAGGGCTCGCGCGCGCCCAAATCCTTGAAGGCGCCGCGCCTGAGCAGCGCGCCCTCCAACGCCAGTTGCGGCGCAAGCAGTGTGTGCGCCTGCGCCTTGGACGGCGAGGACCCCGTCTTGTAATCCAGTATGTCGGCCATGCCGCCGGCCAAAAGGTCAACGCGGTCGGCGTAGCCGGACAGAGTCACGCCGGATTGGCCGACGACGGTCTTTCCGGCGCGCTCCTCGGCATGGCGCCTTGTCACTGCATCGGCGCGCGTGCGCTCCCACTCGATGATGTTTGCGGCGAGTTTCTCGAAACGTGGCCACCACACGGCCTCGACATCCGCCGGAAGGTCGGCTTCGACGAAACAGACGCGGCCGGCGGCGATAAGGCCGGCAAGCGCATCGGGGGCGCGCGGATCGGCGACGCTGCCTGAGAACAGGTGCAGGATGGCGTGAAACAGCGTGCCGCGCTCGGCCGCACCAGGATCGCGAATGACCGGATCGAGCGGCATCAGGCCGAGGATGCGTCTTGCATAGACGGCGTAGGGGTCACGGCGCAGGGTCTCGATCTCGGTGACCGAGAAATGCGTCGGGCGCACCGACAAGGGCGGCTTCGGCTGCGGCCGTGGCGCGAAATCCTGCCTTGGGCCTGTATCCAGCGCGCGCGCCCAGGCGAGCAGTTCGTCGCCACGCCGGCGCAACTCTGCTGCCTGATCGTTGCCGATGAAGGTCAACAGCCGCTGCAGCCAGCGTGATGGCACGGCGGGTGCGTCGCCGGCACGCGCCGAGCGGGACAGCACGACCTTCCCAGCCCCCATGGCCATCTGGAAATCATGCGCGGCAAGGCCGATGCGCCGTTCCGGCGGTTCGAGGTCGATGCCGGTCTTCATCAGCCGCGACATGAAGCGGTCGCTCTCTGGCTTGCGCGGCCACACGCCCTCGTTGAGCCCGCCGATGACCAGCGTATCGACAGTCTGCAAGCGCGCTTCCAGCGCGCCCCAGATGGCGATGTTCCGGTCGGTGCCGTGTGCCGGCTTGACCGTTTCAGGCGCGATCAGCGCCGCCATGATATCGGGCCACTCGGTCGCCGCGAAGGATAGCGAAGCCGAAGCCGCGACCAGCCCGCGCAGCAGTTCGGCAAGCTTCTCGCCGGCGTCACCGGCATAGAGTTCGGCAAGGCCGCCATCGACGGTGCGGCCGAGATTTTCGAGGATGGCGACACTGGCCCTGACAAGCGCGGCAAGGTCGGCATCGTCCCGGCCGCGGAAGGCTGCGAGCGGCGCCAGCGCCTGCTTGAGACGTTCAAGCAAATTCCGGGCGGTTTCGATGGAGCGCACGGTCAGCCGGGAAAACCAGAAGGGCTGCCGGCTGCCGCCGCCCAGGCCGGTGAGGCGGGCCTCAAACAGTTCCGGCAGCGAAACGATGTCGGGGCGGCCGGTGCCGCCGCGCAGCGCCACCAGCTCGACCAGTTCCGCCGCGTGGCGCACATCGGCCCGTTCGAGGCCAAGGCCAAGCAGCGGATGCTTGAGCAGCGACAGCAGGCCGACCGGATCGCCTGGCCTGAATAATGCCTCGAGCGCCAGCCTGAGCAGGCTGGCCGCGGGGGTGTTGGCGAGCGGCGTGCCACCGGAATCGTCGGCCGCGACGCCGAAGCGCTGGAGCTCGATCGAGACGCGCCGCGCCAGCGCGCGGTCGCCGGTGACGAGAGCCGCCCTTTGGCCGGGCTGTTCAACCGCGCGCTTGAGCGCGACGGCGATGGCGACGGCTTCATCACGTTCGCTTGCAGCTTCGAGCAAGGTCACCCCGGCGAAGGCGCCGGCCATATCGGAGGCCGGGAAGCCCGCACGTGTCTCGGCCCAGAGTTCGGTGGTCTCGGCCGGCCGCAGCGCTTCGCCGACAAGAGCGGCGCGGAGCGCCAGACGCGGCTCGGCCACGCCGAGCTCGTCGACGTCACCGCGCAGCCCGCCGACCTTGGCGATCAATCTGGCCAGGCCATATTGCGGGTGGCCGAGCACGGCTGGACGCGCGCCTGGCGCGGCGATTGCCTGGAACGACGCTTCGTCCAGCGTACGGTCGAGGCCGGGCAGCACGATGGCGCCGCCGGGCAGGCCGGCGATGGCGGCAAGCAGTTCGGCCGTGGCGGGTATCGAGCCGGTCGAGCCCGCGGCGATAACGGGGCCGGCGGGCGGATTGCGCAGCAGCCGCGCCGCCTCGGCGCGGATCAGCGCACTGCGATGCGCGGCCGGATTGGAGCGGTCGCTTTCCGCGAGGAATTTCGGCCAGGCTTCGGTGACGATGCCGAGGAATTCGAGCGTCACCTGCCACCATCCGGCAAGATTGCCGGTCACCAGATCTGTGAGCTTGGCCCAGTCGGTGCCTTCCGTCTCGATCTCGTCCATCAGCCGGGCGAGATCGCGCGCCAGCCAGATTGCGTCGGCGGTGGAAGCCGGGATGACGATCTCCTCGGCGAAAAGGGCGGCGACATGCGCCGGCAGCCGGCGTTTCCAGGCCCGAACCAGCGGCGTCAGCAGCAACAGGCGTTCGGTTGCCGAAATCGGCGGCGCGAGATCGATGGCCGCCGATGCCTCCGTCTCGAATGCGGCCTCATCCTCGTCGAACTCGCCCAGTGGCCGGATGACCGGCAGGATCGCCGAGCCGCCGCCGCCGCGTGCCGCCAGGCTGTCGACGAAGACACCCCGCAGAGCGCGCGCAGCACGGCGTGTCGGCACATAGATGGTGACATCGGCCAAAGCGAGCGGGTCGCCGTCAAATCGAAACCCCGGGACAAGACGGCCGGCAAGCAGCGCCTCGGCAAGCGTCGGCAGAAACGGCGCTCCGGGCGGGATCGAGAAAACGCGGCTAGAGCCGCTCATTGCGACTCGATTAGCGCGCCGGCGACCGCCGCTTCCGCGAGCGCAATGGCATCGGGCGTACCGACGGTGATCCAATGGCCATCCATGGGCATGCCGAACAGGCGGCCGGCCGCGATGGCGGAATCGAAATAGGCGTTGAGCGAGTGCGGCCCGGCCGGTGCACCCTCGAACAGGCGCGGATGGACGATCGCCGCCCCGGCATAGATCAGCCCCGCCGGGTCGCCTTTCGAACGCCGCAAGCCGCCATCCGGCGCCACCAGGAAATCGGTGCTGCCGCAGTGTCCGGTCGCCTGTTGGAGATCCGCCAGCATCAGCAGAATATCCATTTTTGCCGCGTCCCATGCAAGGGCGAGGCGCTGGAGATTGAGAGGACCGTCATCGATCCAGAAGGTGTCGGCGTTGAGGATGTAGAAGGGCTGATCGCCCAGTTCCCGCAACGCCTTGACGATGCCGCCGGCGGAATCGAGCAGTTGTTCGCTCTCGTCGGAAATGACGATGTTTGGCGCGCGGCGGGCAGTGACATGGGCGACGATCTGTTCGGGAAAGTAGTGGACGTTGACGACCGCCTTGCCGACGCCGGCAGCGGCCAGGCTGTCCAGGCTCCAATCGAGCAACGTCTTGCCGGCTATCCTGACCAGCGGCTTGGGGATGGTGTCGGTGATCGGCCGCATGCGTTTGCCAAGCCCGGCTGCGAGTACGATGGCGGTGTCGGGTCCTGCTGTCACAGCGCTCGCTCCTCCAGCAAACCGTGGGCGTCGTAGAACTCGCGCAGGCTTGCCAGCGCCGGATGAGACAAGGCCCGGCGCAGATAATCGCGGATGCGCGGCAGGTGCTTCAGATAATACGGCTTGCCGTCGCGTTTTTCGAGACGGACGAAGATGCCGAGGATCTTGGAATTTCGCTGCGCCGCCATGATGGCGTAGGATTCCAGGAAGCTTGCTTCGTCGAAAGCACCGGCTGCGTGGCGCGCGGCGATATAGGCGTCGAGCGCCGCTCTCTCGAGCTCGGGCGACATCGTAACACGAGCGTCCATGGCAAGCGAAGCGACGTCATAGGCGGACGGGCCGATCAGCGCGTCCTGGAAATCGACGATGCCCAATCGATCATGCCCTGAACGGTCGCCGCGCCAGACGATGTTTGGCGAATGGAAGTCACGCAGCATCAGCGCGACTTCGCGGCCATGCAGCCGGTCGAGCAGCATGTTCCATTGCTTGTGGTAACCGGCGCGCAAGCTGTCACTTGGCGGGCCGCCCGATATCGCCGGCACGTACCAGTCGACCAGCAAATCGGCTTCGATCATCATGGCGTCGCGGTCGAAAGGCGGCACATCGTGGAAGCCGCCTTGCCCTGTTTCCAGGCGCTGCGGCCAGGCCCTGCCATGCATCATGGCCAGCAGCTCAGCCGCCGCTGCGTAACGCTCGGCCAGCGGCTGGCCATCGTCGCCGAGGAAACCTTCGGAACCAAGATGTTCGAGAAGCAGGAAACCTTGCTCCTGGTCCTCGGCATGGATTTCCGGAACGCTGACGCCGCCTGCCTTCAAGGCGCGGTCGATGGCGACGAAAGCGGCTACCGACTGAGCGGTATGCGCGATCTCGGCATAGGGCTTGCCGTCGCGCACAGGGGGGCCGAGAACCAGCCGTGGCGAGTTCATCAGGACTTGCGGCTTTCGACCCGGCAGCGAAACGATCTCGTAGGAGCGGGCGGAGGCATCGCCGATGAAATGGCGGCGCTGCGCTTCCCCCCAGCCGGCGTTCACGAGAAAGTCGCGCATGGCCAGCGACCGTGCCGCCCGATCGAAGGCAGTTCCCTGCCCCGACAATCGCGCCAGCCGGCCGTCGCCATGCTGGACGAGCTCGATCAGGATCGTGGTTTTCGGCAGATGGGCTTCCGCCCGTTCCGGCCATTCGACCAAAGCAGCACCTTGCGCCAGGGCTTCGTCGAACCCAAGCTCATCGAGCTCGTCCGCCGAGGACAGGCGGTAGAGATCGAAATGATGGACCGGAATGCGGGTGTCGTAGCTCTGCACCAATGTGAAGGTCGGACTCGGAACGTCGAGGCCGGCATCGTCGGCCAGGGTCCTGATCAAGGCCCGCGCCAGCGTCGACTTGCCGGCGCCCAGATCGCCCTTGAGGGCGAGCACGTCGCCCGGGCGCAGCGACAGCGCCAGATCTTCGCCCAGCCGCGCTGTGTGGGTCTCGTCGGCGAGTAATCGCTCCAGCACCAGTCCGGTCATCGAACGCGCTACTCGGCCGCGGCGCGGATGCCCGGCATGTCTGGAAAGGTGCAGATGACGGTCGTGCCCTTGTCCTTGCCGGTTTCGATGCGAACGCTGCCGCCATGCAGCTCGACGAAGCTCTTGACGATCGACAAGCCGAGGCCGGCGCCGCGCCGGCGGCCGCCATTGGCGCGCGGCTCGAAACGGCGGAACACCGAATCAAGCACATCCGGCGGCATGCCGGGGCCGTCGTCATGAACCGAGAATTCCACCCCGTCCGCCAGATGGCGGCAAGTGAGCCGGATGATGCTGGCTTCCGGGGCGTAATTGGCTGCGTTGCTGAGCAGATTGTAGAGGATCTGGCGGACGCGGACCTCATCGCCGTGAAATGTCTTCGGCGCCGCGACGGCGTCGACCTGGAGACTGATCGAATGCTCTTCCAGCCGGTCGGCCACCAGCTCGGCCGCAGCGGCGATGGTGCGATCGACCTGCACTTCGGAGATGTCGAGCTGCATGATGCCGGCGTCCACCGTCGCCAGGTCGAGGATGTCGTTGACGATGGTGAGCAGGACCGAGGAGGACGAGCTGACATGCTCGACATATTCGCGCTGCTTCTGCGTCAGCGGACCGGTCGTGGGCTGCGACAGGAGTTCGGTGAAGCCGATGATGTTGGTCAGCGGCGAGCGCAGTTCATAGGAGACGTGCTGGACGAATTCGTTCTTGAGCTGGTCGGACTTTTGCAGCGCCTCGTTCTTGTCCTTCAGCGCCCGCTCGACATGGACGCTGTCGGTAACGTCGACGAAGGTCATCATCACCTGCCCGTTGGGCAGCGGGATCATGGCGTAACTCAGCACATTGCCGTTGTTGAGCTCGGTCTGTCCGTGGCGGTCGCGGCGCTCGTCGTCAAAGCCGGTGATGGCGGCAACGAAGCTGGGCCAGGGGCTGTCCGCGGCCTGCCGGTCGCAGAGGTCACGTATCGCCGACACATGGACTCTGGGCTTGGCCGCTTCACCGCTCAATCCCCAGAGAGTGGCAAAGGCAGGATTCGACAGCCGGAGCCTGCCGTCGGGTCCGAACACCGCCACGCCTTCGGCAAGATTGTCGAGCGTCTCGCCCTGAACCCGCACCGCTGTCTGGTAGCGGCTTTCGAGGTCCATCTTCTCGGTCAGGTTCTCGAACACCCAGGTCACGCCGCCCTTGGGCTGCGGATTGGCGACGACGCGAATGGTCTTGCCATCCGGCAGATGCCACCAATGTTCCTGGGATTCGACGGCGCGATAGGCGCCGAGCAGGCCTTCCTTCCAGCGGCGCCATTCAGGCTGTTCGGCGATCTTGCCTTCGCTGCGCAGCCGGTCGAGCAGCAAGGCATTGTCGGGTGCGCTGTGCAGGAAGCCGGCGTCCAGCCCCCAAAGCTTCTGGAAGGCCTGATTGAAGAACCGCAGCTTCTCGTCGATGTCGAAAATGGCGACCGCCGTGTTGAGCTGGTCGAGCGTGTCGGCGTGGCTTCGCACCGTCCGTTCGTATTCGCCGCGAACGGCCTCAATGGCACTGGTGTCGCAGGCAAGGCCGGCCGAGCCATCGCTGCCGGCGAAATCGGTGACCGCGAACACACGGCGGTCACCTTCGATCACGGTGGACAGCGACTGCTCGAAAACCGGATGCGTCTTGTGCTGGGCGGCAATAGCATCGCGCGCCTGACCGCCGAGGAACTCCTTTTTCTCCCGAACCGCGGCTTCGGCATTTTCGGCTTCGACGGCATCGGCATAGGCGCGGTTGACCCACTTCAGCCCGCCATCCTCGCCGCGGAGCCATGCCGGCATGTTCATCGCGTCGAGCAGGCCGATCATCGTGTCGTGGTCGGCGGCCAGCCGCTGGTTCTCGATCTTCAGCCTGGCCTGGCTGCGCTGCGTCTCCGAGAGCGAGACGAAACGCACGAGCACATGCGCGGCACTCTTGCGGCCATGCACTTCGAGCGGCGCGCCGGCCTGCGATTCGATGACGAGGTCGAAGGGTTTGGCCCTTTCGCGCAATCCCGCGACGGCATGTTCGAGTGCCGCCGCCGAACGCGGCATCAGCCAGCGGCCGAAAGCAAGAAAAGCGGCCCTATCCTCGGGAGCGCCGCTTTCGACGGGCAATGTGCCGATGAGCTCGGGCTTCTTGTTTTCCGCGGCCCAGACGACGACGCGCTGGTCGCGCAGATTGAGCAGCGCCTCCGAACGGCGGAGCGCCGCGTTGATGTCGGCCAAGCGGCTCCTGAGTTCGACATTCTCCGCCGAGGTGCGGGCTCTTTCGCGGATGAGAACGATGGCCGATATCAGTGCGGCACCAGTCACGCCGACGAACACGGCAAGCTGCATGACCTCGATGGCGCTCAGCGACAGTCCGGCGACGCTGGCAGCAGCGGTTTCGGCATGCGCGACGGCGCCAGCCAAGGGGACCGTGAGCGCGGAGGTGGCAAGAAATGTCGACGCGCGGGCGCGCCAGGACAGGCTCCCGCCTTCCAGGGCGGAGCCAGCAATCCCCGAATCGTCATGGCCGCCGGAAACGGCCCGTCCCGCTCTGTGCGGGTGTTGCCCCGGCATGTCTTGGTCCTCTCCGCCGCCTGAATGCAAGACCGCCCTGATGCGTGCCTCTCTTGACCCTCTCGGGCTGGAAGCATCGCCGAATCACCTGACAATAACCCCTCGCCGAATCGCCGTGAAGGCTGATGGCGCGCAAAAATATGGCCGGGCGAAAAGTCAATCGCCCGGCCTCAATATCTGGTAGTAATTTTAGCTTTGGTTAATAGCGGTAGTGTTCCGGCTTGAACGGACCCTGCGGCGTGACGCCGATATAGGCGGCTTGTTCACCGGACAGTTCGGTCAAGCGGGCGCCGAGCTTGTCGAGATGCAGGCGCGCGACCTTTTCGTCGAGATGCTTGGGCAGGACATAGACCTGGTTCTCGTACTGGCCGGGCTTGGTGTAGAGCTCGATCTGGGCCAGCACCTGGTTGGTGAAGGATGCCGACATGACGAAGCTCGGGTGGCCGGTGGCGTTGCCGAGATTGAGCAGCCGCCCTTCCGACAAAAGGATCATCCGCTTGCCGTCCGCGAAGGTGATCATGTCGACCTGCGGCTTGACGTTTGTCCATTTCAAATTGCGCAGCGCGGCGACCTGGATCTCATTGTCGAAGTGGCCGATGTTGCCGACGATGACCATGTCCTTCATCGAGCGCATATGGTCGAGGGTGACGACATCCTTGTTGCCGGTGGTGGTGATGACGATGTCGGCGGTGGGGGCCGCATCTTCCAGCGTGACGACTTCAAAACCGTCCATCGCCGCCTGCAGGGCGCAAATCGGATCGACCTCGGTGACCTTGACGCGGGCGCCGGCGCCCTTGAGCGAGGCCGACGAGCCCTTGCCGACGTCGCCATAGCCGCACACGACAGCGACCTTGCCGGCCATCATCGTGTCGGTGCCGCGGCGGATGCCGTCGACCAGCGATTCCTTGCAGCCATATTTGTTGTCGAACTTCGACTTGGTGACCGAGTCGTTGACGTTGATGGCGGGGAAGGGCAGCAGGCCCTTCTTCTGCAGCTGGTATAGGCGGTTGACGCCGGTGGTCGTCTCTTCGGTGACGCCGCGGATCGCCGCCTTCTGCTTGGTGAAGAAGCCGGGCGAAGCCTTCAGGCGCTTCTTGACCTGGGCGTAGAAGTATTCCTCTTCCTCGCTCTGCGGGTTGGACAGCACATCCTCGCCTGCCTCGGCGCGGGCGCCGATCAGGATGTACATGGTGGCATCGCCGCCATCATCGAGGATCATGTTGGAGAGGCCGCCATCGGCCCACTGGAAGATCTTGTCGGTGTAGTCCCAATACTCCTCGAGCGACTCGCCCTTGACGGCGAACACCGGGATGCCGGCTTCGGCGATGGCCGCGGCCGCATGGTCCTGGGTCGAGAAGATGTTGCAGGAGGCCCAGCGGATATCGGCGCCCAATTCCTTCAGCGTCTCGATCAGCACCGCCGTCTGGATCGTCATGTGCAGCGAACCGGTGATGCGCGCGCCCTTGAGCGGCTGCTTGGGACCGAATTCCTCACGGCAGGCCATCAGGCCCGGCATTTCGGTTTCGGCGATCTCGAGTTCCTTGCGGCCCCAGCCGGCAAGCGAGATGTCGGCGACCACATAGTCCTTGCTACCCGTCATGGCAGTACTCCGATGCGAATGTTGTGCTTGCGAATTTGTTGCGGACACGCCCGCGCCGGTCGGCGCGTCGAAGGGCGCGAATTGCCGGCCTGACTAGCAGATCGGAGCAGGGTCGACAATGGGATATAAAGAAATCTTTATCCCTGCATGTCTCTCAGACGCGCATCTGCACTCAGCATTCCTCGCCAAAGCGGGACGCCACCAGCTGCTCCAGGGCGTCGATGACCTGCCGGGCCTCCGGCCCGCTGGCGGTGACGCGGATCGAATAGCCGGGGCTTGCCGCCAGCATCATCAGGCCCATGATCGAGGTGCCGCCGACCTTGACGCCATCCTTCTCGACATGCACCGAGGCATCGAAGCCGCTGGCCAGCTGGACGAACTTCGCCGAAGCGCGCGCATGAAGGCCACGTTGGTTGATGATGGGAAAATCCCGGACAATTTGGTCTTTTTCCGGGGACAGCGCGGTCATTTGCTGCTCAGGAGCTGGCTGGCGACGTTGATGTATTTGCGGCCGGCGGCCTGAGCCTCATCGAGCGCGGCGGCCATATTGTCGCCCTTGCGGATCGAGGAGAGCTTGATCAGCATCGGCAGGTTCATGCCGGCGATCACCTCGGTGCGGCCGGATTCCATCACCGAGATGGCAAGGTTGGAGGGCGTGCCGCCGAACATGTCGGTCAGCACGATGACGCCCGCCCCGGTATCGACACGGGCAACAGCGTCGACGATGTCGCGGCGACGCTGCTCCATATCGTCGTCGGCACCGATCGCCACGGTTTCGAAATTGTCTTGTGGCCCGACGACATGTTCGACGGCATGTCGGAACTCGGTGGCCAGTTGACCGTGCGTTACAAGCACGAGTCCGATCATTCTTTGGTGGCTCCCGTCATCGCCGCTTCACAGGCGCATTTTATGCTCGCCAGCCAATCCAGGCGGCGGGAGCGCTATCTTGTCGACGCACGGCCCGTTGACAAGCCCAAAATTGCGCAGGCACATGCCATTTTGACGCATTGCAGCAAAAAACCCGGAACGGATCATAGAAAAGGCGCGATCGACAGCCGCGCCATCACGACCGGCAAGACCGCTGGGACATTGCGTTCGACCACGTCGACCCGCGGCACCAGACAGCCCGCAATGCTGCTTGCGGTATCCTCCTGGAAGCGCACCGCTTCACCGGCCGGCACCAGGCGGACATGGAGGTCGACGAGGCCTGCCGGCTCGAATGGCAGAGGTCGGGGGCCGAGCCCCGGCACCTCGGCGAGGCCTTCTATGGCGGCGGGAGCGCGGCACAGCAGCCGCCCGGCATGCGCCTCGACGAAGAGCTGATCGTCGCCGACGAGCCGCGAGAACAGGCCGCGATGGCGACAATGGTCGATGAGCGCCAGTGCCAGCGTCGTCTTGCCCGAGCCGGATGCTCCGGTGACGAGAATGCCGCGCTCGCCGATCAAAACCATTGTCGCGTGAATGTTTTCAGGCTGCACGGCTGGACCAGGCGTGGTGGAATTCATGCTCTCAGCCTTCGGCCGGCAATGTCACCACAAAGCGTGCGCCCTTGATCTCGCCGGGTTTGGTGCCGGGGATGTTCTCGGCGGTCAGCGTGCCGCCATGGGCCTCGACGATTTGCCTGGATATCGACAGGCCAAGGCCCGAATTCTGGCCGAATGCCTCGCCGGCCGGCCGATCCGTGTAGAAGCGCTCGAAGATGCGGTCGATGTTGTCGGCGCGGATGCCGGGGCCATTGTCGTCGACGGTGACGATGTTGAACTTGCCGGCACGCGCCAGCGAGAGGCTGATGTGGCCATGGTCCTCGGGAACGAAGGAACGGGCGTTCTCGATCAAATTGGTGATGACCTGGCCGATGCGCAGATCATGCCCGACGACGACGTAGCCTTTGACGCCTTGCGGCAGTTTGGCGGCCTTGAACTCGATCTCGACCGCCTTCTTGTTACGCGTCGCTTCGCGCGAAACGGCGACGAGATCGGTGATGAATTTCTTCAGGTCGACCGTCCCGGCATCTTCACGCGCGAGCTCCGCGTCCAGGCGCGATGCGTCGGAAATATCGGTGATGAGCCGGTCCAGCCGCCTGACATCGTGCTGGATGATATCCATCAGCCGGCCGCGCGAATCGTCGTTCTTGGCCAGCGGCAAGGTTTCCACCGCGCTGCGCAGCGACGTCAGCGGGTTCTTCAATTCATGCGACACGTCGGCCGCAAAGCTTTCGATCGCCTCGATACGGGCGTAGAGCGCGTTGGTCATGTCGCGTATGGCGATCGACAGATTGCCGATCTCGTCCTGACGGTCGGAAAAGTCGGGGATCTCTTCACGGCTCTTGACGCCGCGCCGCACCCGCACCGCCGCCGCCGACAGCCGGCGCAGCGGATTGGCGATGGTGGAGGCAAGCAGCATCGACAGGATGGCGGTGACAAGGGCCGCGATACCGAAGACGCGCAGGATCGCCTTGCGCTCGGCGGCGACGATCTTGTCGATGTCGCCGCCTTCGGTCGACAGCATCAGCACGCCCAGGACGGCACGAAAGCGCTGGATCGGCACCGCCACCGAAACGATCTGCTCGCCCTGCTCGCTGACGCGCACGATGGTCGACGGGCTGCCGGTGAGAGCCTTGACCACTTCCGGGAAAGCGGCGCCATTGCCGCCCGGCTGCTCGTGATAGACCGGCAGCTCGGTGTTGCGGAAGAAGTCGAAGACGAATTTCTGGATGCGCTCGACAAGATCGGGCTCTTCCTCTTCAACCGGCGGCAGATCGTAGCGCAGGATCTGGCCGCGCGAATAGAGGTGGCGCGAATCGAGCAGCAGATTGGCGTCGCGGTCATAGATGCGGGCGCGGGTCCTGGTCGGCGAGATCAGCCTTCGCAGCACCGGGGCGACCCGCTCCGGGTTGATCGGGAAATCGAGATTATCGAGCTGGTCGGAGCCCGGCCCCAGGCTTTCGCCGGCCTGCAGCTCAAGCAGCTTTTCCGGGTCGATGCTGATCGAATCCGTCTCGACCGTCGCCGACGCGGCGATCGCACCGGCGATAATCTCGCCCTGGGTCATCAGGCTTTCGACGCGGGCATCGATCAGTCCGTCGCGGAAGGTGTTGAGATAGAGGATGCCGGTCACCAGGACGGCGAGGCCGGCAAGGTTGAGGAACAGGATACGCCGCGTCAGGCTGGAAAAGATGTGATGGCCAAGGAAGCGGCGCATCGGCACCGTGATCTTCGAGACGAAGGACGGCATGATCCGCGACGGCCGCCTGGAGGCGCCCGCCGGTCTTGTTCGCTGTGCTTCCACTGCCATCGAATAGCAGGCCCTGCTACTTACGCTTCGCGGAACCGGTATCCGACTCCGTAAAGGGTTTCGATCATCTCGAAGTCGTCGTCGACGGCCTTGAACTTCTTGCGCAGCCGCTTGATGTGGCTGTCGATGGTGCGGTCGTCGACATAGACCTGTTCATCATAGGCCGAATCCATCAGCGCATCACGGCTTTTTACGACGCCTGGACGCTGCGCCAGCGAATGCAGGATCAGGAACTCGGTGACGGTGAGCGTCACCGGCTCGCCTTTCCAGGTGCAAGTGTGGCGCTCCTGGTCCATGACGAGCTGGCCGCGCTCGAGCGAGCGGGCCTGCTGGCTTGGCGTCTTGGCGGCAGCCTCGCGGGCACTGGCGCGGCGCAGCACGGCGCGCACGCGCTCGACCAGCAGGCGCTGCGAGAAGGGTTTGCGGATGAAGTCGTCGGCGCCCATCTTGAGACCGAACAACTCGTCGATCTCATCGTCCTTGGAGGTCAGGAAGATCACCGGCAGGTCGGACTTCTGGCGCATCCGGCGCAGCAGTTCCATGCCGTCCATGCGCGGCATCTTGATGTCGAGGATGGCAAGGTTCGGCGGGCGTGCCGCCAGGCCTTCCAGCGCCGACGCACCATCCGTGTAGGTCTCGACGCGATACCCCTCGGATTCCAAGGCGATCGACACCGATGTCAGAATGTTGCGGTCGTCATCGACAAGCGCGATTGTTGCCATTTCAAGCGGCTCCCTCATGAGCTGTCCCTTCTGTCGTAGAGAAGGGGCTTTTGCAGGACAAATTAGGTACAAAATGTGGCATAGGCCTTGTCCGCTGTCACGCGCGGCATGCCGGCGGCCACAATCCTACCTCGACATGGGTTGGACGAACGTACATCGCCAATCCTTTGGGCAACCGCGAAACTTTTTGCACATATAAACGATTTAAACAACTTTCAAAATATTTAAATCGATTAATGATTTGATATCATTTGCCTTTTCTGGTTCTGACCATCTCAGCCCGCGTAGTGGGCGTGCTGGAAACGTGCCGGCAAAGATGCGGCAAATCCAAGAGGGACACTCGATGTCGGAAGTCGGCAAACGCAATTCCGCCTGCGCGATCGATCATATCGGCCTGAAAACCACCGGCGTGGTGCGCTATAATTTCGGTGCGGCTACCCTTTATGAGGAATCGATCCGGCGCGGCGAGGCCCGCTTGACCGCCCATGGCGCGCTGGTCGCCGAGACCGGCCAGCACACCGGCCGCTCGCCCAAGGACAAGTTCGTCGTCCGCAACGGTGACACCGAACCACATGTCTGGTGGGAGAACAACAAGGCGATCTCGCCGGCCCAGTTCGACACGCTGCTCGCCGATTTCCAGGCGCACGCCGCGGACAAGGATCTATACGTCCAGGATCTGGTCGGCGGCGCCGATGCGGAGTCGAGGCTGCCGACCAGGGTGATCACCGAATTTGCCTGGCACTCGCTGTTCATCCGCAATCTGCTCATTCGTCCCGGTGCCACCGAACTCGAGCAGTTCGTGCCCGAGATGACGATCATCGACCTGCCGTCCTTCCGCGCCGATCCCCTCCGTCACGGCAGCCGCACCGAAACGGTGATCGCCGTCGATCTTTCGCGCAAGATCGTGCTGATCGGCGGCACCTCCTATGCCGGCGAGATGAAGAAGTCGGTGTTCACCATGCTCAACTATCTCCTGCCGGCGAAAGGCGTGATGCCGATGCATTGCTCGGCCAATGAGGGTGCGGCCGGCGACGCCGCCATCTTCTTCGGCCTGTCGGGCACCGGCAAGACGACGCTCTCGGCCGATCCCTCGCGCACGTTGATCGGCGACGACGAGCATGGCTGGGGACCGCACGGCATCTTCAATTTCGAAGGCGGCTGCTACGCCAAGACGATCAAGCTGTCGGCGGAAGCCGAGCCGGAAATCTTCGCCACCACGCAGCGCTTCGGCACGGTGCTGGAAAATGTCGTGCTCGACGCCGATGGCGTGCCGGATTTCAACGACGGAAGGCTGACCGAAAACACACGCTGCGCGTACCCGCTGGACTTCATCCCCAATGCCAGCAAGACCGGCCGCGCCAACCATCCCAACAACATCATCATGCTGACCGCCGACGCCTTCGGCGTGATGCCGCCGATCGCGCGGCTGACCCCGGCGCAGGCGATGTATCATTTCCTGTCCGGCTACACCGCCAAGGTGGCCGGAACCGAAAAGGGGGTAACCGAGCCCGAAGCGACGTTTTCGACCTGTTTCGGTGCGCCGTTCATGCCGCGCCATCCCTCTGAATACGGCAATCTGCTGCGCGAGCTGATTGCAGGCCACGGCGCCGATTGCTGGCTGGTCAATACCGGCTGGACCGGCGGCGCCTACGGCACCGGCAAGCGCATGCCGATCAAGGCGACGCGCGCCTTGCTTGCCGCCGCACTTGACGGCTCGCTGAAGACGGCCGAGTTCCGCACCGACCCTCATTTCGGTTTCGAGGTGCCGGTGGCTGTCGCGGGCGTCGACAGCGGCATTCTCGACCCGATGATTCTGGACCCCCGGGCGACCTGGGCCGACAAGTCCGGCTATGACCGGCAGGCGGCAAGGCTGGTCGGCATGTTCGCCGTCAATTTCGAGAAATTCGAAAGCCATGTCGACGCCGTGGTGCTGGGCGCCGCGCCGCGCATGCAGGAAGCGGCGGAGTAATCGCGCCACAGGGTTCAGCTTTCGTTGAAAAGGCCCGGTTCTGAACTGACCCCCGAAAGTTGGACACAACCTTCGGGGGTTTTGCATGTCCAAATACAGCGAGAGTTTCAAGCGCTCGGTTGTCGATAGCTATT
>NZ_JAMYRE010000018.1:0-153371 GCF_040321265.1 Mesorhizobium sp. M0491
TGAACATCACCAACGAATTGTAGGCAGGCCGGCCTGGTCCGGCCGGCGAGCGCAGCCGTGCCAGGATCTTCTCGAAGCGATACCAATTCACCAGCAACGACAACCGGTCCAGGCGACCGCTCCGACCAAGACCCTGCGGCAGCAGAGCCTCCACAAAACTGAACTGACCGCTCGGCTTCGTCGTCATCGCAAGATCCCCGTTTCAAAAACAGGGAACCACATCCACACAATTTTGCAACAGGCCCCTCGTGGGGGAGATGTCCGGCAGGACAGAGGGGGGCGCGAAGGATCGCGACAGAACGCCCGTCCTGCGCGCTACCAATGTGAGGGCATGAATTCCAGAGTCTGCGCTCAGGCCTTACGCCGGCAGGATGGCGCCTTCCAGCGTGGTGAGCTGGCTAAGGAACTGTTCCGCCTTGCTGCGAGCCTCGTCGTCCTTGGCATCAGTGGCGTCTTCCCTGGCTTCCTGGATGCGGCGCGCGAGATCGGCGCGGTCGACATCCTTCACCGCGACAGCCGATTCCGCCAGCAGCGTGCAGCCGGCCGGAACGATGTCGGCGAAACCGCCAAACACCACATAGCGCTCTTCGCCGCCCGCCGCGGTCTTCACGGTGACGACGCCCGGCTTGATCGTGGTCATGACCGGCGCGTGATGCGCCATCACGGTCATCTCGCCCTCGGCGCCCGGAATGACGACGGATTCGACCTGCTCGGAAACAAGCAGGCGCTCCGGCGAGACCAGTTCGAATTTGAAAGCTTCAGCCATGATCAATTTAGTGAGTAGGGAATAGGAACTAGGCAGTAGTAAGTGGTCCTAACCGGCCCACATCACGCAGCTGCTATTCCCTGCTCACTACTGACTACTCCCTATTCCCTAAATTAAGCCGCTTCAGCCGCCAGGCGCTGTGCCTTCTCGACCGCTTCCTCGATGCCGCCGACCATGTAGAAGGCGGCTTCGGGAAGGTGATCGTAGTCGCCGTTGCAGAGGCCCTTGAAGCCCTTGATGGTGTCGGCGAGATCGACCAGCTTGCCCGGCGCGCCGGTGAACACTTCGGCGACGAAGAAGGGCTGCGACAGGAAGCGCTCGATCTTGCGGGCGCGGGCCACGGTCTGCTTGTCCTCTTCCGACAGCTCGTCCATGCCCAGGATGGCGATGATGTCCTGCAGCGACTTGTAGCGCTGGAGGATCGACTGCACCTGGCGCGCGACGCCATAATGCTCGTCGCCGACGACCAGCGGGTCGAGCATGCGCGAGGTCGAATCCAGCGGATCGACGGCCGGATAGATGCCCTTTTCGGCGATGGCGCGGTTGAGCGTCGTCGTCGCGTCAAGGTGGGCGAACGAGGTCGCCGGCGCCGGATCGGTCAAGTCGTCGGCGGGCACATAGATGGCCTGCACGGACGTGATCGAGCCCTTGGTGGTTGTGGTGATGCGTTCCTGCAGCGCGCCCATGTCGGTGGCGAGCGTCGGCTGATAGCCGACGGCCGACGGGATGCGGCCGAGCAGAGCCGACACTTCCGAACCCGCTTGCGTGAAGCGGAAGATGTTGTCGACGAAGAACAGCACGTCCTGGCCCTGGTCGCGGAAATATTCGGCAACCGTCAGGCCGGTCAGGCCGACGCGGGCGCGCGCGCCCGGCGGCTCGTTCATCTGGCCATAGACGAGTGCGGCCTTGGAGCCCTCGCCGCCGCCCTTCTTGTTGACGCCGGATTCGATGAACTCGTGATAGAGATCGTTGCCTTCGCGGGTGCGCTCGCCGACGCCGGCGAACACCGAGTAGCCGCCATGCGCCTTGGCGATGTTGTTGATCAGTTCCTGGATCAGCACGGTCTTGCCGACGCCGGCGCCGCCGAACAGGCCGATCTTGCCGCCCTTGGCGTAGGGAGCCAGCAGGTCGAGCACCTTGATGCCGGTGATCAGGATCTGGGCTTCCGTCGACTGCTCGACATAGGTCGGAGCCGGCTGGTGGATGGAGCGCATTTCGGTTGCGTCGACCGGGCCTTCTTCGTCGACCGGCTCGCCGATGACGTTGATGATGCGGCCGAGCATGCCCGGGCCGACCGGCACGGTGATCGGCGCGCCGGTGTCACGCACTTCCTGGCCGCGAACCAGACCTTCGGTCGAGTCCATGGCGATGCAGCGCACAGTGTTTTCACCCAGGTGCTGGGCGACTTCGAGCACCAGTCGGTTGCCGACATTGGTGGTCTCGAGCGCGTTCAGGATCGCCGGCAGGTGATCGCCGAACTGCACGTCGACAACGGCGCCGATGACCTGGCGGACCTTGCCGACAACGCCGGTTGCCTTGCTGGCCACTGCCGATGTCTTGGCAGCGGCGGCCTTCGCCGGTGCTGCCGCCTTGGCCGGGGCAGCCTTCGCGGCTGCTGCTGGAGCCTTTGCCGCCTTCGCGGGGGCTGCGGTTTTCGCGGCTGCGGCCTTGGGGGCTGCCGTCTTGGATGTCGCCTTCTGGGGGGTCGCTGCTTTCGCCATCGTCTTTACCCTTTTTCGTCCTTTGTTTCTCACGCGGTCCGATCGCGGGTCGATGACCCGCGAACCACGCCTAGAGCGCCTCGGCGCCCGAAATGATTTCGATCAGTTCCTTGGTGATCTGCGCCTGCCGCTGGCGGTTATAGGTGATCGACAGCTTGTTGATCATGTCGCCGGCGTTGCGCGTCGCATTGTCCATGGCGCTCATCTTGGCGCCCATTTCGCCGGCCACATTTTCGAGCAGCGCCCGGAAAACCTGCACGGAGATGTTGCGCGGAATGAGGTCGGAGAGGATTTCGCCCGGCTCCGGCTCATATTCGTAGACGGCGTTGCCGCCATCGATCGCCTCGGCCGGAGCCGAAGCAACGCCGGCCGGAATGATCTGCTGCGCGGTCGGGATCTGGCTGATCACCGACTTGAACTGCGAATAGAACAGCGTGCAGATGTCGAAGCCGCCCTCGTTGAAGAGGTGGATGACCTTCTTGGCGATCGCATCGGCATTGACGAAGCCGAGTGTCTTGACCTCGCGCAGATCGACGCGGTCGATGATCATCGACGCATAGTCGCGGCGCAGGATGTCGAAACCCTTCTTGCCGACGCAGATGATCTTGACCTGCTTGCCGTCCGCCAAAAGCTTGCGGATATGGTCGCGGGCAAGGCGGGCGATCTGCGAATTGAAGCCGCCGCACAGGCCGCGCTCGGCGGTGCAGACGACGAGCAGATGCACGTCGTCCTTGCCGGTGCCGGTCATCAGCGCCGGGGCATCGCCGCCGCCGCCGATGGCCTGGGTGATGTTGGCCAGCACGGAACCCATGCGCTCCGAATAGGGGCGCGCCGCTTCCGCAGCCTCTTGCGCACGGCGCAGCTTCGCCGCGGCGACCATCTGCATCGCCTTGGTGATCTTCTGCGTCGCCTTGACCGAGGCGATACGGTTACGAAGGTCTTTTAATGAAGGCATGCTTCAAACCTGATCCCGTCTTGCAATTCGCTCAGGCGAAGGTCTTGGCGAAAGCGTCGATCTCGGCCTTCAGCTTGGCGCGCAGATCGTCCGACAGCGCCTTTTCCTTGCGGATGGCATCGAGGACGTCCTTGCCGGCCGAACGCATGTGGCTGAGCAGGCCATGCTCGAACTTGCCGACCTGGTTGACCGGCAGCTTGTCGAGATAGCCGTTGACGCCGGCGAAGATCACCGCGACCTGCTCTTCCGTCTTCAGCGGCGAGAACTGCGGCTGCTTCAGGAGTTCGGTCAGGCGCGATCCGCGGTTGAGCAGGCGCTGCGTGGCGGCGTCGAGATCGGAGCCGAACTGCGCGAAGGCCGCCATTTCGCGGTACTGCGCGAGCTCGCCCTTGATCGAGCCGGCAACCTGCTTCATCGCCTTGATTTGCGCGGCCGAACCGACGCGGCTGACCGACAGGCCGACGTTCACCGCAGGACGAATGCCCTGGAAGAACAGGTTGGTTTCGAGGAAGATCTGGCCGTCGGTGATCGAGATCACGTTGGTCGGGATGTAGGCCGACACGTCGTTGGCCTGCGTTTCGATGATCGGCAGCGCGGTCAGCGAACCACCGCCCAGATCGTCGTTGAGCTTGGCGGCGCGCTCGAGCAGGCGCGAGTGCAGGTAGAAGACGTCGCCCGGATAGGCTTCGCGGCCCGGCGGGCGGCGCAGCAGCAGCGACATCTGGCGATAGGCGACGGCCTGCTTCGACAGATCGTCATAGCTGATCAGCGCGTGCATGCCATTGTCGCGGAAGTATTCGCCCATGGTGGCGCCGGCGAACGGCGCCAGGAACTGCATCGGTGCCGGATCGGAAGCGGTGGCGGCGACGATGATCGAGTATTCGAGCGCGCCGCGCTCTTCCAGCACCTTGACGAACTGCGCGACGGTCGAGCGCTTCTGGCCGACGGCGACGTAGACGCAGTAGAGCTTTTCCTTCTCGGGGCCGTTGTCGTGCACCGATTTCTGGTTGAGCATGGTGTCGAGGATGATGGCGGTCTTGCCGGTCTGGCGATCGCCGATGACCAGCTCGCGCTGGCCGCGGCCAACCGGGATCAGCGCATCGATGGCCTTGAGGCCGGTCGACATCGGCTCGTTCACCGACTTGCGCGGGATGATGCCGGGCGCCTTGACGTCGACGCGCTTGCGTTCGACTGCCTTGATCGGACCCTTGCCGTCGATCGGATTGCCGAGCGCGTCGACGACGCGGCCGAGCAGGCCGGGGCCGACGGGAACGTCGACGATGGCGCCGGTGCGCTTGACGATGTCGCCTTCCTTGATGTCGCGGTCGGCGCCGAAGATGACGACGCCGACATTGTCGGCTTCGAGGTTGAGCGCCATGCCGCGGATGCCGCCGGGAAACTCGACCATTTCGCCGGCCTGGACATTGTCGAGGCCGTAGACGCGGGCGATACCGTCACCGACGGACAACACCTGTCCGACTTCGGAGACCTCGGCCTCCTTGCCGAAATTCTTGATCTGGTCTTTCAGAATTGCGGAAATTTCCGCGGCGCGGATGTCCATCAGCCGACCTCTTTCAGTGCAAGCTTGAGCGAATTGAGTTTGGTTTTGAGCGACGTATCAATCTGGCGCGAGCCCATCTTGACCACCAGCCCGCCGAGCAGCGACGGATCGACGGTGACGGAGATAGCCACGTCCTTGCCGGCAACGCTCTTCAGCGCCGCCTTGAGTTCGGTCTGCTGGGCAGCCGTCAGTTCGTGAGCCGACGTCACTTCAGCAGCGGTCTCGCCACGATGTTCGGCTGATATCTGACGGAACGCCCTGATCATGCCGGGAATGGCGAACAGCCGGCGGTTGCGGGCGACGACGCGCAGGAAATTGCCAGTGAGGCCGGCAATCCCGGCCTTGTCGGCGATTGCCGCGATGGCCTTCGCCTGGTCCTCGCTGGAGAACACCGGGCTGTTGATCAGCCGGGTAAGGTCGGCGCTGCCCGCGAGCATGACTTCGAAGCTGTTGAGGTCGGCTTCGACCTTGGCCACGGAATTTGCCTGCAGGGCGAGTTCGAACAGCGAACCCGCATAGCGTTCTGCGACACCTGAGATTGGCGATGACGATTGAGCCACGGACCGTCTTTTCTCTTGTCTGACAGGCCGTAGATTGTTGGCGCGAGCAAAAACTCTGGCTAAATCTTTGACCTTACTGCATTTTTTCGAGCACGGAGGCGCGGCTTCCGCTATCCCCGGCCGAAAGTCGATTGCCGTCTAGCACAGGCATTTTAAGACCGCAATGCGTCGTTCCGCATGGTTTTCAGGCACTATTGTCGCATCCGGGGAAAGTCACCCGTCTTCCATCGCGGAATACCCAACGATTCAAGGCAGAAAGCCGAAGGCAAAGGCGAGCGGCAACGCCGCCAGGACCAATTCCAGCACAATGGAAACCCAATTGAAAGGCGTGTTGGCGCCATCAGACATCATCGACAGCAGCCGGCCGAAGGCGGTGAACAACCAGGAAAAGCCGAGCGCCATGTAGATCAGCGGCTGCGCCAGAAGGATACAGCACAGGCCGACACCGAGATAAAAGCCCGACATCCTGCCGCGCCCCTCGGCGATCGCGGCAGCCTTCTCTGGCTTGACCTGCAAGCGCAGGGCACGGAAGGCGAGACCAGGTGCCAGAAAAAACAAAAGACCGAGCAGCACGGTGAAGACGGCGCTCGACCAGGCCAGCCATTCGCCCTGGCTCGTCGGCCATGGAAGCGCAAAATCCATCTCGTCCCCTCGAAATGCCTGTTTTGAAATTCCGGGCATTCTAGCGAAGGAAAGAAAGGACGCCAGATGGAGTCCGGCAATTTGCGGAAGCCTGTCAGCCCAGCGTGAATTCGACCGCCGCCTCGGCATGGATGCGCGTTGTGTCGAAGACCGGAACGTCGAAGTCCTGCTGGCCGATGAGCATGGTGATCTCGGTGCAGCCCATGATGACGCTGTCGGCCGCCTCTTCGCGGCGCAGGCGCTCGGTCTCGGCTATGTAAGCCGCCTTTGAAGTCTCCTTGACGATGCCTTGGCACAGTTCCTCATAGATGACACGATGGACCATGTCGCGCCCGGCCGCATCCGGCACCACAGGGCTCAATCCAAATCTGTCGGCGAGCCGGCCCTTGTAGAAGTCCTGCTCCATGGTGAAGCGCGTCGCCAGCAGCGCCGGCCGCTGCATGCCGGCGCGCTTGACCGCCACCGCCGTGGCGTCGGCGATGTGGATCAGCGGGATCGACACCGACGCCTGCACCTCATCGGCCAGCCTGTGCATGGTGTTGGTGCACAAAAGCAGACCTTCCGCGCCGCCGGCCTCGAGTTTGCGCGCTGCTTCGACGAGAAGCACGCCGGCGCCGTCCCAGTCGCCGTGATGCTGCCGCTCGGCGATCTCTGCAAAATCGAAGGACCACAGCAGGAGTTTGGCAGAATGCAAGCCGCCCAGCCGCTCGCGCACGATCTCGTTGAGCAGGCGATAGTAGATGGCGGTCGATTCCCAGCTCATGCCGCCCAGAAGGCCGAGGGTTTTCATAAGGGCTGTTCCTTTTCCTGGGCGATCCCCGATACTATAAACACATGAGAGCATAAGGAGGTCGCAGTGAAAACTGTTGAGCTTCGGCAGGCCAAGGTGGGGCTCTCGGCAATCGTCGGGGCCGCAGGAAACGGCGAGCCAACCATTATCACGAGAAACGGCAAGCCGACCGCCATGGTCATTCCGGTTGCTGAGGGGCGAAAGCTTTATCCGCAAGACAGCCAGAAAAACTTCGGGGACTTTTTGCTTCGGTATCCGGGCGGCATCGAACTTGAGCGAAATGAATCGCCATTGAGGGACGTCGAATTTTGATCCGCTCTCTATAAGCTCATTTACCGAGAGTGGCCGGCGGCGTTCAACTCACAAAAAGCTCTGCGGATCAATATCGACCTGCACCCTGACCGAACCGCGCTGTTTTGGCCCGTTGGCCAGCATGGCCCTGATAAAACCTTGCATATCGGCGCGCCGCTCGCCCTGGATCAGCAGGCGGAAGCGATGGCGGCCGCCGAGCAGTGACAGCGGCGCCTCCGCCGGGCCGAGCACGAACAAATCCGTCGCCTCGGGCGCGGCGCGGCGCAGGCCACGTGCATGGCCTTCGGCTTCAGCCCGCGTCACCGCACTAACGATGACGCCTGCGAGCCGGCCGAAGGGCGGCAGTGCGGCCCGTTCGCGCTCGGCGATCTCACGTTCGTAAAACGCCTCGGCGTCGCCCGAGACGATCGCCCGCATCACCGGGTGGTCGGGCTGAAAAGTCTGCAGCAGGCCAAGGCTCTTCTTGCCGGTGCGGCCGGCGCGGCCGGTGACCTGGCTGAGCAGCTGAAATGTGCGCTCGGCGGCGCGCGGATCGCCATTGGCAAGGCCAAGATCGGCATCGACGACGCCGACCAGGGTCATGTTGGGAAAGTTGTGGCCCTTGGCGACGAGCTGCGTGCCGATGACGATGTCGGCCTCGCCATCGGCGATCGCCTCCAGCTCCAGCCGCAGCCGCCTTACGCCGCCCATCAGGTCCGACGACAAGACGATGGTGCGCGCGTCGGGAAAATGCGTAACGACCTCTTCGGCGATCCGCTCGACACCTGGCCCGCAGGCGACCAGATGATCGAGCGTGCCGCATTCCGGGCAGGCTTCGGGGCGGCGCTCATTGTGCCCGCAATGATGGCAGACCAGCTGGCCGCGAAAACGATGCTCGACCAGCCAGGCCGAGCAGACCGGGCAGCCGAAGCGGTGGCCGCAGACCCGGCACAGCGTCAGCGGCGCATAGCCGCGCCGGTTGAGGAACAGCAGCGACTGCTCCTGCCTCTCCAGCGTCTGGCGCATCTGGTCGAGCAGCACCGGCGACAGGAAACCGCCACGCGCCGGCGGCGCGCGCCGCATGTCGACCGCCTTCAGATGCGGAAGCGCCGCCTCGGCGAAGCGAGCGGAAAGCACCGCTCTGTTGTATTTACCTTGGCTGGCATTGACCCGGCTTTCAACCGATGGCGTCGCCGACGCCAGCACGACCGGAAAGCTGCCGATATGGCCGCGCACCACCGCCATATCGCGCGCATTGTAGAAGACGCGGTCCTCCTGCTTGTAGGCAGGGTCGTGCTCCTCGTCGACGACGATCAGGCCAAGCTCCTTGAACGGCAGGAACAGCGCCGAACGCGCACCGGCGACGACCCGCACGCCGCCTTCCGCCACTTGCCGCCAAACCCGCTCGCGCATCCGCGGCGGCAGGTCGGAATGCCATTCACCCGGCTTGGCGCCGAAGCGCTGCTGGAAGCGCTCGAGAAAGGCATGCGTCAGCGCGATTTCCGGCAGCAGGATCAGCACCTGCCTGCCCTGGTCGAGCGCAGCCGCCACCGCTTCGAAATAAACCTCCGTCTTACCTGATCCGGTGACGCCGTCGAGCAGCGCGACGTTGAACACGCCGGCTGCGACATTGGCGCGCAGCATCTGCGCCGCGGCGCTCTGGTCCGGCATCAGTTCCGGTGTGGCGTAGGCGGGATCGGGCGCGGCCACCACCGGGCGCGGCGGGATCATCACGGTCTCGAACACGCCTTGCGCCCTCAGGCCGTCGATCACCGTCGACGACACGCCGGCGGCGTGAGCGAGGCCGGAGCGCGTCCAGGCAAGGCCGCCTTCGGCCGTCTCCAGCACGCGCTGCCTGGCGCTCGTCATCCGGTCGGGTGCGAGAAGCGTGCGCTGCAATCCCTCGATCCACGGTTCGGGGTCGAAAGCCTCCGGCGCCCTGAGCAGCATGCGCGCCACCATGCCCGGCGGCGACAGCGTGTACTGCGCCACCCAGTCGACGAAGCGGCGCATCGCGCGGTCGATCGGCGGGCAGTCGAAAACCTGTTCGATGGGGCGCAGCTTTTTCGCGTCGACCTTCTCGACCGCGCCATCCCAGACGATGCCGGCGACCTGGCGCGGACCGAGCGGCACGCGCACGATCGAGCCCGGCACCACGCGCATGCCGGCCGGCACGGCATAGGTGTAGGGGCGTTCGGCGGGCATCGGCACCAGCACCGGTGCGGCTGCGACAAAGGGCGAATCTTCGATCATGAGGCGTGACCTTGCCCTGACTTTGGTCTAGATCAAAGGCCGACCCCGAATGTGCATGACATGCACATGAAAATCTTCAGGAGACCCGCCATGAAATTTTTTGTCGACACCGCCGACGTCAAGGATATCCGTGAGCTGAACGATCTGGGGCTGCTCGACGGCGTCACCACCAATCCGTCGCTGATCCTCAAATCCGGCGGCAAGATCGCCGAGGTCACCAAAGAGATTTGCGACATCGTCAAGGGTCCGGTCTCGGCTGAAGTCACCGCCACCGAATATTCCGAGATGATGCAGCAGGCCAAGGTTCTGGCCAAGATCGCCGACAATGTCTGCATCAAGGTGCCGCTGACGCTGGACGGGCTCAAGGCCTGCAAGACGATCCGCACCGAGATGAACCGCCTGGTCAACGTCACGCTGTGCTTTTCGGCCAACCAGGCGCTGCTGGCGGCCAAGGCCGGTGCCTCGTTCATCTCGCCCTTCGTCGGCCGCGTCGACGACATCGGCATCGACGGCATGGAGCTGATCCAGGAGATCAGGCAGATCTACGACAATTACGATTTCCAGACCGAGATCCTGGTCGCTTCGGTGCGCACCGTGAACCATGTCAAGCAGGCGGCACTCATCGGCGCCGATGTCGTGACCGCGCCGCCGGCGACCCTGAAGGCACTGGTCAAGCACCCGCTGACCGACAAGGGCCTGGAACAGTTCCTTGCCGACTGGGCAAAAACCGGCCAGAAGATCGGCTGAGAATGGCGATCGGCTAAAGCCAATTCGCTTGTGATGAAAAGGCCGGGCAACCGGCCTTTTTCATGTGCGCTCCAAGCAGACTGCCGCTCAATCCGCGCCGTCACCCTCGGGCGCGCTCGCCGGCTGGCGCCGGCCCATGATGATTTCGCGCTTGCCGACATGGTTGGGTGTGCCGACCAGGCCTTCCTTTTCCATACGCTCGACCAGGGACGCAGCGCGGTTGTAGCCGATGCCGAGGCGCCGCTGGATGTAGGACGTCGAGCATTTCTTGTCGCGCACCACCACCTTCACCGCCTCGTCGTAGATCGCGTCGCTGTCTTCGGCTGCAACGGATCCCTTGTCGAAGACCGTGCCCTGATCGTCTTCGATTTCTTCCTCGTCCTCATCGGCCGTCACGGTTTCCAGATATTCAGGGCGCCCTTGCGCCTTGAGATGCGCGACGACATGCTCGACCTCCGCGTCGGAAACAAACGGCCCATGCACGCGGGAAATGCGCCCGCCGCCCATCATGTGCAGCATGTCGCCCTGGCCAAGCAATTGTTCGGCGCCTTGCTCGCCCAGGATTGTGCGGCTGTCGATCTTCGATGTCACCTGGAAGGAAATCCGGGTTGGAAAGTTGGCCTTGATCGTGCCCGTGATGACATCGACCGAGGGGCGCTGCGTTGCCATGATCAGGTGAATGCCGGCAGCGCGCGCCATCTGCGCCAGTCGCTGGATCGCGCCTTCGATCTCCTTGCCGGCGACCATCATCAGGTCGGCCATCTCGTCGACGATGACGACAATGTAGGGCATCGGCGCAAGGTCGATTTCCTGCTGTTCGAAAAGCGGTTCGCCGGTGCCCTTTTCGAAGCCGGTCTGCACGGTCATGACGACCGTCTCGCCCTTGTCGCGGGCAGCGGCGGCACGCTCGTTGTAGCCGTCGATGTTGCGCACACCGAGCCGCGCCATCTTGCGATACCGGTCCTCCATCTCGCGCACCGCCCATTTGAGCGCCGTCACGGCTTTCTTGGGATCCGTGACGACGGGCGTCAGCAGATGCGGGATGCCGTCATAGACGGAGAGTTCAAGCATCTTGGGATCGACCATGATCAGCCGGCATTCTTCCGGCTTCAGCCGGTAGAGCAATGACAGGATCATGGTGTTGATGGCAACCGACTTGCCGGAGCCGGTGGTTCCGGCCACCAGCAAATGCGGCATCTTCGCCAGCTCGGCGATGACCGGCTCGCCGCCGATCGTCTTGCCGAGACAAAGCGCCAGCTTGCAGCTGGTCTTGCGAAAGCCTTCCGATTCGATCAGCTCCCGGAAATAGACGGTTTCGCGCATCTCGTTCGGGAGCTCGATGCCGATGACGTTGCGGCCAGGCACGACGGCGACCCGCGCCGAAATCGCCGACATGGAGCGGGCGATATCGTCGGCAAGCCCGATGACGCGAGAAGATTTGACGCCCGGCGCCGGCTCGAACTCATAGAGCGTGACGACCGGGCCTGGGCGAACATGAATGATCTCGCCACGCACGCCGAAGTCCTCGAGCACGCTTTCCAGCAGATCGGCGTTCTGCTCGAGCCGCTCCTGCGACATGTAGAAGCCTTGTCCCTCCGGTGGCTGCTGCAACAGCTCTTCCGAGGGAAGCTCATAGGGATCGCCCGGGGTTGACAGCAAGACCTTTCCAGCCCCAGGCAAGCGCGCGGAGCGGGCGCCAACGGCCCCGGCAGGGACGTTCACACTTGGCGCGGCCGACACGGAAACGGCATCGCTTTTGGCGGCTGGGATTGCGACAGCCTGGACCGGCGACGGCGCATTGCTCGCCGGCACGCCAGGTTGGGCGACGGTCCGGTTCGAATTGGCCGGCCAAACATCCGGCAACGGCTTCAAGACCTGGCCCGGAAGGCAGTCGATGACACGAAACAATGCGGTGGCATCGGTCCCTGTCGTCGGGCGAATGTCGATCGGCATAGTGGTCACTGGCGCCACGGCGACCGGTGCAGGCGACGCTGGACCGGTCTGCCGGGCCGGCGACGAAACGTCGACCAGATAGGGTGCCATGGCCTCGAAGAAGGCATGATCCGAAAGATATGGCCAGCGCAGCCTTTCGGAAGTGGTCGTTTTGGCGCCCGGAGCAACGGACGCACGCGCGGATGCCCGTGCCGTAGCGACCGACCTCGGCGGCACCGGCGCAACGGCTGGCACCTTCTCCCTGGCGCGCCCCGGGGCAACAAAAGCAGCAGCCGGCGGTGATGACCCTTGCGAGGCGTGGCCGGCCAGCGGCTGGGAAGCAGGGCTTTTCACCGAAGCCGGCAATGCCAGTAGCGAAGGCGCGGAGGACGCCCCGTTGATCATGGATTGAGCAACGGCTTGCTCTGCTGGGCGCGTCGCGGCGTGTTCGACAACACGCTCGTGCGGCGGACGATGCTTCCTGGCCTCATAGTCCGGCGTGCGTGTAAAACGCACGTTGGGTGCAAGGAAGAAATATTCCTGCCAGGCAGGGCTCTCGATATCGCCGATTTTCGAAGGCGTATCGTCCGAGCCACCCCGCGGCTCCATATAGGGCCGCTTGTTGCCGCCGAGATCGACCACCGGTGCGGAATAGCCGGCCCGGCGTGTGGTGGGCTGCCGGCCGTCCGGCTCCTTGCGAGCCGGACGATCAAGGTCGCCTGCCGCGGAAGAACTTCGCTGACCACCCCTGTCGCCGATGCTCTCCAAGCGCTTCCCCTCGGGGCCATCAGGCAATGCAGCCGTCGATAAATTGACCCGGGAAAAACGCTTGGCTTCCATTCTCAAGACTCACTTTGAAATGTCTGCCGAGCAATAGGGAGCGAGTGGTTAACAGTTGCTTCCCGGATGGATCGCCGACCATCCTGGGCACCAAAATCTTCCTGGTGGTCTGCGACCGACACGGCACGATCGTCGTCTCGCTGCATCCACGCTGGTGGCGCGATCTACTCGCCGTGCCGCAGCAGATCGATGGGTCTTCGGACAATCTCTGTTCGAGAATCTGGTCATGATCCCGCGATCACCCCATCATGCCTGGAGCCAGACCGTTTCCGTGGAGCGATGAGGTGCGCTAGCCGGTCTTGCCGTGCCGGACAAGGTCCTGGGCAATGGACAGCTGCAGCGCTTCCGCCAACTCTCGCGCAGCGCGATTCTCGGCGTCGATCTGCGCCCGGTATGCGGCGAATTCCTGACGCGGCCTGTCGAAGGACGAGGTGATCGAACGCTTGCCGGATGCGATCACCACGCCGGTCTTCGCATCGGCCAGCGTATAGCTGCCGGTCAGCGTCACGGAACCGGCGGTCGGTTCGTCTTCATCCGTTCCGACCTGCACGAGTGCCGCGGACTCGACCGCTTCGGTCACGCCGAGATTGAGCGAATATGCCGGCGAGGCCGGCTCGCCGGCGCCTCGTCCAAACCCGAAAATCAGATTGTTGCGCACCTGTTGGCCGTAACGCGTATTGACCGGCTTGATGCCGATCAACGCCAGTTCGGCACTGGCACTGGCCTGCGAACCCGACAGTGGCGCGCTCGAATAGAGCGGCCGCACCGTGCAGGCCGAGACAAGCGCGAGCGAACCTATCAGGCCGGCAAGCGCTATGCGGCGCAGCAAATGGCTCAACTCTGTCTTTTCCCGATCAGGCAACGACATTGACGATCCTCTGCGGCACGATGATCACCTTGCGCGGAGCCTTCCCTTCGAGTGCTTTCTGCACGAAGTCGAGAGCCAATACCGCTTTTTCGACCGCACCTTGGTCCGCGTCGCGGGCAATTGTCAAATCCCCCCGCTTCTTGCCGTTGACCTGTACCGGATAGGTGACTTCGTTGTCGACGACCAGCGCCGGATCGAAGACCGGCCAAAGCCGTTCGGCAACGAGATCGGTGCCGCCAAGCGCTGCCCAGCACTCCTCGGCCAGATGCGGCATGACCGGCGCTATCAGATGCACGAGAATCTCCACCGCCTGCCGGCAGGCGCCTTTCAGCGCTGCATCGGCCTTGCCTTCGGCCACCTCGTTGAGCGGCGTGGTCAGCGCGTTGGCCAGTTCGTAGATGCGGGCGATGGCGCGGTTGAAGGCGAGCTTCTCGATATCCTCTCCGACCGCCTTCAGGATCTTGTGCGCGGCCTTGGAAACCACCGCGGCCTCACCGCTGCTGGCCGCCACGGGCTTGATGCCGGCCAGTGTTTCGGCCGCCGTCGACACCAGGCGCCAGATGCGCTGGATGAAGCGATGCGCACCGGCAGCGCCATCGTCGGTCCACTCGACATCGCGCTCGGGAGGAGAATCCGACAGCATGAACCAGCGCGCCGTATCGGCGCCGTAGCCATCGGTGATGTCTTCCGGGCTCACCGTGTTCTTCTTCGATTTCGACATCTTTTCCAGCGGACCGATGGTGACGGCCTCGCCGGTGGCGATGTCGATGGCGCTGCGCTTGCCGTCGACATCCTCCAGCCGAACTTCGGTGGGCGCCAGCCAGCGGCCATTCGATGCCGAGCCGACGCGATAGGTTTCGTGCACCACCATGCCTTGCGTGAACAGGCCCTTGAACGGCTCGGCCAGATCGACATGGCCGGCCTCGCGCATGGCGCGGGTGAAGAAGCGCGAATAGAGCAGATGCAGGATCGCGTGCTCGATCCCGCCAATATACTGGTCGACCGGCAGCCATTCGTTGGCCGCCTTGGGATCGGTCGGTTCATGCGCCCACGGCGCGGTGAAGCGGGCGAAGTACCACGACGAATCGACGAACGTGTCCATCGTGTCGGTTTCGCGCCGCGCATCCCTGCCGCATTGCGGACATTTCACATGGCGCCATGTCGGATGCCGGTCGAGCGGATTGCCCGGGCGATCGAAATCGACATCGTCGGGCAGCTTCACCGGCAGGTCCGCCTTCGGCACCGGCACCACGCCGCAACCCTCGCAATGAATCATCGGGATCGGGCATCCCCAGTAGCGCTGGCGCGAAATGCCCCAGTCACGCAGGCGGAAATTCACCTTGCGCTCGGCCATCGGCCGGTTGCCGATCGTCTTCTGCTCCAGCAGTTTGGCGACCTCGTCGAAAGCCTGATCCGGCTTCATGCCGTCGAGAAAGCGCGAATTGATCATCACGCCGTCATCGACATAGGCTTCATCGATGATCTGGAACGTCGCCGGATTCTCGCCTTCCGGCATCACCACCGGAATCACCGGCAGGCCGTATTTGTTGGCGAAGTCGAGGTCGCGCTGGTCGCCGGACGGACAGCCGAAAATGGCGCCGGTGCCGTATTCCATCAGCACGAAATTGGCGACATAGACAGGCAGCGTCCAGTTGTCGTCAAACGGATGGACGACGCGGATGCCGGTGTCGAAACCCTTCTTCTCAGCTGTCTCCAGCGCCGCCACCGAGGTGCCCATATGGCCGATATCCTCGATGAACTTCGCCAGCGCCGGATTGTCCGCAGCGGCCTTCTTGGCCAACGGATGATCGGCGGCGACAGCCATGAAGGAAGCGCCGAAGATGGTGTCGGGCCTTGTCGTATAGACTTCCAGCTCATGCTCGCCATCAGAGGCGTCGGCCAGAGGCCAGCGGATCAGCAGGCCTTCCGAGCGGCCGATCCAGTTCTGCTGCATCAGCTTCACTTTTTCCGGCCATTCGTCGAGGCCGTCGAGCGAATCCAGCAGATCCTGGGCGAAGTCGGTGATCTTGAAGAACCACTGCGTCAGTTCGCGCTGTTCGACCAGCGCGCCCGAGCGCCAGCCGCGTCCATCGATGACCTGCTCGTTGGCGAGCACCGTCATGTCCTCCGGATCCCAGTTGACCTTGGAGGATTTGCGCGTCACCAGCCCCTTCTCGACAAAATCGAGGAACAGCATCTGCTGGCGGTGGTAATAGTCGACGTCACAGGTGGCGAATTCGCGCGCCCAGTCCAGCGACAGGCCCATGACCTTGAGCTGCTCGCGCATGGTGGCGATGTTCTGGTAGGTCCACTCCTTGGGATGGACCTTGTTCTGCATCGCCGCGTTTTCGGCCGGCATGCCGAAGGCGTCCCAGCCCATCGGATGCAGCACGTTGAAGCCCTTGGCCCGTTTGTAGCGCGCCACCACATCGCCCATCGTGTAATTGCGGGTATGACCGATATGGATGCGCCCCGACGGATAGGGGAACATCTCCAGCACATAGTATTTCGGGCGCGGATCGTCATTGTGCGCTTCGAACAGCTTCTTGGCGTCCCAGGCCTTCTGCCATTTGGGCTCTGACGCGCGCGGATTGTATCGTTCGGTTGCCATGGGACGTTTTTCACTTAAAAGCAGGCGCGAACTGCGGGCGATGGCTCGGCAGTTCAGGGAATGTGGTCCGGGTGTTCACCATGGTTTGGCAAACCCGTCAACCATATGGGTATCGCGTCTGACAAAAACGCCGGTCAAAACAGCAGGATTTGCATATGGGTGACGCCGTTCAGCAATTTTTTGCGGTCAAGGCGAAGATCGCCGCCGCCGAGCGCGAGGCCGGCCGCGAAGCCGGCGTCGTGACGCTGGTCGCGGTCTCAAAGACCTTCGACGCTGCCGACATCGGCCCGGTCATCGAGGCCGGCCAGCGCGTCTTCGGCGAGAACCGCGTGCAGGAGGCGCAAGGCAAATGGCCTGATCTGAAGGACGCATTTCCCGACATCGAACTGCATCTGATCGGCCCGCTGCAATCCAACAAGGCCAAGGAGGCTGTGGCGCTGTTCGACGTCATCGAGACGATCGATCGCGAGAAGATCGCCGCCGAACTGGCCAAGGAGATCGCCAGGCAGGGCCGCGCACCGAAGCTCTACGTCCAGGTCAACACCGGCTCCGAGCCGCAGAAGGCAGGCATCGAGCCCCGCGACGCCGTGGCCTTTGTCGCCCGCTGCCGCGACGTGCATGGCCTCGCCATCGAGGGCCTGATGTGCATCCCGCCGGCCGATGAGAACCCCGGCCCGCACTTCGCGCTGTTGGAAAAGCTCGGCAAGGAAGCCGGCGTCGCCAAACTCTCGATGGGCATGTCCGGCGACTACGAGACGGCGATCGCCTTCGGCGCCACCAGCGTGCGGGTGGGCTCGGCGATCTTCGGCAGCCGATAGTTCCGATGCACAGACCGGTCTCTAGTCGCTAAATTCCGACATATTCGATTGGCTGCAGGCCACCACACCTTCGTCATCCTAGGGCGGAGCGACGCGAAGCGGAGCGCAGACCCTAGGATCCATGCCGTGACGACAAGGAAAATGCAGCGGTGCAGAATTCTGTTCCGCTGCATTCTTCGGCAGATGTCGCGGCATGGATCCTCGGGTCTGCGCTGCGTCGCTGCGCTCCTTGCTCCGCCCGTGGATGACGACGAGAGAGATGTTTAGGCCAATCCCCGAGGTTTGCGATCTGCCGCCGAAAGAGGCTATAGATTCTCGCTGCCAATAGCTTCCAACCCATGTCGAGGAACTAGCGAACACATCTGTTCGAGCGGAAACCCTGCCATGCTTCAACGGCATCTGGTATATGACTAGCGAAGCCATCTAGCGAGTAGTGCCCTTGAACTGGCATCTTAAGGACGCGAAGAACAATCTGTCGAAACTCGTACGGCAGGCGCGGGAACAAGGGCCACAAACCATCACGGTGCGCGGAAAGCCAACTGCTGTCGTACTCTCCCCCGAGGACTACGACCGGCTGGTCGGCGCAACACCTTCGCTTGCGGAATATCTTCTCTCAGGTCCCGTGTGGGATGACGACTTCGTCGAGGAGGTCAATCGCCGCCCGAAGACGAAGATCCGATTTATAGACTTATAATCCGCATACTCATGCGAACCTCGTTCGGTGAATGCAGCGGGCGCTTTTCTGATGGCGGCATTAGATGCGGTGAGGGATTATAGGCCAACTCGGCGGGCTCGTTGAGCCAGCAATTGGAAACGAAACGTACCGTTCCTATTTGCTTTGCGTCATCACAAACTCTCTGGAGCCGCCACCATGCGTTACAATCAGCTTGGAAATACGGGGATGTTCGTCTCCGAAATCTGCCTCGGCACCATGACCTTCGGTGCTGCCGGTGAAAATGCCCAATGGGGCCTGATCGCCAGTCTCGACCAGAGGGGCGTCAACGAGATCGTTGCCCATTCGCTCGCCGCCGGCGTCAATTTCTTCGATACGGCCGACGTCTACTCCTTTGGCGAATCCGAACGGCTGCTCGGCCAGTCGCTCAGGGATCTCGGCGTGAACAGGCAGAATGTGGTCATCGCCACCAAAGCCCACGGCGCCATGGGCGACGGTCCGAACCAGCGCGGCTCTTCACGCGGCCACATCATGGATTCGGTCGATGCCAGCCTGAAGCGGCTGCAACTCGACCATATCGATCTTTACCAGCTGCACGGCACCGACACCGTGACGCCGATCGACGAAACGCTGCGGGCGCTCGACGATCTCGTTGCCAGCGGCAAGGTTCGCTATGTCGGCGTCTCCAACTGGGCGGCATGGCGCATCGCCAAGGCGCTCGGCATCGCCGAGCGCAAGGGCTTTGCCCGTTTCGAGACCGTGCAGTCCTACTATTCGATCGCCGGCCGCGACCTCGAGCGCGAGATCGTGCCGCTGCTCAACGAGGAGAAGCTCGGCCTGATGGTGTGGTCGCCGATGGCCGGTGGCCTGCTCTCCGGCAAGTACGGCCCCGGCGCGCCCGGCAATGGCGAAGGCCGCCGCGCGTCCTTCAACTTCCCGCCGGTCAATGAGGACCGTGCCTGGGCGACCGTTACCGTCATGCGCGAAATCGCCAAAAAGCATGATGTCAGCGTCGCCACGGTGGCGCTCGGCTATGTCCTGGCCAAGCCCTTCGTGATGAGCGTCATCATCGGCGCCAGCCGCATGGAGCAGCTGGAGCAGAACCTTGCCGCGACGGAAGTGAAGCTCGACAGCGACGATCTGCTTCGTCTCGACGAGGTCAGCGCCCTGCCGTCCGAATATCCCGGCTGGATGCTGGAGCGCCAGGCAGCGGGCCGCCGCCCGGCGCCGTTCACGCCGAAAGCATAAATACAGCCCACGCTGACATCCCGGGAGCCGTGGCTCCCGGGATGTCAGGTCAGCCGGACGCTCTCACCCAGAAAATCGAGAAAGGCACGCACCCGCGCCGGCAGATGCCGGCCCTGGCCGACATAGACGGCGTGGGTGGGCTCCTCGTCACCGGGATTGAATGCCTCCAGCAGCGACACCAGCCGACCGGCGGCGATATCGGCCGCCACATGCCAGTGGGCCAGCCGGGCGACGCCCGCGCCCGCCAGCGCCATCAGCCGCATCGCCTCGCCATCGCTGACCAGCGTGTTGCCGGTGATGGGAACCATGATGGCGCGGCCGTCCGCGTCGAGGAACGGCCAGCCATCGATATGCCTGACGAACCCGAAGCCCATGCGGTTGTGCCTGTCGAGATCCGCTGGCGTCAGCGGCGTGCCGTGCGCCTCCAGATAGGAAGGTGCTGCAACGACGACCACCGGGCTTTGCCCGAGCTTGCGCGCCACCAGCCGTGACTCACTCAGCGGCCCGGCACGGATGGCGACATCGGCCCGTTCCGCCATCAGGTCGATGACGCTGTCGGTCAGCACCAGATCGACTGAGATTTCGGGGTAGCGTTCGAGGAACCGAGGCAGAAGCGGGATCAGCCGGTGCACTCCGAAGGGCACGTAGCTGTTGACGCGCAGCCTTCCGCGCGGTGAAGCACCCGCCGCTGCCTCCTGCTCGGCCGCCGCCATGTCGGCGAGGATGCGCAGGCCGCTGTCGTAGAAGGCTGTGCCTTCCGGCGTCAGTTGCAGCTTTCGCGTCGAACGGCTGACCAGCCGCGCGCCAAGCCGGGCCTCCAGCCGCGCGATCAGCTTGCTCACCGCCGATGGCGTCATGCGCAAGGCGCGTGCGGCAGAGGAAAAACTGCCTTCCTCGACAACGCGCACGAACACTTCGATCTCACCGGAGCGATTGATGTCGGGTCTGGCCATTTGTGAATCTATTTCACAGAAAATGTGCCCAAGGCAAGTCTGGTTCACAATGCGTCGCAGCACGATCTCACGGGTCGGGGCGCGGGACGGCGCTCTTCCTCATCGAAGTGGAAATCGCCATGCCTCTTGCTCTTTACGCCCTTGCCGCCGGTGCCTTCGGCATCGGCGTCACCGAATTTGTCATCATGGGTCTGCTGCTCGATGTCAGCAAGGATCTCGGCGTTTCGATCACGGCCGCCGGCCAGCTCATTTCGGGCTATGCGCTCGGCGTCGTCATCGGCGCGCCCCTGCTGACCATCGCCACCGGCAACTGGCCACGCAAGACCGTGCTTCTGGCGCTGATGGCGATCTTCACGCTTGGCAATCTCGCCTGTGCACTGGCGCCCGACTACTGGACGCTGATGGGCGCCCGCATCATCACCGCCTTCGCCCATGGCACCTTCTTCGGCGTCGGCTCTGTCGTCGCCACCGGGCTGGTCGCGCCCAACAGACAAGCCTCGGCGATCGCGCTGATGTTCACTGGGCTCACCATCGCCAACATCCTCGGCGTACCCTTCGGCACCTGGCTCGGCCAGGCCTTCGGCTGGCGGGCGACCTTCTGGGCGGTGACACTGGTCGGTCTGGCGGCCTTCGCCGTCATCCTGGCTCTGGTGCCGCGCAGCCGAACAGCGCCCGAAAAGAGCGATCTGCGCGCCGATCTCGCCGTTTTGCGCCGCACGCCTGTCCTGCTCGGTCTTGCCACCACCGTGCTCGGCTATGCCGGTGTCTTCGCCGTCTTCACCTATATCGCGCCGCTGCTGACCGAGATCAGCGGCTTTAAGGAAGCGGCCGTGTCGCCGATCCTGCTCGTCTTCGGTGGCGGCCTCATTGCCGGCAACTTGCTTGGCGGCAAGGTCGCCGACCGCTGGCTGGTGCCGGCCGTGCTGGGCAGTCTCGTGGTGCTGGCCCTGGTGCTCGCCACCATGACCTTCGCCATCCACAGCCAGGTGATGGCCGTCATCTATGTCGGTCTGCTCGGGGCCGCCGCCTTCGCCACCGTGGCGCCGCTGCAAATGTGGGTGCTGGAAAAGGCACAAGGTGCCGGCCAGAGCCTCGCCTCGTCCTTCAACATCGCCGCCTTCAATCTCGGCAATGCGGCAGGTGCCTGGCTTGGTGGTGCGGTGATTGCCCATGGCCTTGGCCTGGGCTCACTCACCTGGGTCGCCGCCCTGCTGCCGCTCGCGGCACTCGGTGTGGCGGGGCTGGCGCTGCGTCTCGATCGCACCGCCACGCTCGGCGAGCCTGCCTCCATCCGGTCGTGACCGTCCTCTGCAAACCCGCTTTCCACACCCTTCATTCCACAGGAGCAAAAAGATGGACTACCGACGTCTCGGTGCATCGGGCCTGAAAGTGCCCGCACTCTCATTTGGCGCGGGAACCTTTGGCGGTTCCGGCCCGCTGTTCGGCGCCTGGGGCAACAGCGACGCCAGGGAAGCGCGGCGGCTGATCGACATCTGCCTGGAGGCCGGCGTCAATCTGTTCGATACTGCCGACGTCTATTCGAACGGCGCCTCGGAAGAGGTGCTTGGCGAAGCGATAAAAGGCCGCCGCGATGCCGTGCTGATCTCGACCAAGACCGCGCTGCCGATGGGCGATGGGCCGGCCGACTATGGCTCGTCTCGGTCGCGGCTGATCAGATCCGTGGATGATGCGCTGAGGCGCCTCGGCACCGATTACATCGACCTGTTGCAACTGCACGCTTTCGACGCCGGGACGCCGATCGAGGAGGTCTTGTCGACGCTGGACGAACTCGTGCGCGCCGGCAAGCTGCGCTATGTCGGCGTCTCCAATTTCTCCGGCTGGCAGGTGATGAAGTCGTTGGCGCAAGCCGACAGCCAAGGCTATCCACGCTATGTCGCGCATCAGGTCTACTATTCGCTGGTCGGGCGCGACTATGAATGGGAGCTGATGCCGCTCGGCCTCGACCAGGGCGTCGGCGCGCTGGTGTGGAGCCCGCTTGGCTGGGGCCGCCTGACCGGCAAGATCCGCCGTGGCCAGTCCTTGCCGGAAAAGAGCCGGCTGCACGACACGGCAAGCTTCGGACCGCCGGTCGAGGACGAGCATCTCTATCGGGTGATGGATGCGCTCGATGCGGTGGCGCTGGAAACCGGCAAGACCGTGCCGCAGATCGCCATCAACTGGCTGCTGCAGCGTCCGACTGTTTCCTCCGTCATCATCGGCGCCCGCAACGAAGAACAGCTGCGCCAGAACCTCGGCGCCGTCGGCTGGAATTTGACGCCGGAGCAGATCAGGAAACTCGACGCGGCAAGCGAAGTCACCGCGCCCTACCCGTACTTCCCGTATCGGCGGCAGGAAGGCTTTGCCCGGCTCAATCCGCCGGTGGTGTGAGCACTGGCGTTGAAGCTGCCAATCTCCCCCCTTGCGGGGGAGATCGGTTGTACCGCGTTCAGTGCAGCACGAACTCACCATCCACCTTGCGCCATTCATTCGGCGCGATCAGCTTCTGGTGGGTGTAGCTGATCGAATGCAGCGGCCCGTCCAGCTTGGCCTTCCAGAACTCGATGAACTTGATCAGTACCGGAAATTGTGGCGCCAGATCGTAGTCCTGCCAGATGAAGCTCTGCAACAGATGCGGATGATCGGGAAAGTGATAGAGAATCTTGGCCGTGGTCAGGCCATAGCCTTTGAGCATCAGGTCCATTTCGGAATGGTCGCGCATGGCAGTCCCCCTTGGGCGGTCCTGGTTGAGTCTCCTTTCCTCCCAACGTCAGAGTGTGCGCGCCGTTGCTTAACTGTCTATTGATTTTTCCTGATCGAAAACGGGTTTTCCGCGCGAAAACATGCAGTTAGCAGCGACGCTGATCGAGTGCTGACAGCGGCGGGAAAAACACCTGCGGCATCCCGCCGCGCGAATCCAACGTCTAATGTTGCCGTAACGGCGGAACTGGTAATAATGCCGCCGAATTCGCGGCCGTGTCGCTGCGATCCCGCCGGCATTTCAAGCCGGCGATTGTTCGGGAGGAAAGTCAGGAATGTCCGAGGTTCATGTCCATCGCGTCCAGCCGGCGTGGAAGAAAAACGCGCTGATCGACAATGACACCTACCTGAAATGGTATGCCGACAGCCTCAAGAACCCGGACAAATTCTGGGGCAAGCACGGCAAGCGGATCGACTGGTTCAAGCCCTTCAGCAAGGTCAAGAACGCCTCCTTCGACGGCAAGGTCTCGATCAAATGGTTCGAGGACGGACTGACCAATGTCTCCTACAACTGCATCGACCGGCACCTGAAGAAGCGCGGCAACCAGACCGCCATCATCTGGGAAGGTGACAATCCCTACGACGACAAGAAGATCACCTATAACGAGCTCTACGAGCATGTCTGCCGGCTCGCCAATGTGATGAAGAAACACGGCGTCAAGAAAGGCGACCGCGTCACCATCTACATGCCGATGATCCCGGAAGCCGCCTATGCGATGCTGGCCTGCACGCGTATCGGCGCCGTCCATTCGATCGTCTTCGGCGGTTTCTCGCCGGATGCGCTGGCCGGCCGCATCGACGACTGCAAGTCGACCTTCGTCATCACATCAGATGAAGGCCTGCGCGGCGGCAAGCCGATCCCTTTGAAGGAAAACACCGACAAGGCGATCGAGATCGCCGCGAAGGCCGGAACGAAAGTCGAAAAGGTGGTGGTCGTGCGCCGCACCGGCGGCAAGACCGGCTGGGTTCCCGGCCGCGACGTCTGGTACCACGACGAGATCGCGACGGTGAAAGCCGAATGCAAGCCCGAGAAGATGAAGGCCGAGGACCCGCTGTTCATCCTTTACACATCGGGCTCGACCGGCAAGCCGAAGGGCGTGCTGCACACCACCGCCGGCTATCTCGTCTACGTCTCGATGACGCACCAATATGTCTTCGACTACCATGACGGCGACATCTACTGGTGCACCGCCGATGTCGGCTGGGTCACCGGCCACAGCTACATCGTCTATGGCCCGCTCGCCAACGGCGCCACCACGCTGATGTTCGAAGGCGTGCCGAACTACCCGTCGCAGTCGCGCTTCTGGGAAGTCATCGACAAGCACAAGGTCAATATCTTCTACACCGCGCCGACGGCATTGCGCGCGCTGATGGGCGCCGGCGATGCGCACGTAAAGAAGACGTCGCGCAAGTCGCTGCGCGTGCTGGGTTCGGTCGGCGAGCCTATCAATCCGGAAGCCTGGGAGTGGTATTTCAACATCGTCGGCAACGGCAAGGTTCCGATCGTCGACACATGGTGGCAGACCGAGACCGGCGGCATCCTGATCACGCCGCTGCCGGGCGCCACCGACCTCAAGGCGGGTTCGGCGACACGGCCCTTCTTCGGCGTCAAGCCGCAGCTGGTCGACAGCGAGGGCAAGGTGCTGGAAGGTGCGGCCGACGGCAATCTGTGCATCACCGATTCTTGGCCCGGCCAGATGCGCACCGTCTATGGCGACCACGACCGCTTCGTGCAGACCTATTTTTCGACCTACAAGGGCAAGTACTTCACCGGTGACGGCTGTCGCCGCGACGCCGACGGCTATTACTGGATCACCGGCCGCGTCGACGACGTCATCAACGTCTCCGGCCATCGCATGGGCACGGCCGAGGTCGAATCCGCACTGGTCAGCCACGACAAGGTTTCGGAAGCCGCCGTCGTCGGCTATCCGCACGACATCAAGGGCCAGGGCATCTACTGCTACGTCACGCTGATGGCCGGCGAGCAGCCTAGCGAGGAACTGCGCAAGGAGCTGGTTGCCCATGTCCGCAAGGAGATCGGCGCCATCGCTTCGCCCGACAAGCTCCAGTTCGCGCCAGGCCTGCCGAAGACGCGTTCCGGCAAGATCATGCGCCGCATCCTGCGCAAGATCGCAGAGGACGATTTCTCCGCCCTCGGCGATACCTCGACGCTCGCCGACCCGGCCGTCGTCGAAGACCTGATCGCCAACCGGCAGAACAAGAAGAGCTGATGCAGGCCGCGCTCGGCACTGTCAGTGAGCTTTGGCGCTATCCGGCGAGTTCGCTTGCCGGCGAGCGCCGGGAGACAATCTCGGTCGACATCAAGAGCATTAAGGGCGACCGCATGTTCGGCCTTGTCGACGCGTCCGACAATGAGATCGCGCGACCGGACCGCGACCCGAAATGGCACAAGGTGCCGCGCATCCGCACCCGGCTGTCGCCGACCCTGGAACTCGAGATTGCCGTTCCCGGGGGCGACTGGCTGGCTGCGCCAAGTATCGAGAGCGACCGCGCGGTGTCGGCCTATCTCGGCTTCGAGGCCTCGATCCGGCCGTTTCGCCGCGAGAATGCCGCACCCAGCTATTCCGGCCCGCTGACCGCGGAGCGCTACCGCAAGGCGCCCATCCATCTGTTGACCACCGCCTCGCTGGCACGGCTCAAAACGTTGCATCCGGAAGGGGTCGCCGACCCACGCCGCTTCCGCCCCAACATCGTCGTCGACATGGCGGCAATCGAAGGGTCGTTTCCCGAAACGGAATGGATCGGCCGCAAGCTTGCCGTCGGCGATCTCCTGCTGACCATCTCGGAACCCTGCCGCCGCTGCGGTTTCACCATCGTCGCCCAGGATGGCTTCGATCATGATCCGGCGATCCTGCGCAAGCTTGTCCGCCATAACGCCCACAATCTCGGGGTCTATTGCACGGTCGACCGGCCGGCGCGCGTCGAAGTCGGCGACGCGATGCGCTTCCTGTAAGCTATCGATACAGATCCGCCCGCGTCGGCGGCAGGCCGCTTGGACCACGCGCGCGCTTGGTGACGACGGTCTGGAAAATCTGTGCCGAGGCGCGTTCGAAGGTGATCGAACAGCCGGTCAGGTAGAGCAGCCATAGCCGTGCCCTGGCTTCGCCCACCTCGGCGATTGCCTCGTCGAACCTTTCGTGCAGCCGCTCCGCCCACAGGCGACAGGTGCAGGCGTAATGCTCGCGCAGATTCTCCACGTCGTAGACCAGGAAGCCGTGCGCCTCGAGATTGCCTGTTGTCATGCCGATCGTGTCGAGCTCGCCACCGGGGAAAATGTATTTGAGCAGCGCCTTGTACTCCGGCCCCTTGCGCAGGGTCTTCTTCATGTCGCCCTTGCTGCGCCGGGTGATGGCGTGGTGCAGATAGATGCCGCCGGGCTTCAGCAGACGATGAATGGTCTTGAAGTAAGTGGCGTGGTTGGCGAGCCCGAGATGCTCGAACATGCCGATCGACGAGATCTTGTCGAAGCTGCCTGTAAGCTCCGCATAGGATTTGATCTCGATGGTGATGCGGTCCTCCAGCCCCTCGGCGCGGATGCGCTCACGGGCCAGCTCGGTCTGGGCCTGCGACAGCGAGACACCGTGGCCGATGATGCCATAGTTCTTCGCAGCATGGATGAGCATCGCTCCCCAGCCACAGCCGATGTCGAGCAGCCGTTCGCCAGGCTTCAGCCGGAGCTTGCGGCAGATATGGTCGAGCTTGTCGATCTGCGCTTGATCGATGCTGTTGGCGAAATCCTTGAAGTAGCCGCAACTGTAGACCATGCGCTCGTCAAGGAAGAGCCGGTAGAAGGCGTTCGAAATGTCATAGTGATGCTGGATCGCCTCCTGGCTCGAACCGCTGACATAGGGATTGCGCCCCGAAAGATCGGTCCGCGCCGTCATCTGCTTGCGCGCCAAAAGCACGGAAGGCAGGTCACGCAGGATCGCCATTTTCGGCAGCGACTTGAGCTTGGTTCTGAGCTTGCCTTGCGACGGCAGGGCGTAAAAGTCGAAGATCGTCCCATCTTCGATGTCGATCGTCTTGGAAATCCACATCTCGATCAGCGTCGACAGGGACGGTCGCTTCACGATCTGCCAGACGATGTCCTGGTCGTTGATGGTGAGCACCGGACCAATGGCGGGGCCGATCCGCTCCCCGGTCCACAGCTTGACGGCAAAGCCCGGTTTCAGCGTCTCGACAACCGTCCGCACGATCCGCGCCGCTCTCTCGGCTGCCTCCATGCATCCCTCCCACAGGGGCCGACCCGGATTGCCGCTCGGCTCTATGCCATGATCTTGCCTGCCCGGCCGACAGCCCGCAACCCAGTGTCGTGCCAAAAGCACCTTCCCACTTTTTCAAACCTGCGCCTTGTCTTTTGCTGCAACGCACCCCATCATGAGTATGTGTTCAACAAATCGAAAGGAGGTGATCCGATGTCGAGTGATTTCGTTTTCCAGAACGTGGCCTCAGCGGATTGCACTTTCGGGAAGCAGTCTTCCCGTTAAGGCGCGAAATGCGCGGCGGGTGACCTCATAGGTCATCGCCATAGGGCCGCGCCACGGACGGAAACACGGAAGGCCGCCGGCTTCGAAAGAAGCGGCGGCCTTTTCCGTTTGCGGACTAGACTACTGGGTCAATGCGACCTTTTCGGTGTTGCGGATGATTTCCTGAAAGGCGTCGTCCAATTCGGCTCCGGTGGACACGTCGAAGAAATGCCTCTTGGCGGCGGAGGCGTCCTTCGATGAACAGTCCTTCAGCACCGCCTTTGCCTGGTCCCGCTCGGTTGCCGACATGTCCTTGTTGTTCAGATCGAAGCCGATGGTGAAAATCTCGATGCCGTCATTTTTCATGTTGCCGCACAGCGTTCCGGCGTTGCCGCGCGCAAGGTTGCCCTGGCTGTTGTAGCTGTCCCCAGCACCGGCGAAGGCGGTATTGAATTGGCCATCGGTCATCAGGATCGCGACCTTGGCGATCTTCTTCGGATCGGCGTCCGAGGCGCCTTTGCCGAGACCGGCATTTCTGATCGCAGTGCGCCATTGCGGCGACAGCATATAGTAGGTCCACTGAATGGCGATCGCGCCGGCCGTGTAGCCATCGGCCTGGAAGTCCTCGATCGATTCAAGCAATGCATCGGAATCGGCGGTCAGCGGGATCACTTCCGCATCAGGGCACCTGTTCATGTCCCCGCCGAGATGATCGTCCCGATTGACCAGGGCATAATATTTCTTGCCTTCCTTGTCGGTGCGAACCGTGTCTGGGCCGTCGGCGCTCATATCCGCGTTGCCGTTCTTGTCCTTGCGCTCCGTGGCGCAGTTGTCGGGATGTGGCATCGCCGCGCCGACGATGGAGATGTACTCGCTGAAGGAGGGCAGCAGATTTTTGCCCGTCTTGGCGACGAGAAGCGGACTGCCGGCGACGGGTGGCAGTTCAGAGCTCCCTTGCTTCTCGGCATAGACGTTTTCCGCCAGCTTGCCGGCGTTCACACCTGATGCGTAAGGCACAATCGCGACGCGGATGCGGGGGTTCTTCGGATCCTGGTTCTGCAGCATCGTCCGGACGGCGTTTTTTGCAGCAGCTTTCAGATCGCCGATTTTGTCGACCTTGCCGCGCTTCCTCATCGACCCGGTCACATCGAGCATCATCGCCACTTCGATGGTCTTGTCCGAATAGAGCGCCGTCGTGGAGGCGGCGACGCGTTTCATGTCGCCCGTGCCAAAAATCGGGAAATACAGCCCGACATCGACATGGGCGTCGGCCTGGACCGTCTTGGCGGTCTTGTTGACAGTCAGCTTGTCGAGCACGATCTGGTCGGCCTGCAAGATGCCTGCCTGACTGTTGGCGTCGAGAAAAGCCTGCACCGATGTGTTGGCATCGGCTTCGTTGGTGGCGCCGGTCGTCAGGTCGCGTGCCGTCGACGTGACCGCGGCGTCGACCACGCTCTGGAGGCTCGATCTGGCATTGTAGAGCTGCGAGACGTTGACCGAGAAGCCGACAGCCAGCGCCAAGACCGAGGCGCTGAGGCCGAACAGGACTGCGAAATTTCCACCGCGATCTCTGGCGAAGCCGCCGACCGCGTGAACAAGACCCCCGTAATTCCGCATCCTACAGCCTCCGCTTGCCTCGGCCTCGTCGCCGCAGACAGGGCAATGCAGGATTCCAGCCGGATGACGCCCTAGCTGGGCGGAGAGCTGGCTTTCCAGTAGCAAGTCACTGTTTTTGTTAAACTTTGGAACCAACAAAGGTGAACGGCTGGTAAACGGGAACGCACCATGGCGCTGGCGTTTACCAGCCGCTTACCATGATCTGGCCCGAGGCACCGCGACGCCGTCGACGGCGTCCTGTTGCGGCACAAGCTCACTGTGCCGAAGCGGACCATGTGTCCCGAAAGTTGCGGCCCGGAGAAACCTCCTGACCACCCTGGAGCAGTTGCATCGGTAGGCCTCGCGACTACGCCAGCATCTGTGCGCTGACGGTCCTGTCGATGCCGTGGTAGGGCGGGTTGAACAGATTGCCTTCCTGTTCGTAGGTCCACACCTTGAACAGGCTGAGCCGGTGGGGGCCGAAACTGTGCAGCAGCGGCACGTCGGTGGCGTCGCGGCCGCGGGCGATGACGATACGGCCGGTTCTCGGCGTGTTGTGGCGAGGATCGAACGTGTACCATTTGCCGTCGAGGAACACTTCCAGCCACGCCGAGAAGTCCATCGGCGCCGGATCGGCTGGCACGCCGATATCGCCGAGATAGCCGTTCACGTAGCGTGCCGGAATGTTCATGCAGCGGCAAAGCGTGATCGCCAGATGGGCGAAGTCACGGCAGACCCCGACGCGCTCCTCATGCGCCTGCGCCGCGGTGCGGGTCGAGCGCGCATAGCCATAGCCGAACGACAGCCGGTTGTGGACATAATCGACGATCGCCTGCACGCGCGCCCAGCCGGACGGGATGTCGCCGAAGAGCTCCCAGGCCAGGCTGCTCAGATGATCCGTCTCGCAATAGCGGCTGCCCAGGAGATAACCGAGAACTTCGTCGGGCAGGTCCGCCACCGGCACTTCCCTGGCCAGCGTGTTGACCTCGTCCGTCTCGCCGCTGTCCTCGACGACCGCGTCATACAGGATGCGAAAACCACCGGCGGGTGCTGTGAAGCGCCGGCAGGCATTGCCATGCAGGTCATGGTACAGCCTTGTCGGCACCGCGGGCGAGGTCAGCACCCGCGTCTGCCGCTTGATGTCGGCCTGCCTGTCCCGATGGATCTCGAGCACTGAAATCACCGGCGTGGCGGCTACGCATTCGATGGCGATTTCGTAGCCGAGCCGGATCAGCATCGTTGGTCCCCCTTCGATCGTTGTTGTGAGAAGCAGTCCTTCCCAAACGCCCGGAGGATACCGCGGTTCCCTGGGCCGATCGAAAAGCCCACCCCGTGTCTTCCCCTGCCGCGGTCGAGGGGTTAGGTTCGGCAACCCCACCAGCGCTCCCCGAACTCAAGGAAAATCATGTATTCAGGCAGAAACTTCGCGGCCTTCCTCTTCGACATGGACGGCACGCTCATCAATTCCATCGCCTCGGCGGAACGGGTGTGGAGCGATTGGGCACGCCGCCAGGGCCTCGACGTCGCCGCCTTCCTGCCGACGATCCATGGCGTGCGCGCGATCGAGACCATCACCGGCCTGGCGCTGCCGGGCGTCGATCCGGGACACGAGGCTGATCTGCTGCTGAAGGCCGAGGCGGCCGATCTCGATGGCATTCTCCAGATCGCCGGCGCCGTGGCATTTCTCGATTCGCTGCCGCCCGAACGCTGGGCGATCGTAACCTCCGCCCCACGTGAGCTGGCGCTGTTGCGCATGAAGGCCGCCGGCATCCCCGTGCCGGGCGTCATCGTCGCGGCGGAAGATGTCTCCCGCGGCAAGCCGGCGCCCGATTGCTTCCGGCTTGGCGCGGAACGACTCGGCGTCGACGCGCGCGATTGCCTCGTCTTCGAGGATGCTCCAGCTGGCATCGCGGCAGCCGAAGCGGCGGGCGCGGCGGTCATGGTCATCAGCGCCACGCACAAGCACCCCTTGCCAACGCAACATGCCGCGATCGCAGGCTACGACATGGTCGGCATCACGGTCGACGAGCGTGGCTGGATCGCGCTCGAGCCGCAGCGCAACGCTGCGTAGGGAGGCATCTAGAAGTCGCTGGTCAGGCCCTTTACTTCCCAGTCGCCGTAGCGCCCTGGCTCCTTGCCGCCGCGGCCGCCGATCTCCTTCGGCAGCGCGACCTCCTTTGCGCGGTAGTCTTCCCGCCGCGCTGCGGCCTCGGCCAACGCACGGCGTGCGGCCGGCGCTAGCTCTCTTTGCGATGCCGCTTCGGCAGGAGCGGCGCCTGTTTTACTGATTTCGTCGGTCATGCGATAATCTCGGTAGATTGAGTCCAGTCAGCAGATTGAGTCCAGTCAATTGAAACAGGAACTGGCGTTTCCCATCATATAGCCATGAACCCACGACGATCGACCCCTTTTCGCTATCCCCCGGACAGGAGCAGACGATGAACACCATCCGCACCGCCATGCTTCTTGCCGCGATGACCGCGCTGTTCATGGGCGTCGGCTTTTTGATCGGCGGAACCGGCGGCATGATGATCGCGCTGCTGATCGCCGCCGGCACCAACCTGTTCAGCTACTGGAATGCCGACAAGATGGTGCTGTCGATGAACCGTGCCGTCGAGGTCGATGAAAGGAACGCGCCCGAATATTACGCCATCGTCCAGGCAATGGCCAAACAGGCCGGCCTGCCGATGCCGAAGACCTATCTGATCGACAACCCGCAGCCGAACGCCTTTGCCACCGGCCGCAATCCGCAGAATGCGGCGGTGGCTGCCTCCACCGGCCTGTTGCAGGCGCTGACGCCTGAAGAGGTCGCGGCGGTCATGGCGCACGAGCTCGCCCATGTGCAGCATCGCGACACGCTCACCATGACGATCGTCGCCACCTTTGCCGGTGCCATCTCGATGCTCGGCAATTTTGCCTTCTTTTTCAGCGGCAACCGCGACAACAACCCGTTCGGCTTTGTCGGCGTGCTGGTTGCGATGATCGTGGCTCCGTTTGCAGCGATGGTCGTGCAGATGGCGGTCAGCCGGACCCGCGAATACGAGGCCGACCGGCGTGGCGCCGAAATCTGTGGACACCCGCTCTGGCTGGCATCGGCGCTTGACAAGATCGCCCGCGGCGCCGAACGCATCCGCAACCCCGATGCCGAGCGAAATCCCGCGACCGCGCATCTCTTCATCATCAATCCTCTTCACGGCGAGCGCATGGACAGCCTGTTCTCCACCCACCCCGCCACTGAGAACCGCATCGCAGCCTTGCAGGCGATGGCGCGCGACATGGCCGGCAGCGAAACCCGGGCTGCACCGCGCCAGGCCCCAACGTCACGCCAGGCGGACGAACCGCGGCCATCCGGCCCATGGGATCAGGCAGCGCGGCCCGAGCAGCCGGCGGAGGCCGCCAAGCCCAAATCCAACCCGTGGGGTCGCAATCCGACCGGGCCCAAGGGCCGATGGTCGTGAGCGTGGCGGACAGAGGACCACGACGCACAGTTTCAGGTGATCAGGAACACAGGGACGGCGGCGACTTCGTTGCCGGCCTCGCCGCCCGCAAGGCGGCGGCGCGCCTGCTTGCCGCCGTCATCGACGCCAGGACGCCGCTTGATGGGCTGACCGATCACGAAAACGGCCACCCGCAATACAAGGCGCTCGACTTGCGCGATCGCGGCCTGGTCCGCGCCATCCTGGTCACCGCGCTGCGCTATCGCATGACCATATCAGGGCTGCTGGCGCGGCGCCTGGAAAAACCGCTGCCGCCCAATGCCACCGCTTTGTCGCACATATTGCATGTGGCAGCGGCACAGATCCTGTTCCTCGATATTCCCGACAGCGCCGCCGTCGACATTGCGGTGACCCATGCCAAGTCCGATCCGCGCACGGTGCGTTTCTCCGGCCTCGTCAATGGCGTGCTGCGCACACTGGCACGGGCCAAGGAAACGGAACTGCCTGCCGCCCTTGCCGCCACCTACGAAGCGCCCAAATGGTTTTCCGACCGGCTGAAGACCACCTACGGCAACGAGAAGGCCAGACAGATCCTCGAAGCGCATCGCGTTGAGGCGCCGGTCGACTTCTCGGTCAAGGCCGATCCCGGACTCTGGGCTGAAAAACTCGGCGGCATCGTCCTGCAGACAGGCACGGTGCGGGTCGAGAATCTTGTCGGTCCTGTCACTGAATTGCCCGGCTTTGCCGAGGGCGCCTGGTGGGTCCAGGACGCCGCGGCCAGCCTGCCCGCCCGGCTGTTCGGCGATGTCACGGGATTGCGGGTTGCCGATCTCTGCGCCGCGCCCGGCGGCAAGACCGCGCAGCTGATCGTTGCCGGCGCGAAGGTCACCGCTGTCGACACGTCAAAAAACCGGCTCGTGCGGCTGACGCAGAATCTCGACCGTCTCGGCCTGTCTGCCGAAATCGTCCAGGCCGACCTGCTCAAATATGAGCCGGAAGAACTCTTCGACGCGATCCTCCTCGACGCGCCCTGCTCGTCGACCGGCACGGTGCGGCGGCACCCCGACGTGCCATGGACCAAGACTTCGGCCGATGTCGAAAAACTGGCCGACCTGCAACGCAGGCTGCTCGCCCGCGCCGTCACGCTGGTGAAGCCCGGCGGCACGATCGTCTTTTCCAACTGTTCGCTCGATCCGCTCGAAGGCGAGGATCTCTATCGCGTCTTTCTGGCCGGCACGCCTGAAATCACCAACGATCCGTTGCAGCAAGGCGAGATCGCCGGCATCGATCCATTCCTGACGCCGCAAGGCACGCTGCGCACCACGCCCGCCGACCTGGAGCTCGGCGCGCCGGAACGCTCGGGCCTCGATGGTTTCTTCGCCGCTCGCATGCGGCGAGCCGGCTAGGGATTGAACTGCCCGGATTACTGACTTTTTTGGGTAGGATCGGGGGCAAAACCAGGTGAACCGGCGTGGGCTCGTGGAATTCGCCTTCGCACGAATCGTGCAATCATGTAGACTCGGCGCCGGGGTAGAGGACGATCAGGAGGGGTTTTGGCACTTGCTGCCAGCAGCACGACGCGTCTATGGACGCTTGTCGCGAAGGAGTTCTGGCGCAAAATGCGCCGGCGCCTGCGCGCCGGGCCTGTCTATCGCTGGCGCTATTCCGGCCGCACGCCGGAACGTGTGCTGATCGCACCGCCGGACCTGCGCCTCGCCGACCCGCAGATCGCACTCGAGATCTATTACGGCCGCTATCCCCTGTCGGGGCACGTGGTCGAGACCGGCGGCAAGTCGCCTTTCCAGATCCACGTGCCCAATCACGGCTGGCAGAAGACGCTGCACGGCTTTCGCTGGCTGCGCCATATGCGCGCCGCCGGCACCGAGCTTGCCGCCGCCAATGCCCGCGCCCTGGTCTCCGACTGGATCACCATGCATGGCAGCCATATCTCCGGCATCGCCTGGGAGCCGGGCACGACGGCCAAGCGCATCATCGCCTGGTTGCAGCACTCCTCGGTCGTATTGCAGGGCGCCGAGTTCCCTTTCTACCGCGCCTTCCTGAAATCGGTTGCCATCCAGATCCGCTACCTCAGGTCGATGGCGCGCGAAATGCCCGACGGCAAGGACAGGCTGCGGGCCCGCATCGCGCTCGCCTTCGCTGCCTTGTCCCTGCCGGCACCGGCATCGGCCCTGCGGGGCGCGACCCGCAATCTTGCCGAGGAACTCGACCGCCAGATCCTCGCAGATGGCGGGCACATTTCGCGCAATCCGATGGTCGTCCTGGAAATCCTCGCCGACCTTCTGCCGCTGCGCCAGACTTATGCCAACCAGGCGGAAACGCCGCCGCAGGCGCTGATCGGCGCCATCGACCGCATGCTGCCGGCGCTGCGCTTCTTCCGCCATCAGGATGGCAGCCTCGCCCGCTTCAACGGCATGGGCGCCACCATCCACGACCGCATCGCCACCATTCTGCGCCACGACGACACCGCTGGCGCGCCGCTGCTGCATGCGCCGCATTCCGGCTATGAGCGCCTGTCGATGGGCGGCACCACGGTCATCGCCGACACCGGCCCGCCGCCGCCGATCGATGTGTCCAACGCCGCACACGCCAGCTGCCTCGCCTTCGAACTGTCGTCCGGCCGCCAGCACTACATCGTCAATGCCGGCATTGACACCTATGGCGCGGCTGAATTCCGGCCGCTGGCGCGCGCCACCGCCGCGCACTCGACCGCCACCATCAACGACACCTCGTCGGCGCGCTTCAGCCATTCGTTGCGCGTCAACGACCTGCTCGGTTCGCCGCTGATCGGCGGCCCGCAGCATGTGCAGTGCAAGCGCACCGACCAGAAGGGCGTTCAGGGCTTCATCGCCCGCCATGACGGCTATGTCCCGCGCTTCGGCTTCCTGCATGAGCGCGAGCTGAAACTGTCGTCGAACGGCAATGTGCTGGCTGGCCGCGACCGCTTCCAGCGCCCCGGCAATACGGCGATCCGCAACAATGGGCGCGACTTCGTCACCGTCCGCTTCCACGTTCATCCCGACGTCAACCTTTTGCAGGACGAGCATGACCGCCTGGTGCTGGCCGCCGATCAGGCCGACACCTGGGTGTTCACAGCAGCCGAAGTGGTGCCGGAGGTCGAGGAATCGATCTATTTCGCCGGCCTTGGCGGCCCGCGCCGCAGCCGCCAGATCGTGCTTGCCTTCAAGGCTTCGGAAATCGCCGAAGTCCACTGGCAGCTGACCCGCACCAGCATCGCCGGCCACCCGGAAAACAACTGATCCTCCTGACAGGGCTTCAAACTCAGGTTAACAAAAGGCCTGACGACAACCAGCTCGGGGCATCGGCAGCTTTTGTGCCGGCAGCTTTCCCAAGATAGGAATTTTTTCTTGACTCCGTGCCCTCAGCTATGGTACATTTTTGCCTATGGTGCCGGTTTGCGCCAGTGGCCCGCCGCATAGGCGGGTTTTTTCGTTGGTGCTCCGTCAGCCAACGCGCCTGCGAAGTCTCCGAAGAAACCCGTTAACACGGATTCGTTGCCTTGCTCCACCTGACCGCCGGTTTGATTTCCGGGCGGCATGTGCTACGGGCGCGGGCATCCACCACACCAGTCGTGAAAGGCCGCCAGCCCATGGCCGTCGCCGCCAAGAACATTCCCGCACCAGACCTTGTTCCCGTGCGTCGCGCCCTGCTCTCCGTTTTCGACAAGACGGGCCTCATCGATTTCGCCAAAGCGCTGGCAGCGGCCGGTGTCGAACTGGTCTCGACCGGCGGCACGGCAAAAGCGATCACCGAGGCGGGCCTGGCGGTGCGCGACGTCTCCGAGCTCACCGGTTTCCCCGAGATCATGGACGGCCGCGTCAAGACCTTGCATCCCGGCGTGCATGGCGCGCTGCTTGGCGTGCGCGACGATCCGGAGCATTCCGCGGCAATGCGCAAATACGGCATCGAGCCGATCGATCTCGTCGTCTCCAATCTCTATCCGTTCGAGGAGGTCCGCCGCTCCGGCGCCGATTACGCGTCGATCGTCGAAAACATCGACATTGGCGGCCCGGCGATGATCCGCGCCTCGGCCAAGAACCACGCCTATGTCGCCATCGTCACCGATCCCGGCGATTACGCTTCGGTGCTGAATGCGCTGGAGATGAACATCGGCTCGCTGTCGCTGGATTTCCGCAAGAAGCTGGCGGCCAAGGCCTTTGCCCGCACCGCCAGCTATGACGCGGCGATCTCCGGCTGGTTCGCCGAGGCGCTCGAGATCGAACATCCGACATGGCGCGCCTTTGGCGGCAGGCTGGTCGAGGTGATGCGCTATGGCGAGAACCCGCATCAGAGCGCCGGCTTCTACGTCGACGGCGACAAGCGCCCGGGCGTCGCCACGGCGCGCCAGCTGCAGGGCAAGCAGCTATCCTACAACAACATCAACGACACCGACGCCGCTTTCGAATTGGTCGGCGAGTTCGACCCCGACCTTTCCGCCGTCGTCGCCATCATCAAGCACGCCAATCCGTGCGGCGTTGCCGAAGGCGCCTCGCTGAAAGCCGCCTACGCCAAGGCGCTGGCCTGCGACCCGGTCTCGGCCTTCGGCGGCATCATCGCCGTCAACCGCACCCTCGACGCCGAGGCGGCGGAAGAGATCGTAAAAACCTTCACCGAGGTGATTATCGCGCCCGGCGCCACCGATGAGGCAGCGGCCATCGTGGCGGGGAAGAAGAATTTGCGCCTGCTGGTCACCGGTGGGCTGCCGGACCCGCGCACGCCGGGCACGACGGTCAAATCCGTCGCCGGCGGCCTGCTCATCCAGGGCCGGGACAACGCCGTCGTCGACGACCTCGAACTGAAAGTGGTGACCACACGGGCACCGACGCCGGCCGAAATGGCCGACCTGAAATTCGCCTTCCGCATCGCCAAGCACGTCAAGTCCAACGCCATCGTCTACGTCAGGGACGGCGCCACCGTCGGCATTGGCGCCGGCCAGATGAGCCGGGTCGATTCCTCACGCATCGCCGCCCGCAAGGCACTCGACGCCGCCGAGGCCGCCGGCCTCGCCGAACCGCTGACCAAGGGCTCGGTGGTCGCCTCCGACGCCTTCTTCCCCTTCGCCGATGGCTTGCTGTCGGCAATCGCCGCCGGCGCCACCGCCGTCATCCAGCCGGGTGGCTCGATGAACGACAAGGACGTCATTGCCGCCGCCGACGAGCACGGCATCGCTATGGTGTTTACGGGCGTCAGGCATTTCCGCCATTAGCTGCTTTTACCCTCCCCTTTGTGGGGGTGAGAAGCGGTTCGCGCAGCGAACGAAAAGCCAATTGCTTGGCTTTTCGAGCTTCGAACGCCCTGAGCCTGCGAAGGGCTCGGGGCTGAATTCTGAATGACCAGTCGCCGGGCCGGGTCCCCGCTGCTTCGCAGCGTCCCGGCGTTCACCGGCCTTTCATCGTGCCACTGGCACGATGAATTCGCTTCGCGAACCGGCTGCTCACCCCCACAAGGGGGAGGGTAAAGTCAATCCACCGGCCGGTCCGCCGGATAGGGCGTCTTGACCAGGATCGCCATGCCGATGCCCAGGAACAGCACGATCACCGCCATGCCGAGCCGCGCCGAGCCGCTGGCCAGGGTGACCGACGCGACCATGAACGGCGCCAGGAAACTGGTCGCCCGCCCGGCCAGCGCATAAATGCCGAAATAGCGGCCGGATTCTGCCGCCGTGACGCTGCGCGCCATATAGGATCGCGACGACGCCTGCACCGGCCCGAAAGCCACGCCGATCAACAGGCCGAAGAAGATGTAGGCTTTTTCCGCTGCCGTGCCGAACAGGCCGCCGCTGTCCGGTCCAGGCATCATCCAGAGGCCGAACAACGTATAGCCCGGCCCGGTCGAGACGATGCCGATCGTGGCGATGCTGAGCAGGACCAGCGAGATCATGACGATGGTTTTTGAGCCAAGCGCCGTGTCGAGACGGGCTGCGACCAGGCAGCCGAAGATGGCGACGACGTTGAGAATGATGCCGAAAATACCGATCTCGGTGATCGACCAGTGGAACATCGCAGCGGCGAAAGTGCCGCCCAACGCCAGCAGCGCGTTGACGCCGTCCTGATAGATCATGCGGGCGACCAGGAAGCGGAAGATACCGCTGCGCTTGCGCACCTCGCCCAATGTCACTTTCAGCTCCGCCAACCCCTCTCGGACAGCCGGACCGATCGGCAGGCCCTTGATGGCGTCGGGGGTGAAAAAGAACATCGGCAGGATGAACAGGAAGTACCAGCCGGCTGACAAAGGCCCGGTTGCGCGCGCGTCCTCGCCGAGCTTCGGGTCGAGCCCGAACAGCGGGTCGATGCCGATGATCGTCTTGCCGGTCTCCGGCGAACCGGCCAGGCAAGCGACGACGAAGATCAGCGCGATCATGCCGCCGAGATAGCCAAGGCCCCAGGCCATGTTGGAGATCCTGCCGATCTCGCTCTTCGGCACCAGGCGCGGCATCATCGAATCGTTGAACACGGTCGAAAACTCCGCCGCCACCGACGCCAGCGAAAAGAACAGCACGACCAGGAAAAGGTTCGAACCGGGGGCCGCGAACCAAAGCATGCAAAGGCAGGTGACCTTGACCGCGGCAAAGAATGCGATCCAAGGCTTGCGCGGTCCGGTCTGGTCGGCGATCGAGCCGAGGATGGGCGACAGCACTGCAATGACAAGGCCGGCCGCGGCAATGCCGTAGCCCCAGGCCGCTTGCCCGGTTTCCGGATCGCTCGCCATCCGCGACACGAAATAAGGCCCGAAGATGAAGGTGGTGACGACGGTGAAGAACGGCTGCGCCGCCCAGTCGAACAACATCCATCCCCAGATGCCGCGCCCGGACGCACGCTGCACTGTCTCTACCGTCATGATGATCCCCCGGCACCGGTTCCGTGTCGGGCGCCATGTCTGCATGTTTCATGCGCTCATGCAATGAACGAAGCTTGGTGCCGTCCCTTGCCCCTGCCGGGGGTTCATTGTTCGAAAACCCAGCAATTGGCTTTCGTCCGCGGCGCGGGCCAAGCCCTTATTTTTTCTCGTGGGGGAAGTCGGACCGAAGGTCCGGCACCGCCCTCCACCCCCTGCTTCGCAGCGATTGCCGCCGGCGCGAATTTCTTGATTATTAAGTTGACTCCTTTTGTCCGGTTTGACTAATTGCGCTCGCGCAGGGCCGGAAAGTCACCGGTCGAACGGCTCGATATTGGTCTGACAGGGAATAAGAAATGACGATTGGTCGACAGGCATTGTTGCGCACTCAGGCAAGGCGATTGATTGCGAGCAGTGCCTTGATAGCGGCATCCTTTGGAGCGATGGGGGCCGGCCGGGCCCAGGAGGTTTCGCCGGACGATGCAACCCAACTGGAAACGATCGTCGTCACCGGCAAGTCGGACCGCGTTGTCGGGCCCGATCAAACGATCGTCGCCGAGGATACGGCGACCGGCACCAAGACCGATACGCCCATCGTCGACGTTCCCGCCTCGGTTTCAGTTGTAACCCAGAAGGAACTGGAGGCACGCCATGTCGAAAGCCTCCAGCAGGCCGTGGCCTACACATCCAGCGTCCTCACCGACGAGTTCGGCAACGATGACCGATACGACTATATTCGTATCCGCGGTTTCGACCAGACATCGCTCGGTACTTATCGCGATGGCCTCACGGCGCGCATCCCCGCTTGGTTCACGGCCAGCCGTCTCGAGCCTTACGGACTTCAGCGCGTGGAGGTCCTGAAGGGATCGACATCAACGCTTTTTGGTCTCAACGGCCCTGGCGGACTGGTCAATGCCATCACCAAGCGGCCGCTGGACCAGAAGCAGGGGGAGATTTACACGTCCTATGGCGACGGTACCAAGGAGGTTGGCGTTGATTTTGGCGGACCGATCGACCCCGATGGCGTGTGGACCTATCGGCTCACCGGGCTGGCCAAGGATGGCGATCAAGGATGGGACTATTCCAACGACGATCGGCTTTACATCGCGCCCGCGTTGACCATCAAGCCCGAGGAAGGAACGTCGCTCACCATCCTGACTGACTATTACAAGCGAGACGGGACAGGAGCACGCGGCACCCCGGCTGGCGGCAATATCGACGTCGGCACATTCCTGGGCGAGCCGGATTTCAACCGCTTCAACACGGAGCAGGTCGATATCGGCTACCAGTTCGAGCACGAGTTCAACGAGAACCTCACCTTTCGCTCCAATGCCCGCTACACGCATTTGAGCCTCGACTACGCCGAGGTCTACGGCGCGTCGCTTGACCCCACGGCGGATCGCACGGCATTTTCCGTCGATGGCGTGTCCAACCGCTATGCCTTCGACAATCAGTTGCAATACGATACGGGCTGGCACGGGATCGACAGCAAGACGCTTGTCGGCGTCGACTACGCCAATGACAACACCCGCGAAAACATCCTCTTCGGTACCGCCGGTCCCATCGACATCAACAATCCGACCTATTGCGGTCTGTCCTGCATCAATCTCGGCCCCTACGTGAACTGGCGGGTCAAGCAACAGGCGGTCGGTGTCTATGCCCAGGAGCAATTGACGTTTGACGACCGCTGGATCGTCACCCTGGGCGGGCGCTGGGACCGCGTGCATACGACGGCGGACTATCTCGACTCGGGAACGCAGGACGACGACACGGCATCCGCCTTCACCAAGCGCGCCGGCCTGACCTACAAATTCACCCCGAATCTCGCGGTCTACGCCAACTATTCGGAAAGCTTCCAGCCGCTCGTGGCGCCAAGCGCCAACGGATATGCGGTCTCGGGTTCGCTGAAGCCTCAAGAGGGCAAGCAGTATGAGGCAGGCATCAAGTACAAGCCCGACGGCTTCGACGGCCTGTTCACGGCCGCGGTCTTCGACCTTACCCAAACCAATGTTCCAACCTATGTCACGCCTGTTGTCCAGCAGCAGATCGGCAAGGTCGGCGTCCGCGGCATCGAACTCGAGGGCAAGGCTGCCATCGCGGAAAACCTGAACCTGACGCTTGCCTATTCCTACTGGGATGCCGAGATCCTGGAAGACGGCATTGGCGGTAATGCCGGCAATCGGCCGCAGCGTGTTCCTCGCCACCTGGCGTCGGCCTGGGTTGATTATACGCTTCCCGAGGAAGGACGGCGTGGCGACCTGACCATCGGCGGTGGCGTGCGCTATATCGGGCAAACCTACGGGGATGACGCGAACACGACTTCGATTGGCGGCTACGCACTGGTGGATGCGGCGATCAGCTACAAGATGACCAAGGACGTGACGTTGGCCCTGAACGCAACGAACCTGTTCGACCGGAAGTATTTGACAACCAGCTATTACGGAACCGAATTTTACGGCGACCGGCTGAAAATCGTCGGCACGCTCAAACATTCCTGGTGAGCTTTTTGAACGCAGGTTTCGAAGCGGATGGCATTCGAAAAGAGCCACACGCATCCGGTGATGCGTGTGGTGATCGTCGGCGGTTCACATCCCCGTCAGATCGCTCATCAGCCCCGACGCCACCGACAGCCGCGACACGGTGATGTCGCCGCCCTCGGTCAGTGCCTGCAGCCGCTCGCGGATGCGCGCCACCCGCTCGCCGCCGGCGTCCAGCCAGGCAACCACCGGATCGGCCGTCTTGGCGTGGCCGGTGAGTGCCGCCACCGCGATGCCGCGCCGTGCCGCGCCGATCGTGTCGGTGGCGCGCGACAGCGCCAGTTGATCATAGTAGTCCGAAGGCGTGATCGAGCGTGCGGCGTCCTCGACACGCGGGATGCGGAAGGCATCGCTGACGGCGAAGAACGCCTTGGCCGCGGCGACGATATCGGCGCCGGCGGTGCGCGCCGTCAGCGCGATGTCGGGGATAAGTTCCGCCACCTCGCTGAGCGCCAGTTGCCCGGCCAGCCCTTCCGGCGCGCCGCTCTTGAACAGCCCGTGCCGCTTCTCCTCGATGCGCTCGCGCGAGAAAGCCGGCAGCAGCGAAACGAGCTTGGGTTCCAGCGCCTTGCGTGCTTCCTGCAGCGCGGCGATGCGCTGGCCAAGCGGTGCCGTGCCGGCATCGTTCTTCAGATACCAGCCGCTGGTCACATAGATCAGCCGGCTGACCATCTGATAGAGATCGAGCTGCACCTGGCCATCGATCTGGTTGTCGAGCGCATCGATCTCGCGATAGAGCGCCGGCAGCGCAAAACCGTCGCGCACCAAGGCGAAGGTCCGCACCACGTCGGCGGCGGTGCGCCCCGTGGCCTCCTGCAGCCGGTTGACGAAGGATGGGCCGCCGCGATTGACCAGATCGTTGGCGACAACGCGCGTGATGATCTCGCGGCGCAGCCGGTGGCCATGGATCTCAGTGGCGTATTTCTTCGCCATCCGGTCCGGGAAGTAGCCCATCAGGTCGCGATCGAAATGCGCGTCATCAGGCACGTCGCTGGCGACGATGTCGGAAAACAGCACGATCTTGGCATAGGCGAGCAGCACGCCAAGTTCGGCCCTGGTCAGCGGTTCGCCACGCGCCTCGCGCTCGGCAAGCGATGCCGGTGACGGCAGCGTCTCCACAGTGCGGTCAAGCAGGCCGCGCGCCTCCAGCGCCGTCATGAACCGGCTTTGATGCGCGATGTCGGCGAGGCCGCGTTTGCGGGCGATCGAAAGAGCCAGTGTCTGCTGGTAGTTGTTGGACAGCACCAGCGAGCCGACCTCCTCGGTCATCTCCGCCAGCAGCTTGTTGCGTGCCGGGCGCGTCAACGACCCCTTGCGCATGGCGGACGCAAGCGCGATCTTGATGTTGACCTCGACGTCGGAACAGTTGACGCCGCCCGAATTGTCGATGGCGTCGGAATTGCAGCGGCCGCCATTTAGGCCGAACTCGATGCGCGCCCGCTGCGTGACGCCGAGATTGGCGCCCTCGCCGATCACCTTGGCGCGCACGTCGAGCGCGGTGATGCGAATGGCATCGTTGGCGCGGTCGCCGACTTCGGCATTGGTTTCGGTCGATGCCCGCAAATACGTGCCGATGCCGCCGAACCACAGGAGATCGACAGGGGCCTTGAGGATGGCGGTCATGATCTCGACCGGCGTGGCGGTGGTCTTGGCCAGGCCGATCGCCGCCGCCGCCGCCGCCGGCAAGGTGATCGATTTCTGGTTGCGCGAGACGATGATGCCGCCTTCCGACAGTTTCGTCTTGTCATAGTCCTGCCAGCTCGAACGCGGCAGCGCGAACATGCGCTCGCGCTCGGCGATCGAGGCTGCCATGTCAGGATCGGGGTCGATGAAGATATCGCGATGGTCGAAGGCGGCGATCAGCCGGGTTTTCGGCGACAAAAGCATGCCGTTGCCGAACACGTCGCCCGACATGTCGCCGACACCGACGACGGTGAAGGACGAGGTCTGGATATCGCGGTTGATCTCGCGGAAATGCCGCTTGACCGCTTCCCAGGCGCCCTTGGCGGTGATGCCCATCTTCTTGTGGTCGTAGCCGGCCGAGCCGCCGCTGGCGAAGGCGTCGTCGAGCCAGAAGCCGTGCTTCTCCGAGATCGCGTTGGCGGTGTCGGAGAAAGTCGCCGTGCCCTTGTCGGCGGCAACCACGAAATACGGATCGTCCGGGTCGCGTCTGATGACGCCGGCCGGCGGGATGACACCGTCGAGACCGATATTGTCGGTGATCGACAGCAGGCTGGAGACGAAGTTCTTGTAGGCCGAGGTGCCGGCCTCGAAGATGGCGTCACGGCCGGCGCTCATCGGCAGCTTCTTCGGATAGAAGCCGCCCTTGGCGCCGACCGGCACGATGACGGCATTCTTGACCTGCTGCGCCTTGACCAGGCCAAGCACCTCGGTGCGGTAGTCCTGGGCGCGGTCCGACCAGCGCAGACCGCCGCGCGCCACCGGGCCGAAGCGCAGATGCAGGCCCTCGACCTCGGAACCGTAGACGAAGATCTCCCGCCACGGTCGCGGCGCCGGCAAGCCCTCGACCGCGTGCGAATCGAGCTTGATCGCCAGCGACTGGCCTTTCTCTTTCGTATCGGCAACGAAATGATTGGTGCGCAACGAGGCTTCGATCAGATTGAGGTAGCGCCGGATGATGGTGTCGTCGTCGATGTTGGGAACGTCTTCCAGCGCATCCTTGATCTTGGCCTTGAGATGCTTTGCCGCCACCACGCCTTCGGTCTCGGCTGTCGGGCCAAGCCGGGCGATGAACAGCGCATGCAGGCCCCGCGCTATGTCGGGATAGCGATTGAGCGCGGCGGCGATGAAATCCTGGCTTTGCGGAATACCGACCTGCTGCAGATAGCGGCCATAGGCGCGCAGGATGGTGATCTCGCCAGACCACAGGCCGGCGGTCTGGGCGAGGCCATTATAGCCGTCATTGTCGACGTCGCCGCGCCAGACGGAGAGGAATGCGTCCTCGAACAGCGCGCCGCCATCGGTCAGGTCGATCGGCTTGCCGTAGCTGTTCTCCAGTTCCATGTCATGAATGAAGACTAAGCTGGACTGGTCATCGCCAACTTCGAAAGTGCGCTCGCTGATGACGCGGAAGCCGATGTTTTCCAGCACCGGCACCCGGCGCGACAGCGCCACGGGACTGCCGTGGTGATAGATCTTCAGCGCCGCCTGGTGCGGCTTCTGCTCGGCGTGGCGATAATAGTCGATGGCGATCGGATTGCCGGCGCTGATCCTGGCGATACGCCCGGCGTCGGCCAGCGCCACCGCCGCGCTGAACGAATCGCGATAGCTTTCAGGCAGCCGCGCGGCGATCGCCTTCAAAGCCTGGTCGCCGCCACTGGCCTCGGCCGCATCGGAAAGGGCGTCCTCCCAGGTACGCACGATGTCGCGGATCGCCGCCTCAATCGTCGCTTGTTCGACCTTCGGCGTCTTGCCGCCGGAGCGGCCGATGATGAAGTGCACGCGCGCCAGCCCGCCCTCGGGGAAGGCCGGGTAATAGGCCGACAGCCGGCCTTCGAATACGGTCTTCAGATAGGAGCCGATCTTCTCGCGCACGACGCTGTCGTAACGGTCGCGCGGCACGAAGACGAGGATCGAGACGAAGCGGTCGAACTGGTCGGCGCGCACCAGCGCCCGCACCCGCGGCCGCTCGACCAGGCCGAGAATGGCGGCGGCGTGCTTGCGCAGGATCGGCACCGGCACCTGGAACAATTCGTCGCGCGGATAGCTTTCCAGAACATTGATCAGCGCCTTGCCGGAGTGATCGTGCCGGTCGAAGCCGGACTTGGCGATGATGGTTTCGGCCTTGGACCTGAGATACGGGATCTTCATCACCGAGCGCGTGTAGGCGGTCGAGGTGAACAGGCCGACGATGCGCAATTCGCCCGCGAGTGTGCCCTTGGCGGTGTAGGTCTTGACGCCGATATAGTCGAGATAGATGCGGCGGTGCACGGAAGACTTGGCATTGGCCTTGGTGACGATCAAGGGCTCCGGCCCATGCAGGAAGGCGCGGATCTCCGGCGTCGTCGTCACCGCTTCGGTGCCGCGCCTGAGCACCAGCACGTCGGGGTCGGACAGGATGCCGAGGCCAGGCTTTTCAGCGCGCTCCAGCGTGCCGCTTTCCTCGCCGCCGGTGTATTTGAACTCGCGCATGCCAAGGAAGGTGAAATTGTCGTCGCGCAGCCACTCCAGGAAGGCGAGGGCCTCGGCAACGCTCTTCTTGTCGAGCGGCACGGCCGTATAGCGGAATTCCGAGATCGCCTGATCGAGGCGGGCCAGCATCGGCCTCCAGTCGTGAACGGCGGCATGAACCTGGCCAAGGATCTTGCGCAGCCGCTCGCTCAATCCGCTCGCCTGCTCGGATGTCAGCCGCGGGATGTGGACATGGATGACGCTCAGCCGGTCGTGGCTGCCATCGTCCTTGGCGAAATTGCCGTCGCCGAGGATTTCTTCCACGCCGCCCTTGCCGTGGCGCACCACGATAACCGGATGAGTGACCAGGGTCGGTTCGCCCGATGTCTCGGTGATCTCGCCGAGGATGGAATCGAACAGGAACGGCATGTTGTCGTTGACGACTGTGACAACCGTCATCGGGCGGCCGTCTCGCACAACGCCCGAATCGGCATCGACGGCGACGACGCACTCGCCTTTCCTGTGAGTGGCGACTGCCTGGCCGGCGAGATCGGCGGCACGTTCCAGGTCGGCCACATCGTAGGGAGCAATGTCTTCAGCCGGCGCGCGGGCGAGCAGATAGTCCGCAAGCCTGGCTGGCATTTCCTCCGCTCTAATCGCTGCCGTGGCTTTTTTCTTCGGCTTGCTCGCGGATTTCACGCTGGCCATGACGCAATTCCCTCCCGTCAATGCTTTTACGACTATGGTAGCAGATGACCGCTGTTTGGCGACAAAGGTTTGACGGCTTGCCAAGAATTATCGGAATTTGGCGACAAGATGCCGCGCAACGAGGAGAAATGACCCATGACCGGCAAAATCACCGCGCTTGACCTTGGCCAGGCAGAGCTGAGCGACGCGACAAAAGCCTATTTCGCCAAATGCGAGGAGAAGCTCGGCCTCGTCCCCAACGTGCTCAAGGCCTACGCCTTCGACGACAAGAAGCTGCGCGCTTTCACCGACATGTACAACGATTTGATGCTGGGTGATTCCGGCCTCTCGAAGCTGGAGCGCGAGATGATCGCGGTCGTCGTCTCCTCGATCAATCATTGCTACTATTGCCTGACCGCGCATGGCGCGGCGGTACGTCAGCTGTCCGGCGACCCGGCGCTCGGCGAAATGATGGTGATGAATTCCCGCGCCGCCGATCTTTCGCCCAAGCAGACCGCAATGCTCGAATTCGCCGTCAAGCTGACGGAAGAACCGGCTAAGATCGTCGAGGCCGATCGGGCCACCCTTCGCAAGGCCGGCTTCACCGACCGTGACATCTGGGACATCGCCTCGACATCAGCCTTCTTCAACATGTCGAACCGGGTGGCTGCGGCAATCGATATGCGGCCGAACGACGAATACCACGCCATGGCACGGTGAGGCGCGGCAGCTGGGCCAGGTCGAGCGTTATATTAGCAGTTTCGCATTCTCGTTGCTTGTTTGCCGGTTTGGTCCGATGATCGGCAGGCGGCATGACCGCATGCCGGTTCGATGCCGCTCACCAAGGGAGGAGAACATGGCGAAGTATCTCTACGTCTATCATGGCTCGGGCAAGATGCCGACCGACGAGGCCGAGCGGAAAGCCGCAATGGACGCCTGGAACGGCTGGTACGGCAAGCTCGGCTCGGCCGTGGTCGACGGCGGCAATCCGGTCGGCATGTCGAAGATGGTGCTGCCCGGCGGCAAGGTCGAGAACAATGGCGGCAGCAATCCGACCGCGGGCTACACGATCGTCGAAGCGAAAGACATCGACGAAGCCGTCGCCAAGGCCAAGGATTGCCCGATCCTGATGGATCCGGGTTTCAGCGTCGAAATCGCGCCGATCATTGAAATGATGTGACGGGTTAGGACCGCGCCGCGATCGCGGCCGCCGCGCCGGCCATCGTCGTCGCGCTGACACGGTTGGCGATCTTCATGGCGCGCTTGCTTTTCAAAAGCTTGCGCGCCTGTGATGCAGCGAGCACCCAGGCGAGATCGATGGCGACCAGCACCACGGCCATGGTCGCCGTCAGCTCGACCCAGCCGACAATGCTGACCGAAGCGAGGTCGATGATGGTCGGCAGCAGCGCCAGGTAGAACATCATGATCTTGGGATTGCCGAGCGTCACCGCCATGCCGGCAAAGAACAGCTTTGCCGGAGAATCCTCGCGCGGCATCTCGCCCTCTTTCGCGTCGACAGGGGCGGTCCACATCTTCCAGGCGAGATAAGCGAGATAGGCAACGCCGACCCATTTCACCACGACGAAGGCGAAATGGAAGGTCTGCGCCACGACAGCCAGGCCGAACACCGCCAGCGACAGCCAGATGCCCTCGCCGATCCACATGGCGAGCAGGAACGGGAACACGTCGCGAAATCCTTTCGAGATGACGCGGGCGACAAGCGCCGCGATCGATGGCCCGGGCGAGCCCGCGGCAACGAACAGAGCGGCGGCGAAGATGAGCAGCGAGGTGAGGTGCATAACCGGGTCTCTGGTTGAAAACCTTCGATTTCGGATATTAGCGCAAGTGGCTCGGCTGCGGTAGCACCGACAAAAGACCCTTGTCGGTCCAGCATCTCGCGGCTAGAAAGGCCGCCGCGAAACAATTTCGAGCTTCACTTTGCCTACGTAACCGCCGGTCTCGCCAACTCCCCCGACACAAGCATGACACCGCGTTCGCGGTGTCTGTTTTCGTTTTCCATGTGTTCTTCTGGGCGGCGGTTCGAGACCGGTTTGGCACTGCTGAACCGCGTCGCGCGGCTTTTGCCCGTGACACCCGATTTCCAAAAACCGCAGCTTCTCGCCACGCCGTGCCCGCATGGGCATCTCGACATCGCCGGCCTGATGAACTTCCCGACGGGAAGGGCTTATCGGCATGTCTGGACCACTGCGTATCCATTGGACGATCGCACCCAAAACCCCACCTCGGCCGCTCATCAACTGCAATCGCTGCGGCACTGTGAAGGCCTATTGCAGCAGCGGGAAATTCCGCGTCAACGCCAATGGCAAACGCATCGACGTGTGGCTGATCTATCGCTGCATCGACTGCGACAACTCCTGGAATTTCGGCATTTTCGAGCGCTGCAACCGCCGCGACATCGACCCGGCGCTGCTGGCGGCACTCGAAAGCAACGATCCTGCACTCGCTCATCGTCATGCCTTCGATGTAATCGCGTTGCGCAACCGGATCGGGCGCGTCGAGGAGTTCTCCGATGTCAGCGTTCACAAGCGCAGGCTCGGCGACACCAGGGAAGCCGCGACCGTGTTGGAAATCCAGCTTGGGCTCGAAATGCCGACATCGCTGCGACTCGACCGGCTGCTCGCCGGCGAACTTGGCATCTCGCGATCACGGCTTCAGGCACTGGAGGAGAAGCGGCTGCTCATCGTTGACCCGGATGGAGCAAAGGCCCTGCGCAAGCCGGCCCGCGCGGGAATCGCGATCCGCATCGATCTGGCCGGCGAGACCGATCGGCAGGCCATCATCGCGGCTGCCGGTGAGTGAACGAAGAAGGGGCGGAACACTGGTTGCTCCGCCCCTCTCGATTGTTGGAAAATGTAGAGAGCTTACGCCGCGCCGACCGCCTTGGCCGACTTCTCGAAGCGCTTGCGCTCGTTCGGATCGAGATAGAGCTTGCGCAGACGGATCGTCTTCGGCGTCACCTCGACCAGCTCGTCGTCCTGGATCCAGGCCAGAGCCTTCTCCAGCGTCATGCGGATCGGCGGCGTCAGCTTCACGGCCTCATCCTTGCCGGCGGCGCGGATGTTGGTCAGCTTCTTGCCCTTGAGCACGTTCACTTCGAGATCGTTGTCTCTGGAGTGGATGCCGATGATCATGCCCTGATAGACCTTGACGCCGGGATCGATGACCATCGGACCGCGGTCTTCCAGGTTCCACATGGCGTAGGCCACCGCCTCGCCCTGCTCGTTGGAAATCAGCACGCCATTGGTGCGGCCCGGCAATTCGCCCTTGTAGGGCTCATAGGCATGGAAAAGCCGGTTCATCACGGCGGTGCCGCGCGTGTCGGTCAACAGTTCCGACTGATAGCCGATCAGGCCACGGGTCGGCGCGTGGAAGACGATGCGTTGGCGGTTGCCGCCGGATGGGCGCAGTTCGACCATCTCGGCCTTGCGCTCGGACATCTTCTGCACGACGACGCCGGCATGCTCCTCGTCGACGTCGATGACGACTTCTTCGACCGGCTCGAGCAGGTCGCCATTCTCGGCCTTCTGCATGACGACGCGCGGACGCGACACGGCAATCTCGAAACCCTCGCGGCGCATCGTCTCGATCAGCACGGCCAGTTGCAATTCGCCGCGGCCGGAGACGAAGAACGAATCCTTGTCAGGCGATTCCTCGATCTTCAGCGCGACATTGCCTTCGGCTTCGCGCAGCAGGCGGTCGCGGATGACGCGGCTGGTCACCTTGTCGCCTTCGGTGCCGGCCAGCGGACTGTCGTTGACGAGGAACGACATGGTCACGGTCGGCGGATCTATCGGCTGCGCATGCAGCGGTTCGCTCACGCTCAGGTCGCAGAACGTGTCGGCGACGGTGCCCTTCGACAGGCCGGCAATGGCGACGATGTCGCCCGCCTGCGCTTCTTCGATCGGCTGGCGCTCGAGGCCGCGGAAGGCCAGTATCTTGGAAATACGGCCGGTTTCGATCTGGGTGCCGTCATGGTGCAGCACCTTGACCGGCTGGTTGGCCTTCAGCGTGCCGCTCTCGATGCGGCCGGTGATGATGCGGCCGAGGAACGGATTGGCTTCCAGGATGGTGCCGATCATGCGGAACGGGCCTGGATGAACGGTCGGCTCCGGCACATGCTTGATGACGAGGTCGAACAGCGGCGCCAGTTGCTGGTCCTTCGGTCCTTCCGGATTTTCCGAAACCCAGCCATCGCGGCCTGAACCGTACAGAATCGGGAAGTCGAGTTGCTCGTCGGTGGCGTCGAGCGCGGCGAAAAGATCGAACACCTCGTTGACCACCTCGACATGACGGGCGTCCGGACGGTCGATCTTGTTGATGACGACGATCGGCTTCAGGCCGACCTTGAGCGCCTTGCCGACGACGAACTTGGTTTGCGGCATCGGCCCTTCGGCTGCGTCGACCAGCACGATGGCTGAGTCCACCATCGACAGGATGCGTTCGACCTCACCGCCAAAATCGGCGTGGCCGGGGGTGTCGACGATGTTGATGCGGGTATCCTTCCAGTCGACCGAAGTCGCCTTGGCCAGGATGGTGATGCCGCGTTCCTTTTCGAGGTCGTTGGAATCCATGGCGCGCTCGGCGACGCGCTGATTGTCTCGGAAGGAGCCGGACTGCTTCAAAAGCTGGTCGACCAGGGTGGTCTTTCCATGGTCGACGTGCGCGATGATCGCGATATTACGGATTTTCATGTTCTGGTCTCGGAAGCGTTGCAGGCAGCAGGCCAAAAGGCGCTGCCTCTTTCGGTTGCGCGGCTCATACAGGGTTTTTCGCAGTTGCGAAAGAGGAGGAGCGTCACCAAATACTCATCAAATCTTAAGCATCTGCGTGTGAGATGATTTTGTTAACCAAGGCGGGAACCCTTTGGGGCCCGGGCAGTTCAAACGTCATGACCGATAAACTCAACCGATTCTGGCCGCTCATCGCGTCCGTTGCCTTCGCCGTCCTGCTGGCCGCCAACGCCGCGCAGTCGGCGGCGACGATGAAGGAATCACGGCCTGCCTTGCCGTCGGAGGCACAGTCGGCCGAGCAGATTTTCGCCGACGCACCAGACGGCGTCGACCCGATGGTGACCGGCCCGGTCAGCGCCGCTTTCAAGCAGCGGCAGGACACCGCCAACTGCGACAGCGCCATCTGGCCGAATATCCCCATGGTCTGCTACCCGGACTAGTCGGCGCTTCCCGCCCCGTCTTGCCAGCTTCGCTTTGCGAAGCCGCCGCGCCGACCCTCCCCACAAGGGGGAGGAGAAAGCGCGCTTATGCCGAGCGGACCGGGTCGAGCGTCACCTTGTAGAGTTCGTTGTCGTCGCGATCCATCAGCCGCACCGTCATCTGCTCGCTGGCGCCTGAGATATCGACCAGCCCGAAGAATTGCAGACCGGCCGAGGGCGGCAGGTTCTGTCCCTGTTCGGCGGTCGGCGCCTTGATGAACTTCAGCTCCGGACCGAACGTCATGTCGAAATCGTTGGGACCGAACGTGCCGGCATGGATCGGACCTGAGACGAATTCCCAGAACGGATTGAACTCCTGGAACTGCGCCTTGTCCGGGTTGTAATAATGCGCGGCCGTGTAATGCACGTCGGCGGTGAGCCAGACGGTGTTGCTGATGCCGGCATTCTTTATGAAGCGCAGCAGGTCGGCGATCTCGAGCTCGCGCCCTTTTGGCAAGCCATTGTCGCCATTGCTGACCGCCTCGGCGCCGACCTTCTTGGCGCCGTCGTCCCACACGATGAGGCCGAGCGGCATGTCGGCGGCGATGATTTTCCAGGTCGCCTTCGAATTCGCCAGTTCGCGCTTCAGCCATTTCGTCTGCTGTTCGCCGAGCATGCGCGATTGCGGCGTCATCTCATCCTGCATGTCGGGACCATTGGGGCCGCGATAGGAGCGCATGTCGAGGAAGAACACGTCGAGCAGCGGCCCATAAGCGATCTTGCGATAGACGCGGCCGGGCTCGGAAGGTTCGTAGCGGATCGTCGTCATCTCGTGGAAAGCCCGCGCCGCGCGGGCCGCCAGCACGTGGATGGATTTTTCCGTGTAGCGGCTGTCGGCGCTGAGATCCTTGGAATCCGACCAGTTGTTCAGCACTTCATGGTCGTCCCACTGGTAGAAAGTCGGGCAGATGGCGCTCAGGCCGAGCACGTTCCTGTCCATCATGTTGTATTTCCACTGGTCCCGGTATTCATCCAGCGTCTCGGCGACTTTGCGCTTGCCGTCGATCAGCACGACGTTCTTCCACTTGCCGCCGCCGGGCAGGTCGACCTCGTCCTTCATGGCGCCGTCGGCATAGATGGTGTCGCCCGAATGCAGGAAGAAGTCGGGCGTGTGCTTGCCGATCGTGGCGTAAGTCTTCATGCCGGTCTCGTCGATGCCCCAGCCCTGGCCGGCGGTGTCGCCGGACCAGGCAAAGCGGATGTCGCGCTTCGAGGCTGGCGCCGTCCTGAAACGGCCGGTGATCGGCTCCGAAACGGCGTTGATGTCGGCGAGATCGGCCGATGTCATGCGGTAGAAGATATCCTGATCGGAAGCGAGGTCGGTGAGCAGCCGCTTGACCGTGTAATCGCTGGCCGGCGACGTATCGAGCGGCGCCAGGCGTGTCGCATTGGCGAAATTCTCCGTTGACGACACTTCGAACATGACGCGCGACGGGCGATCGGTGCGCGTCCACACCATGCCGCTGGTTGCGTCGACATCGCCGGACTGAACGCCATGGGTGAAGGAAGGCCGCTGATTGGCACGCGAATAGTAGGGCAGCGCCAGGCTGGAAACGCCGGCCAGGCCAACGGCGCCGGCGGAAGTGACAAAAGCGCGGCGGGTCATCGAAAGCTTGTTCATGGCTGTCTCCTGGATGGCTTGAACGGTGCCACCAAAATCCAGCGTCAATGTTTCAGGCGCATATCGGGATGATGAAGGTTTTCTGACGATTAACAGGCGGGTGGGCGTTTGCGCGGACGGCAAAGCTGCCGATCTCCCCCACGAGGGGGGAGATTGCAGCTTGGCCGGTAGCGCCTCTCCCTAAGCCGCTTGCGGCTCCGGATCGAACGCCGGCTTGCTGGTGTTGATCAGGAGCGAGATACAGGCGGCGGCGATTGCCGTCATGCCGGCGATCAGGAACGCCAGTTCGTAATTGCCCTGCAACTCGCGCATGGTGCCGCCAAAGGCGGCGGCAGCGGCCGCACCGATCTGGTGCCCGGCGACGATCCAGCCGAACACGATCGGCCCGCTGCGGTCGCCGAACGCCTCGTTGGCGAGCCGCAGCGTCGGCGGCACGGTGGCGATCCAGTCGAGACCATAGAGCACAGCGAAGATGATCAAGCTGGTCGCCGAGAAGCCGGAATAGGGCAGATAGATCAGCGACAGGCCACGAATGCCATAATAGACGCCGAGCAGCTTACGCGGATCGAAGCGGTCGGTGAGCCAGCCCGACAACGTCGTGCCGATCAGGTCGAAAATGCCCATCATCGACAGCAGACCGGCGGCCTGCACTTCGCCGATGCCCATGTCGCCGCAGAACGCGATAAGATGCGTGCCGACCAGCCCGTTGGTGGTGAAGCCGCAGACGAAGAAGGTGGCGAACAGATACCAGAACACCCGCGTGCCGGCGGCACGGCGCAGCGTCGAGAACGTATGCGCAAGAAAATTGCCCTGTGACGCAGGCGGAGTGGGCGGCACGTCGTCAGCCTCGGCGCCGTAGCGCACCATGCCGATCGATGCCGGCCGCTCCGGCACCAGCAGCCAGACCAGCGGTATCAGGGCAGCGGTCGCGATCGCGACCGCGATGACAACCGGCTGCCAGCCGCCCGACTGCGCCAGAGCGGCGATCAGCGGCAGGAACACCAGCATGCCCGAGGCGCTGGAAGCCGACATCAATCCCATGACAAGGCCGCGATTGGTCTTGAACCAGCGGTTGACGATGGTCGCGCCGAGCACGCTGGCGACAGCGCCGGAACCAATGCCCGAGAACACGCCCCAAGTGATGAACAAATGCCACGGCTTGGTCATCAGCAAGCTGAGCGCCGTGGAGCCCGACATCACCACCAGCGAGGCCAGCAATGTGCGGCGCAGCCCGATGCGCTCCATCAGGGCCGCGGCAAATGGCCCCGTCAGGCCGTAAAGCAGGATGCCGACACCTGCGGCCAGCGAGATGATGTCGCGCCGCCAGCCGAAACTGGTCTCCAGCGGCAGCATCATGACAGAGGGAGCGGACCGCAGACCGGCCGCGACCAGCAGGCTAAGGAAGATGACGCCGACCACGACGAAAGCGTAGCGCTGGCCAAATGGGCGGGATTGAGCTATCATGTTACTGACCGGTACGTTGCAGGTGGAGTATGTATACGTACCGATCGGTAACATTGTCAATCGAGCCACACGATGCCAACGGACAAAAATATTGATCTGACCATCAGCGACGGTCATGCGTCGGCGCCGCCGAAAGCAGCCAAGAAGATCCTCGATGTGGCCTATGACCTGTTCTACCGGCGCGGCATCAGGGCGATAGGCGTCGACGAGATCGTCAAACGTGCCGGCGTCACCAAGCCCAGCCTCTATCGCAGCTTTCCGTCCAAGGATGAACTGGCCGCCTCCTATCTCAGGCAGTACGATCTTGAATATTGGGAGCGTTTCGACGAGGCGGTCGCCGCTCATCCCGGCGAGCCGCGCGCACAGATCAAGGCTTTTCTGACCCGCATCGGCAAGCGCACGCAAGTGGCGGATTATCGCGGCTGCGGCATGACCAATGCGGCGGTCGAATATCCCGACCACAGCCATCCGGCCCGCGTGGTCAGCGAGGCCAACAAGCAGGAACTGCGCCGCCGGCTGCGCGCCATGGCGGCCGCGATGGGCGCGCAAGACCCTGACACGCTCGGCGACGGCCTGCTGCTGCTGATCGAGGGCGCCTATATCAGCGGCCAGCTGTTCGGGCTCGGCGGCCCGGCCCAGGCGGTTGCCCGCAATGCCGACCTGCTGATTGAAGCGAGCTTGAAGAAATAGCGTTTGACGCTACGCTGCAGCGGCTTGCAACGGAGATTGACCGCCATGCGTGCCATTCTGATCCCGCTTGTTCTGGTCGGTCTCGGTCAGGCGGCGCAAGCCGACGGCATTTCCAGCGCCTACACCGATCTGGATTCGAAAACGGACTGCGTGACCTACGCGCAGGCAGAAGAAGGCGACGGCGACTGGGCCGAACTTGCCTGTTCGGGCTATCGCGGCTATCCCGTACTGATCGCCTATGACGACGCGCGTGAATCGCTGTTCTACGGCTTTCCGCCCGGCGGCGACATGACGACGGTCTGGGAAAGCTTTTCCGGCTTCAATTCGTCCGGAGCCAAGATCGAATGGCGCATCGAAACCAAGGGCGACACGGCAGTGCCCTATGCCGCCATCCATCGCCGCTCGATCAGCAATCCCGAGGACGAGAAAAAGCCGACCGAGGTGCTGCTCGTCGCCAAGGTCGGCCAGATGGACGCCCGCGACGGCTGCACCGTCGGCCTGGTGCTGGCCACGGGCAATCCCACCGCCAACGATCAGGCGCGCAAGCTTGCCGACGGCAAGGCACGGACCTTCGCCTGTGGCAAGGACAGGCGCACTGTCATCGGCAACGTGCCGGCTTTCGGCCGGGTGGATAACTAGATCAGTTGCTTAGCACGGAACTTCTGCCACATGCAGGTCGCACACGTTGGGATTGACCGAACGCCTTTGACTTCGTCATCCACGGGCGCAGCAAGGAGCGTAGCGACGCAGCGCAGACCCGAGGGTCCATGCCGCGACATCAACACCGCCGCAGCGGCGCAGAATTTTGTCCCGCCGCTCACGTCACCGAGCGTCACGGCATGGATACCAGGGTCTCCGCGACGCCGCTTCGCGGCTGCTCCGCCCTGGTATGACGAAGTCGCGGGGCCTCGCGAGGCCTAGGCCCTGCGAGGTTGATGCTCCGCAGAGCCTAAGCCCAGCTACTTGCTCGCCTTGGCCCGCTCGATCGCGTCGACGATCATCTTCTTGGCATATTTGGAATCGTGCCAGCCTTCGATCTTGACCCATTTGCCGGGCTCGAGATCCTTGTAGTGCTCGAAGAAGTGCTGCACCTGCTGGCGCGTGATGTCGGGCAGCTGGGTGTATTCGGTAACGTTCTCGTAGCGCAGCGTCAGTTTCGGCGACGGCACGGCGATGATCTTCTCATCCTGGCCGGCATTGTCTTCCATGATCAGCACGCCGATAGGCCTGACGTTGATGACGCAGCCCGGCACCAGGGCGCGCGTGTTGCAGACCAGCACGTCGATCGGATCGCCGTCGCCCGACAGCGTGTGCGGCACGAAGCCGTAATTGCCGGGGTAGCGCATCGAGGTGTGCAGGAAGCGGTCGACGAACAGCGTGCCGGCTTCCTTGTCCATCTCATACTTGATCGGCTCGCCGCCGATCGGCACCTCGATGATGACGTTGACGTCCTCAGGCGGGTTCTTTCCGCTGGCTATGGCTTCGATGCGCATGGCTTAAATCCCTCTCTCGATGGACGATCGATAGCGGGCGGCGCGCCATGGTGCAATGCGGCGAATGGTGCTGGGTGCGATCGGAAGAGGCGGGCGGCCGAAAAGCCGGGCTGTCATTCCCAGACGAAAGCGACCTTCTTGAGCGCCTTCTGCTCGAATATCTCGACGCCTTCCGCAACGTCGCGGCCGCCGGCGCCGGCATAGAAGGCAAGCGCGTTCTGGTTGTCCTCCAGCGCCCACACCACCATGCCTTTCAACCCGTGATCGGCCAGACGCGCCCTGGCTGCCGCGAACAGGCGGCTGCCGAGCCCGATGCCCTGATATTCCGGGCGCAGGTACAATTCGTAGATTTCGCCTTGCTGGCGCAATTCGCGGGCGCGGTTCTTGCCGATCGTCGCATAGCCGGCGATCTTGCCGCCGATCTCGACCACCAGGACGGTGGCGGCGCGGCGAATCGCATTCGCCCACCAGTCGGTGCCGCGGCGGTTGATCATCGATGTCAGGGTACGGTGCGGAATGATGCCGGAATAGGCGCCGCGCCAGGCCTCCAGATGCACCTCGGCGATGGCACTGGCATCGCGCGGGTCGGCTTTCCGGATGTCGATCGTCAGCGTATTCATGATTTGTTAACCATAAACCCGCATCGCCCGATTGCAAGAGTCCCGGCGGCCCGCCGGCTGCTTTCTCACAGGCGGTCACCACCTAAGACAGGGCCCTCGAAGCTTCACTGGAAGGACTCAGATTTCGACCAAATGGTCGTCGAGTTCGTTGCTGTCGCCCACTGTGACCGGGAAATGCTCGGCCAGTACCGCACCCACCTGCTCGATCGCCTTGACGAAGCCGTCGGCAAGCCGGTCGTCGCCGGCATGCGCGGTCAAGTCGCGCACGACACCGTCCCAGACATGCTGGCCGACCTTGGCGTCGATGCCCGAATCGGCGACCACTTCGGCATAGCGCTCGGCGATCGAGACGAAGACCAGCACGCCGGTGCGCGCCGTGGTGCGGTGGACGTTGCGGGCAAGGAACTGCTTGACCGCGTTGGCGTGCGCCGCCTGGTAGCGCAGCCGCCTCGGCACCAGATGGATGCGCAGGCCGGGCAGCGCCCACAACAAGGCCAGCACGCAGGCAAGCGCCAGGAGCTGGGCGAGGACGAAATGCGGCAGCCGGATCGACAGCCACCAGGCCTCCAGACCGTAGCCGACCGCCAGGCTGACGATCGGCATGCACACGGTCGCCATGAAGGCGGCCGGGAAGAAATAGCCGTCGCTGGCATGGGCCACGACGCAGTAGATCTCGCCGTCGGTTTCCTCCTCGGCGCCGCGGATCGCGGTTGCGATGCGCTCATGATCCTGCGGGCTGATTGGTCGTGTTGCCATGATATGTCTCACCAGCTTCCTGAAGAACCGCCACCACCCGATGAGCCGCCGCCACCGGAAAACCCGCCACCGCCGCTTGATCCCGAAGACCAACCACCACCGGAGCTGCCCGACGACCAGCCGCCCGAAGACGAACCCGTTGTCCAGCCGCTGCTGCCCGAGTACCCGCTCGGCCCACGGCCGTAACGAAACGTCATGCCCAGCCATCTGTACACGCCCGGCGACAGCTTCGTGCCGAACATCGGCGGCAGGAACGCCATCGCCAACCCGCCGAAAAACATCGTTGCCCACAGGATCAGGAACACGGCAACGATCGGATCGATGGGCGTGCCGCCATCGGCGGGATTGCGCTTGCCTCGCGCTTCCAGTTCTTCGGGATTGCCCTCCAGTACCATGACCATGTCATCGACGGCTTTGCTGATGCCGCCGGAGAAGTCCCCGGCGCGGAAGGCCGGCACCATGTCGTTTTCGATGATCAGCTTGGTGTGCAGGTCGGTCAGCGTACCTTCCAGCCCATAACCGACCTCGATGCGCATCTTGCGGTCGTTCGGGGCAACCAGCAGGAGCACGCCATTGTTCTCGCCCGCCTGGCCAAGTTTCCAGAAGCGGAACAGGCGGTTGGCGTAGGGCTCGATCTCCTCGCCATCGAGGCTGGGGATCGTCGCGACGACGATCTGATCGGAACCTTTTGTCTCGAAGTCGGCAAGCTTCCGCGTCAGCGCCGCCTTGGTCGCGGCATCGATGATGCCGGCATTGTCGACGACACGGCCGGTCAGCGCCGGCAGGTCGGCCGCGTGGGCCATGACACAGGAGAACAGCACGACCGCGGCAATCAGGACGGCCGAGGCGAGGCGGTCGCGTTTCGACAGGCCGATGCTGGGTATCGTCATGCCATCACCAGCTTCCCGACGAGCCGCCGCCGCCGGACGAACCGCCGCCGCCGGAAAAGCCTCCACCGCTGCTTGACCCCGAAGACCAGCCGCCGCTGGAACTTCCCGACGACCAGCCACCACGGGAGGATCGCCGGCTTGGCTCGAAGGTCATGCCGAGCCAGCGGTAGCGGCCGGGACCGAGCTTCTGGCCGAAGATCGGCGGCAGCACGGAAACCGCGATGCTGCCGAAGAAGATGATCGCCCAGATGCTGATGAAGACGGCGAAGAACAGGTCGTCGGACTCGAAAGGCGCCTGCTGGTTGCGTTCGCCGCGCGCCTCCAACTCCTCCGGATTGCCTTCCAGCACCATAACCATATCATCGACGGCCTTGCTGATACCGCCGGAGAAATCGCCGGCGCGGAAGGCCGGCACCATGTCGTTTTCGATGATCAGCTTGGTATGCAGGTCGGTCAGCGTACCTTCCAGCCCATAACCGACTTCGATGCGCATCTTGCGGTCGTTCGGGGCCACCAGCAGCAGCACGCCGTTGTTTTCCTTCGCCTGGCCGAGCTTCCAGAAGCGGAACAGCCGGTTGGCGTAAGGCTCGATCTCCTCGCCGTCGAGGCTCGGGATCGTCGCGACGACGATCTGGTCGGAGCCTTTTGTCTCGAAGTCGGCGAGCTTCCGCGTCAGCGCCGCCTTGGTCGCGGCATCGAGGATGCCGGCATTGTCGACGACACGGCCGGTCAGGACGGGGAGATCGGCGGCGATGGCGAGTGGCAGGAAGAGGAAGCTGAGAATGACAGCCAAGAATGTCAGGCTGGCGTTTCTTGGCACCCCCCTCTGTCCTGCCGGACATCTCCCCCGCAAGGGGGGAGATTGGCTGTCTTCACTGACGGCTCTTTTCCTGTGATGTTGAAAATTGGCCAATCCGCCAAAGCAGCCGATCTCCCCCCTTGCGGGGGAGATGTCCGGCAGGACAGAGGGGGGTGTGAAGGAACACAAGGTCGACAATGACCAAGCTCACCATGCGTCCTTCACCCGCCCTGCTTCGTGCCGAAATCGACCTTCGGCGGCTGCATCTTGTCTTCGGCGACGGTGAAATTGGCAAAGGGCTCGTTGCCGCGGAACCAGAAGGTCGCCCACAGCACCGAGGGAAAGGTCCTCAGCGTCAGATTGTAGTCCCTGACCGCCTGGATGTAGTCGCGCCGCGACACCGCGATGCGGTTCTCGGTGCCTTCGAGCTGGGCTTGCAGCGCCAGGAAATTCTGATTGGCCTTGAGGTCGGGATAGGCCTCCGAGACCGCGATCAGCCGCGACAGCGCGCTGGTCAGCCCCGCCTGGGCATCCTGAAACTTCTTGAGGGCTTCGGGATCCTTCAGCGTTTCCGGTGTTACCGTGATCTGCGTTGCCTTGGCGCGTGCCTCGACCACCGCGTCGAGCGTATCCTTTTCGTGCGAGGCATAACCCTTCACCGTCTCGACCAGGTTGGGGATGAGGTCGGCGCGGCGCTGATACTGGTTCAGCACCTCGCTCCATGCCGCCCTGGCGTTTTCTTCCGCTGTGGGGATGGTGTTGTAGCCGCAGCCGGCAAGCAGCGGCAGCACGATCGCCATCATCAGGAAGGCGGGCAGCGTGCGGAACGTGGACGGCGAGGCAAGGCGCTGGGCAAACATGATGGGGTCCCTCGGTAGAAGTTGCACGCGAAGCATTACCACAATCAGCGCGCAAGAAAACCGCCCGGGCCGGCAGCCCTCGCCTGGCATGCCCAATGCCGCTGCAAGGCTCTGTGATTGGCCGTACGAACGCGATAAGGTCCTGCAAAACGGGACATCATCATGGCGGAGCGCCAGGACAGCGAGAAGGAATCGCGCCGTATCCTCGAGCGCATTGCGCACGAGACGGATCCGGCCGGCAACTCGTTTGTATCGCGGGCCGCGAAAGGCATGCACGATCACGTCACGGCGGCCGATGCCGATCGTGCCGATCCGATCGAGGTCTGGGGCACCCGCTTTGGCCGCACGCTCGGCCTGCTGCTGGCGCTGGGCCTGATGGTCTGGCTCGTGCTTTACGTCATCCGGGGCAGTTAGGAATCAAACGACAATGAGCGCCGAACAAACCGACGCGCCGCGTGCGGTCATCGTCATTTCCAGCCATGTCGCGCGCGGCTCGGTCGGCAACCGTGCCGCCGTCTTTGCGCTGGAGACCCTGGGTTTCCCTGTCTGGGCGGTGCCGACCGTCATCCTGCCCTGGCATCCCGGCCATGGACGGGCAACGCGCATCGTGCCGCCGCTCGACCAGTTCAAGGCGCTGATGGCCGATCTCGAGCGGGCACCATGGCTGGGTGAGGTCGGCGCCGTGTTGTCCGGCTATCTCGGCGAGGCCGGCCAGGCCGAGGCCGTCGCCTCGCTGGTCGCCGCGGTGAAAGCAAGGACGCCCGGCGCCGTCTATATCTGCGATCCGGTGATGGGTGATTCGGGCGGCCTCTACGTGCCCGAGCCCACCGCCATCGCCATGCGCGACCGGCTGATGCCGATCGCCGACATAGCCACCCCCAACCGCTACGAACTGGAATGGATGGCCGGCGCCGCGTTGCCCGACCTGAAATCGGCGATCGCGGCAGCGCTCCACGCCGGACCATCGACCATGCTGGTCACCTCGGCGCCGTCGATGATGATGGGCGGCACCGGCAATCTGCTGCTCGATAGCAGCCAGGCGCTGCTCGCCGAACATCGCCTGATCGACAAGCCGCCGAATGGCCTGGGCGACCTGACGGCGGCCGTCTATCTGGCACGCATCCTGTCCGGCCAGCCGCCGATCAAGGCGCTGCAATCGACGACGGCGGCGGTCTACGAGATCCTGGCGCGCACCGCCAAGCGCGGCGGCGACGAACTGCAGCTCGAAACCGATGCGCAGAGCCTGTCGCATCCGATGGCGATGGTCCAGCTTCGCCACCTCACGCATCCGGGGCGGGGCCGCCGGGCGTGACGTCGACTGAGGCCGTGCTTGTCGGCGTCGACGGCTGCAAGGCCGGCTGGATCGCCGTCCGGCGCGCTTCTGGCATGGCACCGTCGGTCGGTGTCTTTGCAACCTTCACTGCCCTGCTCGCATCGCTTCCCACAGATACTGTCATCGCTGTCGACATGCCGATCGGCCTGCCCGAGTTGTCGGGCAAGGGCGGTCGCGGCCCCGAAGCGCTGGTGCGGCCGCTGCTCGGGGCACGCCAATCCAGCGTCTTCTCGATCCCCTCCCGCGCCGCGCTCTATGCCGATACCGGCGACTTCACCACCATTGAAGCCTGGTATGCCGCTCACATCCGCGCAAGCGAAGTGGCCATGACCACATCCGACCCGCCGCGTGGCGTCTCGATCCAGGCCTTCGGCATTTTTGCCAAGATTCGCGAGATCGACGCCCTGCTGATCGCGCGACCCGATCTGCGCGGCCGCGTCTACGAATCGCATCCGGAAGTCGCTTTCTGCCGCTTGAACGGCGATCAGGCCATGCAACTGCCGAAGAAGATCAAGGGCAGCATCAATCCGGCCGGCATGGCGGAACGCAAGGCTCTGCTTTGCCGGCATGGCTATGAGACGGGCTTTCTCGACCAGCCGCCACCGCGCGGCGCAGCAGCCGATGATTTCCTCGACGCGGCCGCAATGATGCTGATCGCCGGTCGCATCGCCAGCGGTGAGGCACGGCCGCTGCCCGACCCGCCGGGCCGCGACAGCTTTGGCATTCCTGTCGCCATCTGGGCGTAACGCTGTTGGCCAAGGTTGCGCTCGATGCATGGCATTTCTAGCCAGCCCTCATAATTCTGCATTGCTCGCGACCGGCTTTTGCCGCTAGAGCCTCTCTAGACCGCAACGAGCTGCCGCATCCAACCCGGAAAGGCTCCAGACGCCGCCCATGTCCCATCTCCCTGAACATCTTCTCGCCGGCTACCGCAATTTCATGAATGGCCGCTATCTCACAGAGAGCGGGCGCTATCGCGATCTCGCTCGGGAAGGCCAGGCGCCGGAGACGATGATCGTCGCGTGCTGCGATTCGCGTTCGGCGCCCGAGGCGATCTTCGACGCCGGGCCCGGCGAACTCTTCGTGCTGCGCAATGTCGGCAATCTGGTGCCGCCCTATGCTCCCGACGGCGAGTTCCATTCGACCTCGGCGGCGCTTGAATTCGCCGTGCAGAGCCTCAAGGTCAAGAACATCGTCGTCATGGGCCATGGCCGCTGCGGCGGCATCCGTGCAGCGCTCGACACCAACTCCGCGCCGCTGTCGCCGGGCGACTTCATCGGCAAGTGGATGAGCCTGATCGCGCCGGCGGCCGAAACCGTCTCCTCCAGCACCTTCATGACCGCGTCGGAGCGCCAGACCGCGCTGGAGCGCATCTCGATCCGCTATTCCATCGCCAACCTCAGAACCTTTCCCTGCGTCTCGATTCTCGAGGGCAAGGGGCGACTGTCGCTGCATGGGGCCTGGTTCGACATCTCGACCGGCGAACTCTGGACGATGAACAAGGAGACCGGCGATTTCGAACGGCCGGAGCTGGGATGAACACAGCGGCGCGCAAGGTGGTGAACATCAGGTCGATCGTTTTGACGGCGGCCGCGCTGCTGGTAGCGATTATTGCCGCCCGCGCCGATGATCGTGCCCTCATCAGCCGCTGGTATTCGGCGCTGCTGGTCGCCGACCGCACCGAACTGTCCGACCTGCTCGCCGACGATGTCCGCATCAAGCTGGACGACCTCGGCATCGTGCAAAGCAAGCAGGAATTCATCGCTTCGATCGACGAGTGGAAAGGTGCGGTTGCCGGTGCGGCAATCCGGCACAGGGTCGAGAAAAGCGAAGGCGGCGTCACCACGGTGGTCGCCTGCTACGATTTCCCCAACAACGACATGCTGATGCACGAAACCTTCGCGGTAAGCGACAACCGCATCACCGCCAGTTCGCAAGCCACGATCGCCGAGAACTGCGACGGCTTCTGAGGCCGATATCGGCCAAATCCGCATATTGCGGGTCCGCCAGCCGCGCCCTACATCGGGTACCATCCACCTGCCTGCCCTCACCAGCGAAAGACTGTCCATGCCTTCCACGAAAGCCGTCGACCTCGCCGCCCATCCGCTGACCGCGTGGCAAGGGCCGCTCGGCCTGCCCGATTTCACGCGCATTGGTGACGGCGACTTCTCCCCGGTCTTCGACGCGGCGCTGAAGGCGCACGAGGCCGAGATCGAGGCGATCGCCGGCTGCAAGGATGCGCCGACCATCGAGAACACGCTTGCCGCGCTGGAACTCGGCGGCGAAGCGCTCGACCGCGTCTCGTCGATCTTCTGGTGCCGCGCCGGCGCCTACACCAACGAGACGATCCAGGCGCTGGAGCGCGACATCTCGCCGAAAATGTCCAGGCATTTCTCGGCGATTTCGATGAATGAGCGGCTGTTTGCCCGCATCGACGATCTCTACCAGCGCCGCGAGAGCCTGAAGCTCGACGCAGAGACCCTGCGGGTGCTGGAAAAGACCTGGAAGGGCTTCGTCCGTTCCGGCGCCAAGCTCGACGCCGACGGCAAGAAACGGCTGGCACGCATCAGCGAGGAATTGTCCTCGCTCGGCACGGCTTTCGGCCAGAATGTGCTGGCCGACGAGCGCGACTGGGCGCTGTTCCTCGATGACGCCGACCTTGCCGGCCTGCCGGATTTCGTGAAAAGCTCCATGGCCGAGGCCGCCGAAATGCGTGGCCAGAAGGGCCGCTATGCCGTCACTCTGTCGCGCTCGATTTATGAGCCGTTCTCGACCTTCTCCGAACGCCGCGACCTGCGCGAGATCGCCTTCCGCGCCTTCACCATGCGCGGGCAGAATGGCGACACCACCGACAACACGAACGTGGTGCGCGACACGCTGCGCCTGCGGGCCGAAAAGGCAAAGCTGCTCGGCTATGCCTCCTTCGCCGCGCTGAAGCTCGATGACACCATGGCCAAGACGCCGAAGGCGGTACACGCGCTGCTCGATCCGGTGTGGGAGAAGGCGCTGGAGAAGGCAGCAAGCGACCAGATCGAATTGCAACGGTTGGCGACGGAGGCCGGCAGCAACGAAAAATTCGCTGCCTGGGACTGGCGTTTCTACCAGGAGAAACTGCGCGCGGAAAAATTCGCCTTCGACGAGGCGGAACTGAAGCCCTATTTGCAGCTCGACCGCATCATCGACGCTTGCTTCGATGTGGCGACACGGTTGTTCGGCATCACCTTCGAAGAGAAAAAGGGCATCGCGGCCTGGCATCCGGATGCCCGCGTCTTCGTGGTGAAGAATGCCGATGGCAGCGAGCACGGCCTGTTCCTGGCCGACTATTTCGCCCGGCCGTCAAAGCGCTCTGGCGCCTGGATGAGCGCGTTGCAATCCGGCTACAGGCTCGGCCACGGTGCGAGCCCGGTCATCTACAACATCATGAACTTCGCCAAGCCGCCGGCCGGCGAGCCGGCGCTGCTGTCGGTGGACGAGGCGAAAACGCTGTTCCACGAATTCGGTCATGCTCTGCACGGCATGCTGACCGACGTCACCTGGCCCTCGGTTTCGGGCACCTCCGTCAGCCGCGATTTCGTCGAACTGCCCTCGCAGCTCTACGAACATTGGCTGACCGTGCCGGCGGTGCTGGAAAAGCACGCGCTGCATGTGAAGACCGGCAAGCCGATGCCCAAGGCGCTGCTCGACAAGATGCTGGCCGCGCGCACGTTTGGCGCCGGCTTCGCAACGGTAGAATTCACCGCCTCCGCCTTGATGGACATGGCCTACCATGCACGGCCTGATGCCCCGCAGGAGCCACTTCGTTTCGAGGCCGAAACGCTTGCGAAGCTGCACATGCCTGACACCATCGCCATGCGCCACCGCACCCCGCATTTCGGCCATGTGTTTTCCGGTGACGGCTATTCGGCCGGCTATTACTCCTACATGTGGTCGGAGGTGCTCGATGCCGACGCCTTCGCCGCCTTCGAGGAGACCGGCGACCCCTTCAACCCGGCGCTGGCCGAACGGCTGAGGAAGCACATCTATGCCGCTGGCGGCTCGAAGGACCCGGAAGAGCTCTATACGGCATTTCGCGGCAAGATGCCGTCGCCGGAAGCAATGATGGTGAAGCGCGGGCTGGTGTAGCGCTGGGGGTCGGTTCGACCGGACTCGACCTGCTGCGGCAGAAGAAGGTTGGCGCTTCACGCGCGACGACCCCCTCTGTCGCCTTCGGCGACATCTCCCCCGCAAGGGGGGAGATTACCCAGCCACCTTCCACGGATCCGCAATCCTTGGCCACACCGGCCGCGTCAGCTTCTTGTAATCGGTCACCGCCGGATTGCTGGGATATGAACTTGGCGCCGAGACATAGATGATCTCGGCGGCGATCGGCTCGAAGCCGGCGTAGAAATGGTTGGTCGACTTGATCAGCAGCACGTCCTTGGCCAGCGGATCGACGCCGATGTTGGAAAAGATATCCGGCTCGAAGGTCTGCGTGCGATTGGTGTTGAGGATGATGTCTACCTCGGTGCCTTCGAGGCGGACCAGCGCCGTCGGCCCGAGCGTCACCCGGCTTGGCCCGAAACTCTGCCAACCCTCCGGAACCGCCTTCAGCACGCGCACGCGCGCATCGATCGGCTCGCCGGCCTGCGGCCCGGCCTTGCCGCCGAAGCGCAGGTTGATGACCGCGCCCTCGCCGGCCGCCAGGCAGAAGGTGACGGCGATCGGATCCCAGATCGTCGCCACGGCGAATTTGTCCAGGCTACGCGCCAGCATCTGGCGCAGCACGAAGGTGCCGTCGCCGGGCACACCGCCGCCGGGATTGTCCCAGATATCGGCGATGACCACCGGCTTGCCCGGATTCTCGGCGCGCACGGCCAGCGCCCGATCGATGCCGTCGGCGGCGCTCAGCATCGTCATCGCCGTCTTTTCGCGCAGCGCGTAGAGTTCCCGCCCGAGCCGTTCCGCCAGCGCGTCGCCCTTGGCCTTGTCATTGTCGGTGACGACCAGGATGCGCGTGCCCATCTCGGCCACGTCGGCCGCCATGAAGCCGTGGATGACGGAGACCGACAGCACGCCGTCCTTGCCGTGCAGCGCCTTGATCCGGTCGACGAAAGAGCGCATCGGCTCGCGGCTGGTCGGCAGGACCTGGATCATGCGGCAATCGAAGGTCGAAATGACCGGCTTGATCTCGCCCCTCGCCGCCGCAAGCCCAAGCTCGACGACGTGTTCGCCGCGCTCGTAGAAATCGGTGTGCGGAAATTCGAGGAAGTAGGCGAGGATGTCGGAGGCCGCCACGCGCTTCGGTGTCAGATGGCTGTGCGGATCGAGTTCCACTGCGATCACCACCTCCGGCCCGACCATTGCGCGAACCCGTTCGAGCAGGTCGCCTTCGCAGTCGTCATAGCCTTGCGCCACCATGGCGCCATGCAGGCCGAGGATGACAGCATCGACCGGCAGCGCGGCCTCGAGCTGGCCAAGGATCTCGTCGCGCAGAACCTCATAGGTCTGCCGCTGCACCAGGCCGCCCGGCTCCGCCCAGGTTGCGGTGCCCTCGATGACATCGAGGCCTTCGGCCGCTGCCCGCCGGCGCAGCGCCACCATCGGCGAGGAGCACAGCGTCGGCGTGTCCGGATGTTTGCCGGGCCCGGCATAGAAGGCCATCTCGAACGAGGCCCTATCGGTCGGCACCGGCGAGAAGGTGTTGGTTTCCGTCGCCAGCGAGGCGGTGAAGATGCGCATGAAAGCTCCGTAGAAAGATAGCGGCTACTTGACCGCTCCGAGCGCCAGCCCGCGAACGAGATAACGCTGTAGCCAGATGAACAGGATGGCCACCGGCAAGGTCGCCAGCAGCGTGGCGGCCATGACGTGATGCCATTCGATGGTGTAGCGGCCGGCGACCAGCGAGAACACCTGGATCGGCAGCGTGTAGCTTTCCTGGCTGCGCAACATGGTGAGCGCCACGACGAATTCGTTCCAGGCATTGATGAAGGTGAAGATCGCCGTCACCGCGATCGCCGGCAGGCAGAGCGGCAGGAACACCTTGCGCAAGGTCAGCCAGCGGCCGGCGCCTTCCATCCAGGCCGCCTCCTCGAGATCGCGCGGAATGGTGTCGAAATAGCTCTGCAGCATCCACACCGTGAAGGCGACGTTGAAGGCCATGTAGATGAAGCCGAGCGCCGTCGTGCTCTCGACCAGGCCCCAGGCCGCCATCAGCCGGAACAGGCCAAGCACCAGCACGATCGGCGAGATCATCTGCGAAATCAGCAGGAACTGGCGCAAGGCGCCGTAGCCGGCAAAGCGGAAGCGCGACATCGCATAGGCCGCCGGAACCGAGATCAGGATGGCGCCGACTGTGGCGATCACAGACACGTAGAGCGAATTGAGCAGCGCCTGGCCGAAGCCGGTCGCCACCCACATGTCGGAAAAATTCGACCAGCGGAATTCGCTCGGCCACCAGGTCGGCGACAGCACTTCCTGCCTCGGCTTGACCGCGGTCAGGAACATCACCGCGAAGGGAAAGAGCGTCACCACGATCAGCGGCGCCAGCAGCAGCCAGGCGATGATGGAGCGCTTCAGCTTGCTCGTCATGTGCGTTGCTCCCGCATCGCCAGCCGCACATAGATCATGGTGAAGACCAGCAATATGGCGAACATCACCAGCGACACCGCCGACGCTTCGCCCAGCTTGCCGATGCGGAAGGCCAGCTTGTAGAGATGGGTGACCAGGATATCGGTCGAGTTGGCCGGGCCGCCCTGCGTCATCACCCAGATGATCGGGAAGGAATTGAAGACGTAGATGGTGTTGAGCACGATGGCGATGTTGATGAACGGTTTCAGGAGCGGAAAGGTGATTTCGCGGAACTGCTGCAGCGGCGTCGCCCCTTCGAGCGCCGCCGCCTCGTAGAGATCGTCCGGAATCGACGACAGCCCGCCGAGAAAGATCGTGGTCGTGAACGGCACCGTCACCAGGATACCGATCAGCACCTGCATCGGGAAAGCGGTCTCGGCGCTCGCCAGCCATTGGATGTTGTGATCGATGAGCCCGAGGCCGATCAGCGCCGAATTGAGCATGCCGCTTTCGCCGCTCAGCGCCCAGCGCCAGACCACCGCGGTCATGGTCAGCGACACCGCCCAGGGCAGCATGATGATGACGCGGGCGATGCCGCGGCCATAGAAATCGGTGTTGAGGATCATCGCCACCGGGATCGACAAGAGAAGCGCACCGCCGACCACCATCACCGTCCATTGGCCGGTGCGCCAGAGCGCGGCCGTGAAATCGGGATCGGCAGCGAGTGCCGCGAAATTGGCGAAGTCGTTGAAGTCGCGAAGCTGGCCGAAGCGGCTGACCTCATGCGTCGAGATCTGGATCAGGTCCCAGACCGGCCAGAAGATGACCACCGCCGCCAGAAACAGGCTGGGCAAGGTCAGGAGATAGGGCAAGAAACGATTTTGCATCTGCTGGCCTGCAACCTCGGTGCGCTGGATCAGAAGGTCTGCTTATGCGAATTTCGGATCCGCCGCACCGGGCCGGGAACCAAGGGGTGGCGCGCCCCGCCTGAGTGGAGCGCGCCACGGGCGCAGGGAGATACGCCCTACTTCTTCAGCACTGCATTGGCCTTGGCTGCTGCGTCTTTCAATCCTGCCTCGGGGTCGCCGCCGAGATAGATCTTCTGCATGGCGTCCGACGTGATCTGGGCGACTTCTTCCCAGCCCGGAATGACCGGCGCGAAGCGGGCGTCGGGCAAGAGCGCGGTGAACGCCGCCAGATCGGCATTGTTGACGTAATAGTCCATCTTGGCTTCTTCCTTGTTCACCGGCAGGAAGCCTTCGCCCTGTGTGAACTTGGCGCGCTGCTCCGTGGTGAACAGGAAGTCGAGCAGCTTCCAGGCCTCGTCCTTGTTCTTGGAGTTCTTGAACATGATGATGGAATCGGTGACGCCATAGGTACCGCGCGCGCCGGTCGGACCAGCCGGAATGGCCGCCACGCCGTATTTCAGGTTGGGCGCCTCGTCCTTGATCTGGTTGGACAGGAAGGGTGCGGTGATCATCATGCCGACCTTGCCCTGCTTGAACAGGTTCTGCACATCCTCGCGGTTGTTGGAGGTGACGCCGGGTTCGGTCAGGCCTTCGTCGATCATCGACTTATAGAGCTTGGCGGCCTCAAGCGCACCTGGCGTGCTCAGGCCCGAAGTGCCGTCCTTGTTGAGGATTTCGGTACCCTGCGACCACATCGCATAATAGTAATAGACGTCGGTCTCGATCTCCTTGCCCTGCAGGCCGAAGCCGAACGTGCCGGACCCCAACGCCTTGATCTTGCGCGCATCGTCCTGCAGCTCGGTCCAGGTTGCCGGCGGCTTGGCGATGTCGGCTTTCTCGAACAGCTCCTTGTTGTAGTACATGGCGCGCGCCGAGGCCGCGATCGGCAGGCCGTAGGTCTTGCCGTCCATGATCGAGGGCGACAGGAAGGTATCGATGAAGCGGTCCTTGAAGTCGGGTTTGATGTAGCCGTCGAGCGGCTCGGCGACATCCTGCTGGACGAAGTCGATCAGCCAGCGCGTGCCGATGATCGACAGATCGGCATTGGTGCCGGCGGTGATGTCGGTGGTCAGCTTCTGCAGCAGCACATCCCACGGCACCACTTCGAACTTGACGGTGATGCCGGGGTTCGCCGCCTCGAATTCCTTCTTGACGTCGGCGAAATAGGGAGCAGTCTTGGCGCTGTACTCGGCCACGGTGACCCGCACCTCGCCCGCATCCGCCTGCGCCGCAATTGCCAGCGTGCTCATTCCGGCCATCAGGCCGACAGTCCATTTTGCAAGGCTCATTTGATCTCTCCCATTTTGATTTTGCGCCTGCGCGCCTCTTCGTTGCCGGAGCAGAAGATTATGTGACTTTCCTACATTATCGATGATTTGAAGGCTTGCAAGCGGATTATTTTGTTGCTTAATTACATTTACGGGCCTAGGCCTTGCACGATCTGTCAGAACTCCCGGAGGATGACGCACGGTGGTTTCGCAATCCGAGTTCGAAGGCAGGGCCGAGTTCGAAGGCAGGGCCAAGTTCGAAGGCAGGACCGAGTTCGAGGGCAAGACTGTCGTGGTGACGGGTGCTGGCGGCGGCCTCGGCACGGCGATCGTGGCGCTGATGGCGCAAAGGGGCGCCAGGGTCATAGGCTGCGACCAGTCGAGCGAGGCGTTGAAGAGCCCGCATTTTGCCTCCCGCCACGTCTTCGATCTTCTCGACAAGGCGTCGATAACCACGGCGATCGCTGCGATCCTCGACCGCGATGGCGTGCCCGACATTCTCGTCAACAATGCCGGCTGGACACGCGCAGAGACGATTTCGGCGCTCGATCCCGACAGAATAGAGCAGGAACTCGACCTCAACCTGACCGGCGTGATGAACTTCGCCGACCCGCTGGTCAAGGCGATGGCCGGCCGCGGCTCCGGCAGTGTCGTCTTCATCTCGTCGGTCAATGCCATCGCGCATTTCGGCAATCCCGCCTATGCCGCGGCCAAGGCCGGCATCAACGCTTACGCCAAGGCGATCGCCGTCGAACTCGGCCGCAGCGGCCTGCGCGCCAATGTCGTCTGCCCCGGATCGATCCGCACCGCCGCCTGGGACCACCGCCTTGCCAAGGATCCCGAAATCCTCGGCAAGCTGCAGCGGCTCTATCCGCTCGGCCGCATCGTCAACGCTTCGGAAGTCGCGGAAGCCGTCGCTTTCCTTGCGTCCGATCGTGCATCTGGAATAACAGGCGTGGTGATGCCCGTGGACGCGGGGCTGACCGCCGGTTGCCTGCCATTCATCGACGACATTCTGGGAGCGTGACCATGACCGACGTCGAATTTCGCGACCTGTCGAAATCCTTCGGGCAGCACAATATCCTCGAGAACATCAGCCTCGATATCAAGAGCGGCGAGTTCGTCGTGCTGGTCGGCCCGTCCGGCTGCGGCAAGTCGACCTTGCTGCGCATGCTGGCCGGCCTAGAGACGATCACCTCCGGCGACCTGTTGATCGGCGGCGTGCGCGCCAACGCGCTGCCGCCGCAGCAGCGCAACATCGCCATGGTGTTCCAGTCCTATGCACTGTTTCCGCATCTGAAGGCATCTGACAATATCGGCTTTGGCCCGAAGATACGCGGTGAGACGCGCACGGTGGTCGACGAGAAGGTCAAGAAGGCGTCCGGCGTCCTTAATCTCTTCTCCTATCTCGACCGCTATCCCCGCCAGCTGTCGGGCGGCCAGCGCCAGCGCGTCGCCATGGGCCGCGCCATCGTACGCGAACCGTCTGTGTTCCTGTTCGACGAGCCGCTGTCCAACCTCGACGCACAATTGCGCGTGCAGATGCGCGTCGAGATCAAGGCGCTGCACCAGCGGCTGAAATCGACGATCGTCTACGTCACCCACGACCAGATCGAGGCCATGACGATGGCCGACCGCATCGTCGTGATGGACCGCGGCAGGATCCAGCAGGTGGGGGCGCCGCTGGAGCTCTATGACAGGCCGGCCAACAAGTTCGTGGCTAGTTTCCTCGGCTCCCCGTCGATGAGCTTTGTGTCCGGTTCGCTCAAGGCGGCAGCTCAGAAAACCTGGTTCGAATCGGCCGGTGGCGGGCGGCTTGCGCTTGCCGGCAAACAGGTGCCGGCGGACAGCGCGGTGGAGGCTGGCATCCGGCCCGAGCATTTTGTCATCGGCGAGGCTGTCGACGCGATGGCGATCAGGGTGGATGTCGTCGAGCCCACCGGCTCCGAAACCCATGTCTACGGCGCTATCGGTGCTGATACGGTACGTGCCGTGTTCCGTGACAGGGTGCCGGTCAGGCCGGGAGACCTGCTCCCGGTCTCGGTCGATCCCGGCAACATCCATCTGTTCGACAAGGCGACGGGGCTGCCTCTATGAAAATAGCAGCATGAAGACGCCGGCCGACATCATCACGCGCCTGCAGCTGATGTCGCAGGACGGAACGAAGTCGGATCGCAAGCTGGCCGGCTTCGTCTTGGCAGACCTCGATTTCGTCTCCAAGGCAGCGATCTCGGAAATTGCCGCCCGCGTCGGCGTCAGTGAGCCAACGGTGACGCGGTTCTGCCGCAATCTCGGCTGCGAGGGCCTGCGCGACTTCAAGTTCTATCTGGCGCAGGCCATCGCCATCGGCGGCCAGTATCTGTCGCCGGAACCGTTGAGCCGCGATGCCCGCGAACAGCGCATCGCTTCCGCCATCACCGAAGCGGCGATATCGGCCATCCAGCGCGCCAGCGAAAACCTCGACATGACGACGCTGGTCGCCGTCGCCGCACGCATCGCTGTTTCCGGTAATGTGCTGTGCATCGGCTCCGGTGGCATTTCGTCCATGATGGCGACCGAAATGCAGAACCGGCTGTTCAGGCTTGGCGTGTCGGTGCTGGCGCAGATCGACGGACAGTTGCAACGCATGTACGCCGCCGTCGCCACCCCTGACACCACGCTGATCGCCTTCTCTGTCTCCGGCTATGCGCGATCGGTCATCGATGCGGTGCAGGTCGCCCAGCAATATGGCGCCACCACGATCGCCATCACCCCGCCGGACTCCGCACTCGCCAAGGTCGCCGACACGGTCATCCATTTCCAGTCGCTCGAGGACGGCAATATCTACAAGCCGACATCGTCGCGCTATGCGCTGCTGTCGATCGTCGACATGATCGTCACCTCGGTCGCCGAGACGCGCGGACCAAGGGTTCTGGAGAATCTGCGCCGCATCAAGCAGAGCGTGAACACGTTGAAAGTCGACGATCCGCGTTTGCCATTGGGCGATTGAACCCTCCGACAAGGACATCAGGACTGATGGCCGAGCGCCTCGATGCTATTCGCCAACGTCGCCGGATCGCCTTCAATGCGCACGGTCTTCAGCCGCGCGGTGCCGCCAGCGACAACCGAGACAGCGGACCCGGGCACGCCCAGAGCCTTGGCCAGCAGCTTTTCGAGCGCATGATTGGCGTTGCCGTTTTCCGGTACGGCGCGGACGCGCGCTTTCAGATGGCTTCGCCCGTCCGCCGTGGCCTCGAAGCCTTCGAGCCTGTCCAGCGCAGCTTTTGGCGTCAGCCGGACAAACAGCTCGGCGCCGTTTTCGCGCAGGCGAAACGGCGTGCTCATAAGGTCATCCTGCTCACAGGATCAGAGGCGCCACCGTGGTGAGCAGAAACTGCCGCAGGAAGAACAGGATCAGAAGCAGGATGATCGGCGAGATGTCGATGCCGCCAAGGTCCGGCATGAAGCGGCGGATCGGCCGCAACGCCGGCTCGGTCAGCCGGTAGAGCATGTTCCCGATGCTGCCGACGAACTGGTTCTTCGAATTGACGACGTTGAAGGCGTAGAGCCAGGAAAAGATCGCCGAGGCGATGATGATCCACCAGTAGAGGTCAAGCGCCATGACGATTGTTTGAATGAGGGCGAGCATGCCGGTCTCCAATTGTTGCCGACATGTAGCCATTGCACGCGAAACCGGCAAGGGCCGCCTTTCTGTGGGGCGCCAATGCCGGCTCGGTCGGACCTGTAGGGCTGCATGTCGCGACACCCCAACGAAGGCACGACTACACAAAACCGGCAAGGGCCGCTTTCCGCCGGCGCCAGCTCGACGCTTGACGGCACTGGATTTCGGCAAACCTCCGCCTTGACAGGAAACCGCGGCGCCCGATAAATGCGCCCATCCGCTGGACGGGGCTGTAGCTCAGCTGGGAGAGCGCGTCGTTCGCAATGACGAGGTCAGGAGTTCGATCCTCCTCAGCTCCACCAGTGGAATAATTCTCCACTCTCCGCGCCAGATGCGGTCCGCGACGCTCGTCCCGGCTTGCCCCGCGTTAGCATTGCTATGCCCAGCGCACCTTAAAAGGCCGCGCTACATCGCCTATTTCGCAATATCCGGCAAAATTTTTGTCAATTGGACTTATGGCGGAAGCGCTCACCGATTGTTTCCGTTTTTTTTGGAAACCACCCCACTAAATTGACGTTACCAAATCAGTTTTTCTGTGCGTTGTGACCAGGGCGTTTCGGCGGGGGCGACCGGAGGCGCTATATCGATTTCGAGTCGAAATGAAAAATCCGCCTGCGGAAGCAAAGACGTGTCAATTCGCGAGAATCTCGCTGTAAACCTTAGACGGCTATGCAAGGAACATGCCTCCGTAAGTGCGGTGTGCCGTGAGCTGCACATCAACCGCACGCAGTTCGAACGCTACCTGCAAGGGCAGACCGTTCCCAACAAGGCCACCGCCAAGCTGATATGCGATTACTTTCGGATCGACGAGGCCGAACTGTACCAGGATCCCGGCGCACCCGAGCCAGCGATGCGTGGCCTGCCGCCGGTTTCCGAGAGCCTGTTCAACCAGATGATCCGCCCTCCCAGTCCTTCGATCGCGGGCGGCACCTATTTCACCTATTTCTCGATCCCAGGCCGCCTCGACCTCCTGATGCGCTCGGTGACCTTCGTGAGGCGCGAAGCCGAACTGGTCACCTTCCGAAGGGTCACCGGATGGTCGGAGCGCCGGGGATCGACCTGGGCACGGGCGCGCGGCAATCACTATGGCGTGGCGATCTCGCGGCTGAACTGGATTTATTTCAGCGGCATCAATCGCCGCCAGACCGGAGAGCCGTCGCTGATCTCCGTGCAATGGGCTCCCATCTCCGAACCGGTGCTGATGGGCAAGGCCATGCTACTGACGGAGGCCGGCCCGGCATTCGTGTCCGTCATCATGCGGCGCGACATCGCCAACATCCACCCAAGGGATGCCATCAGCATGGCGCATGTCATCAATCTCGACGATCCGGGCGTCGATCAACTGGTTGTCAGCCTCACCCGGGATGGGTTGGGCTAACCCCTCGGATCGCCGTGTCTTACGCCGAATAAGAATAAGCGTACGCCGATAAAGCGTATGCCAACGATTGTCTACTCTGTATCTGAATAAAATCGATATTTTACACTTTAATGCCAGGAAAGATAATCCACGGGTCCGTCTTAGGCTCGTGGTTTTACTATAATTTTAACAAACCATTAACTCTTCCGACCTTACCTTTCTTCACGCGGATCCCGTTCTGGGGGTCTTTCAACGGATCCCAATCGGGGTCAGGAAAGGGATGAAAATGGCCAAGAAAGTGACCAATGCTCCGAAGCTGACGATTGCCGCCGGCACGCAGACCGTCTTCTTTTCGCAGGGCATGCACTACAACAAGCGCTGAAGCCGTTCTGCGCCGACGAGCGTCTTGCTTGTCGGCGCCTCGGCTCCGCAGATGGCAACCAGCTTCATGAAAATGCGCTCTTCGAAAACGCTTGTTTTCTACCCCGGACCGAACAAGGTCACGGCATGCAACTTCCTGACCAGAAGCGTGTTTGAATGCAGCCCCGAGATGGTCGGCCTTCTCGCATCGTGGGACAAATGGGCATCGACGGCGGACATTGCCCGCGCCCATGGATGGTCGAAGTCCGAGTTGAAGGCTGTCGTTCCCCAGTTGCTCGATTTCTCCGCGCTGGTCACAGCCGGATCGCCTCTCGCCGAGCAGGAGGAACAGTTTTCAGGACAATGGAGTTGGGGGCTTCCGACGGCGCTGATGCATTTCTGCGTCCAGGACAGCGAATACATGACCATCGAGCAAGCGGAAGAGCGGCAGATAGAACGCGCCGGCCATACGCCGCAGCCGAACCTCATGCTCAAGAATTCCGCGGGCGCCATCCAGCTGCCGAATGCACTGGAAGACAATGAACTTCTCAGCTTGATGGCGCGGCGCCGCACCAACCGCACGGCGGCTCAGCCCACCATCACGGCCAAACAGCTTTCCGATTGCCTGTTCGCAGGGCTCGGCATCATCGGCGAGACCGCCAATTGCGTTGGCACCCTGCCGCTCGGCATGACCCCTTCAGGCGGCGCGCGAAATCCCTATGAGGCCTATGTGGTCGCGCTCGGCGTCGATGGCCTCGAACCCGGTGTCTATCACTATTCCGCCGCGGATCACGACCTTGGCAGGATTTCTGCAAACCATCTGCCGAAGATCTCCGAACTGGTCGGCGGACAGGAGTGGGCCGACGCCATGCCGTGCCTGGTCCTGCTTTGCGCCAGGCTCGATCGCACGATGTGGAAATATGAGGACGCCAACGCCTATCGTGTCGTGCTGATCGAGGCCGGCCATATCGGCCAGAACATCATGCTGGCGGCGACCAACCATGGCCTGTCGGCGTGTCCGACAGCCGCGCTCAGTCATTCCGCGATCAAGCGGCTGCTTGGTCTCGACAGTTTCACCGACGCACCGATCTATGCCTTGACCCTCTCGACCCCGGAAAGAGATCCCTCGACGGCGGGCCAATCCATCAATTAGTCGACCAACTATGTGCATCGCGGCCAGTAACGCGTTCCCTAGGTATAACCAGAGACAGGAGCAGCACGTGCCAAATCAATCCTTACGCCAGTCGGAAATCGATAGTCTTCAATATATTTCGTCGATGACCAATGAGCTCGTGCAAATGGCCGAAGCCAGCCGTTTTCCGATGATCTCCTATCTGCTCGGCATGGCCTATGCAGAGGCCTTCGACGTTCTTCGCGGCGCACGGCCGGCCAGGCATGCGCAGCTCAGCGGCAACCCGCTGCACCCCAAGGCGCAGGCAAAAGACACTCGGGCCGTCCAGCCACGGAGAGCGTAGCGACATGCAATCGTCAGCCGCATGCGCGGTGGCCGGCTCGACCTCCCCAAACCGGTGGGAGACACTGTGCGCGTTGCAAAGCCTGCTGCCCTTGCTGAAGAAGGCCGCGACGGACCTGCGCCGCGCCGACATGGTCTACTGGTTCGAGCAGGCCGATGCCGAGGTCGCCAACATCATCAGGGGCCACCCCTCCGATGCAACCGCCATCCCGGCCCTGATTGCATCCTGCCCGCAGGACCGGCGGTCGGTCGCTCAAGCTTGATGCATGTCGCCCGCCCAAACGCGACGCGTTCATTGGCGCCGCTGAAAATGCTCTGATCACCAGTTTTTCAATTTCGGACCGGAACCTATTGCGCGTCTGGAATGCCAAGGGGGACCTGCACATGAACATGATAGCCAACATCAGAAGCGTCGATGCCAGGGAAAGCATTTTCAGCCGGCTCGACGTCTTGATCGCCAGGCGGCCGCCGTCGCCTGACGCCGCGCGGGTCGAGGCCCGCCAACTCGTCTCGATGGCGATTGCCGACAGCTGCCAGGCCGACAGTCTCTGGGGTACAGTGGACGCTTTCCACGCCCATTTCGACTTCATGATGCAGACCGTCGAGATCAACGGCGCCGATGACCCGGGCCTCGGGCCCTTGCGCACGAAATGCCGATTCTATCTCGAACAGGTCGAGGCCCTGAGCCTGTCACTGGCCTATTGACAGGCCGGCCCGATCAAGTTCGGCTCTAGAGCAATTCTAGGAAAAGTGTGAAGCGGTTTTCCCGGGAAAAGCGCGTAGCGCTTTCCCTAGAGAATTGCGTCAAAACAAAGAGTTAGAGCAGCTCGCCGTTTCCGTGAAACGGTGAATGCTCTAGTTGCGCAGGCTGAACACGAACGGCGCTGTACGGCTCAGACGCGAACCAAGTTCCGGTGGCGGTGCCGGCACCGTGGCGCCTTGCAGCACGGCGAGCGCCGCACGGTCCAGATCCGCATCCCCCGAGGAACGAGAGAGCCTGGCGGACAGGACCCGGCCGGACGAGTCGACCGTGAAGGCGACATACGGCCTGCCTTCGACGCGTCGGGCCTTGGCAGAGCTGGGATAGCGCGTGTGCCGCTTGATCCAGGCGCCCAGACGGGAGTCCCATTTGCTGGAGTCGCCGGAGCGAGACGTCGATTCCGCCGACTTCGGCGCGGCGGTCCTGGCCGCAGGCCGTGCGTCGGCGCTGGCGGCGGTTGCCGTCTTCGGCGGGGGCGCCTTCTCCTTCTTAGGCCGCGGCTTGGGCTTCTCGACAGGCTTTTTCGCCTTGGCCGCGACCGGTTTCTTGTCTTTGACAGCTTCGACCGGTTTCGGCTGCGGCAAGGGAATGACGACGTCTGGCGTGACAGCCTCGACAACATCCGGGACGACCTCGTCCGGCGGCGGCTGATCGACCTCTTCAGCCGTTTCGGTCTGGGTGGGTTGGGTCTCGTCTGGCGCGACCGCTTCCGGCGGCTCGACAACCGGCTCCGCCTTTTCGACCGGTTCTTCAGGTGTCGGCTCGGTCGTCGGTGTCGGTTCGGTCTGATCTGGCGTCACCGCATCCAGCGCGGCGACCTGTTCTTCCACGGCCGGCATCACCACCATCGGTGCCATCTCGATCATCTGCGCGGGGGGGGGACCGCCATCCGCTTCGGTGACCATTGTGAGGTTCTGCACTGCATAGGCGACCGCGACATGGGCTCCAAGGACCAGCGCGGCAGCACCGGCCCACAAGCCAAGGTCGCGCCAACCGAAGCGCGACAACTGGACCGAGGGCACAGCGACCGCCTGCGTCATGGCGTCGGCGCACCCGTGGCTGCGGGCGCCGGAGAATTGGACGCGGGAGCCGTCTCCAGGCCGACCAGCGCGATCTTCAGATAGCCGGCACCGCGCAATAGGTTCATCGCCTCCATCAGGTCGCCATAGGCGACCGCCTTGTCGGCGCGCAGGAAGATGCGCGTCTGCTTGTCGCCCTTGGTCTTGGCGTCCAGCGTCGTGGCGAAAGCCGGGCGCGGCACGCTGTCATTGCCGATCGCCAGCGTCAGATCGTCCTTCAGCGTCAGGAACAGCGGTGTCTCGGGCCTCGGTGCGGGCGTTGCCGTCGAACCAGGCAGGTCGACATTGACATCCACCGTGGCCAGCGGTGCCGCGACCATGAAGATGATCAAGAGCACCAGGATGACATCGATGAACGGGGTGACGTTGATCTCGTGGCTTTCCTCGAGATCATCATCCATGGCCTGTCGGATTCTGCTTCCCATGGCGCCTACTCCGCCGCCAGTGGCGTTGCCGGCGCAACGGTGCGGAAGTCCAGGTCGCGGCTGACCAGCCGTTCGACCCCGGCGGCGGCATCGGCGAGGATCTGCCGATAGCCGGCTATCGAGCGGGCAAAGACGTTGTAGATGACAACGGCCGGTATGGCCGCGACCAGGCCCATCGCGGTGGCCAGCAGCGCCTCGGCGATACCCGGCGCGACCACGGCGAGATTGGTGGTCTGCGCCTGCGAGATGCCAATGAAGGCGTTCATGATGCCCCAGACCGTACCGAACAGGCCGACGAAGGGCGCTGTCGAGCCGATCGTCGCCAGCACGCCAGTGCCGCGCGACATGCGCCGCGCCGCCGCCGCCTCGATGCGCGACAGGCGCGACGTGACCCGTTCCTTGAGGCCGTCGCCCGAGACATGATCGAGCGCGCCGGCCGAGAGTGCGGTCTCCTCCTCGGCCGCCCGCACCAGCAGCGCGCCGGGGCCGCCGCTGCGGTCGAGGGTACGGCTGGCCTGCTTCAGCGTGGCGGCCTCGCTGATCGCCCGCACGGCGCGACGGATGCGCAGTTTGCCGCCGAAAAGCTCCAGCGACTTGGCCAACCATATCGTCCAGGTGACGAGGGAGGCAAAGGCCAGCCCGATCATCACTGCCTTGACGACGATATCGGCCGCCATGAACATGCCCCATGGCGACAGGTCATGCGGCAAGGTCATCTCCATCGCCGTCGAAGGTCCGGTCTCGGCCGGCGCGGCCGTATTCGGCTGCGTGCCTGGCTGCGAAGGCGCCATCGTGGCCGGCGGAGCGACCGCCGGTGCGGCGGGTGCGGGTGCAATCGGCGCTGGGGCTGCGGGCACGGCGGGGGTTTCGATCGCCGGCGCGGCACCGGCGGGTTGCTCCTGGGCCATCGCGCTGCCGGCCGACAGGATGACGGATGCGACCAACGCCGCCAACAAACCAGTTCTCGACAACAGCTTCTTCCTTGTTCTCACAGCGGCCTGCCGCCTTTTATTTCCCGCCGCCGCATCAGATATTGTCACTGCACATAGCCGACAGGCTGGCCGGTGACGGGGTGCGCGAACACGCCCATCTCCACACCAAAAATGCCTTTCAGCACATCGCTGCGCATGATTTCGCCGGGCGTGCCGCGCGTCAGCAGCTTGCCGTCCTTCAGCGCGATCAGTTCGTCGCAGTAGCGCGCCGCCATGTTGGGATCGTGCAGCACGACGACGACACATAGGTCGCGTTTGCGGCTGAGCTCCTTGACCAGCCCGAGCACCTCGACCTGATGGGCGATGTCGAGTGCCGAGATCGGCTCGTCGAGCAGCATGACGCCGGCGTTCTGCGCCACCAGCATGGCGAGCCAGGCGCGCTGGCGCTCGCCGCCCGACAATTCGTCCACCAGCCGGTCGGCAAAACCCTCCATATCGGTCAGGGCCAGCGCCTCCTCGACATGCTGCCTGTCCTCGGCGCGGAAACGGCCAAGCGCGCCATGCCAGGGATAGCGCCCGAGCGTCGCCAGTTCGCGCACGGTCAGGCCGGTCGCCGCAGGCGTCGTCTGCGGCAGATAGGCAAGCGCGCGGGCAAATTCGCGGGCACCCCATTGCGGCAACGGACGCCTGGCGAAAGTGATGGCGCCTGAACTCGCCGGCTGCTGGCGCGCCATGAGCTTGATAAGCGTCGACTTGCCCGAACCATTGTGGCCGATCAGCCCATAGACGCGCGAGCGCTCCAGTTCGAGCGAAACCGGACCGAGCAGCGTCCGCTCGCCGACGGCAAAGCGTACGGCATCGATATGGAAGGCAGTCTGGGCATCAATTCCAGCCATGCTCATGGCTTTTCTCCAGTGCGGCCGCCCGCATTTCCAGATTCCGGCTTTCGACAGGTCATGCCCGGTTGACTATGAAACATGACCTTACTAGTCAACATTGAAGATGACTGCAACGATCAACAAATCGTCGCGACCGGCGATATCGGCACGGAATTGGGAAACAGGAGGCGCACCGGATGATTTCAGGACATGGACCGATTTGGCAGAACCGGATGGCGCGCAAGCGCCTGCTGATCGCAACGGTGTCGCTGCCGGCCCTGCTTGGCTGCGGCCATGCACTGGCCCAGGAGACGGTCACCACCACCCTGGACCCGATCAACGTCCAGGAACGTGTCGAAAGCGCTTTCGGGCCGGTCAAGGGCTACGTTGCCACCAAGGGCTCCACCGGCACCAAGACCGACACGCCGCTGATCGAGACGCCGCAATCGATATCGGTCATCACCAGGGACCAGATGGAAGCGCAAGCCGTCGACAGCCTGAACAGCGCGTTGCGCTACACACCCGGCGCCACCGGCAATCTCTACGGCACCGACAATCGCGGCCTCGGCCTGCAGTTGCGCGGCATTTCGAACGCCAGCGGCGTCTTCTACAGGGACGGGCTGCAGCTCAAGGAGAGCAATTTCACCCTGTTCACCGCACTCGATTCCTATGGCGCGGAACGCTACGAGGTGCTGCGCGGACCGGCGTCGGTGCTTTATGGCCAGGCAAGCCCCGGCGGCATCATCAACTATGTCAGCAAACGGCCAACCCAGGAAAACCTGCGCGAGGTCGAATTCGGTGGTGGCAGCTTCAACCGGTATGAAGGCAAGTTCGACTTCAGCGGTGCCGTGAACGCCGACAAGTCGCTGCTGTTTCGCCTCACCGGTGCCGCTCACATGGGCGACACGCAGACCGATTTCGTCAAGGACGACCGCATCTTCATCGCGCCGGCGATCACCTGGCAGCCAGATGCCGACACCAGCCTGACCATCCTCGCCAACTATCAGCGCGATCGCTCGGGATGGGCGATGCAGTATCTGCCTGCCTACGGCACGGTCATACCGGGCAAGGACGGCAAGTACCTGCCGAACAGCATGTTCGTCGGCGAACCCGGCTTCGACTCCTACAACAACGACCAGGCCTCGATCGGCTACGAATTCGATCACCGTTTCAACGAAACCTGGCAGGTTCGACAGCATGCCCGCTACGTCCACCTTACCCACACCGAGGAAGGCGTCTTTGGTGGCGGACTGACGGACTCGAACGGCCTGGAACCTTCAAGCGGCGACTACTACCGTTATGCAGATGCCGGTGGCACCAAGCTCAGCGGCGTCACCATCGATAACCAGGCACAAGCCGATTTCGACACCGGGCCGCTTGCCCACACGCTGCTCGTCGGCCTCGACTACAAACGCTATACTTACCGCGACTATGCCTCGGAAGGGACCGTCGAGGACGGTTTCAACGTCTTCGATCCGGTCTACGGCTACAAGATCGGTGATCTGACGCCCTACACCGATACCGACACCACCCAGCAGCAAGTTGGCCTCTATGCGCAGGATCAGATCAAGCTCGGCAACTGGCGGCTGACCCTTGGCGGCCGCCAGGATCGGTCGGACGCCAAGGTCTACGACAATCTGGCCGGTGGCTACATTCCCGAGCAGAAGGACAACGCCTTCACCAGCCGGGCGGGGCTCGTCTACCTCGCCGACAACGGGCTTGCGCCCTATGTCAGCTATTCCGAATCGTTCCAGCCGGTGGCGGGCGCCGACAGCGACGGCAATCTGTTCGTGCCCGAGACCGGCAGACAATACGAGATCGGGCTGAAGTACCAGCCGACCGGCTGGAATTCCTTCATCACGGCCTCAGTTTTCGACTTGACCCGGCAGAATGTCGTGCGTTCCGGCAATGAGGGCTCACCCAACGATCTGTTCCAGACCGGGGAGATCCGTTCGCGCGGCGTGGAACTGGAAGCCGTGGCGAGCCTGGATGCGGGCCTCGATCTGAGAGCGGCCTACACCTACCTCGACACCAAGATCACCAAGGCGACCGCTGTCGAAGACGTCAACGGCGTCTGGGTCAGCAACGAAGGCAACATGCCCTTCGGCGTGCCGGCCCATTCCGCATCGCTTTGGGCCAATTACACCTTCATGAGCGGCAAGCTCGAAGGTCTCGGCCTGGGTGCCGGCGTCCGCTATGTCGGCTCGACCTATGGCGACGACGCCAACAGCTTCAAGGTTCCATCGGTCGTGCTCGCCGACGCGGCGGTGCATTACGCCTGGCAGAACGCCACGCTCAGCCTCAATGCCAGCAATCTGTTCGACAAACGCTACGTCGCCTCCTGCTTCTCCTCGGGCTTCGGCTGCTTCTACGGCGAGGGCCGCAGGATCAACGGTTCGGTGAAATACACATGGTAGAAGCAAGGTGGCGGGCCGACCCAAAATGGCGGCGCTGACACGGCGCCAGTATCTTGCCGGCCTCGCCGCGACCGGCCTCGCTTTGCCGGGCGGCATGGCACGCGCGGCACCTGCCCGCGTCGTCTGCCTGGAATGGACGTCGGCCGAAATCGTGGTCTCGCTCGGCCTGTCGCCGCTCGCCGTCGGCGACATCAGGGGTTATGGCGACTGGGTCCAGGGCCCGGCACTGCCGCAGGCCACCGTCGACCTGGGATCGCGCAGCGAACCCAATCTCGAACTGCTCCGGGAATTGCGGCCCGACCTGATCGTCGGCGCCTATGGCTATGGCTTGGACGAGAACAGCTTCACCAGATTGGCGCCGACCTTCAACGTGCCGTTCTACAGCGGCAAGGCTCCACCTTACGCGCAGGCGCAACAGGTGACGCTGCAGCTTGGCGACATGCTTGGCCGCAGGACGGAAGCAGGAAACCTTGTCGGGCGCATCGAAGCCTCGATCGCCCAAGCGCGTGCCAAGCTGGAGCGGGCGGTGCAGAAACCGGTCTGCGTCGTCAGCATGTTCGACGATCGGCATGTCCGCGTCTACGGCGCCGGCAGCCTGCTGCAGGATGTCCTCGACCGGCTCGGCCTCGTCAACGCCTGGACCACCGCCACCAATGAATGGGGCTTCTCCACGGTCGGCATCGAGGAACTGGTCGCCGTCGGCGAGGCGCAACTGATCTCGCTCGATCCGATCCCGCCGCACGTCAGGATCAGGATTGCCCGCAGCTCGCTCTGGGCCAATCTGCCTTGCGTCAGGAGCGGCCGGGTGCGGACCATTCCGCCGGTCTGGCCGTTCGGTGGTCTTGCCGCCGCCGGGCGTTTCGCCGAATTCATGGCAGCGGCATGATCTCCCAGGCAATGTCCCTGCCGCGACAGCGCGACGGCATCGGTGCGCTTATCCTGCTGGCGGCCGTGCCCGCAGGCCTGGCGCTGATGCTGACCGTTTTCGATCTCATCCACCTTCTGCCTACGCACCTGTGGTGGCAGGCGCTCACCGCCCCCGACACATCCGATCCAGCGCAGTTGCTGTATCGCTATGCCTTCCTGCCGCGTGTCGCCGTCAGCATGCTGGCCGGCGCTGCACTTGGTCTCGCCGGTGCCATCATGCAGCATGTGCTGCGCAATCCGCTGGCCGAGCCGACCACGATCGGCACCAATGCGGGAGCGAGCCTCGCTTTGGCAGCAGCCACCCTCTATGCACCATGGCTGCTGGAGGGCGGCCGCGAAGGTGTGGCGCTGGCCGGCGGCGCGCTCGCCACCTCAGCCGTCTTCGCACTGGCGCGCGGGCGCAGCTTTTCGCCAGTGTCGATCATCATCGCCGGCCTCGTCGTCAGCCTCACTTTCGGCTCGGCCGGCGCGCTGCTGATGGCGCTCAACCGCGAATACACCGAGGAGCTGTTCATCTGGCAGAGCGGCTCGCTGGTGCAGAATGGCGACGCGGCGGTCGTTGTTCTGGCGCCGTGGCTGCTGGCCGGCATCTGCGCCGCGTTCCTGCTCTGGCGACCGCTCCGCCTGCTCGATCTCAGCGACGACGGTGCGGCATCGCTCGGCACCCGGCCGGCCGTCATCCGCCTTGCCGGCATGGCTGTCGCCGTCTCGCTCAGCGCGCTGGTCGTCGCCGAGGTGGGCGTCATCGGTTTCGTGGCGCTCGCCGCCCCGGCGCTGGCGCGGCTGGCCGGAGCGCGCACGCTTGGCCGCCGCCTGGTCTGGTCGCCGCTGGTCGGCGGCGCCCTGCTCTGGCTCACCGACCGGCTGGTGCAGCATCTGCCGTTCGCCGGCGAAATCCCCGCCGGCACCGCGACCGCTTTGCTCGGCGCACCGCTGCTGCTGTTCCTGTTGCCGCGAATGCGAACCACTCCCGAAAGGCAAGCCGACATGATGTCGTCGGTACGCCTGCCGACAAACGGCCTGCCTTTGATCGCGGGCCTGCTGGCGCTTATCCTCGCGGTTGTCCTCGCCATCGGCTTTGGCCGTGCCGCAGGCGGTTGGCACTGGATCGCATCCGCGGATTTGACCGAGCTGCTTGCCCTGCGCGCGCCTCGCGTCGTCGTCGCCCTGTCGGCGGGCGTCCTGCTCGCCGTCGCCGGCACGCTGATGCAGCGCATGACCGGCAACCCGATGGCCGCGCCCGAGGTCCTGGGCATTTCCGGCGGCGCCTCTTTCGGCGTGCTGGCGCTGCTGCTGCTCAGCGACGGCTTCGACCGCGCGGCAATGCTCGGCGCCGCCCTCGCCGGCGCCATGCTGGCGCTGACGATCGTTGTTTTGGCCGGGCGGCGCAATGCCCTGTCGCCGGAACGGCTGCTGCTTGCCGGCGTCGCCGTTGCGACGGTCGCGTCCGCCTTCGCCGCGCTGCTTCTGGCCAGCGGCGATCCGCGCATGGACTTCCTGCTCACCTGGCTGTCGGGATCGACCTATCGCGCAACACCCAATGATGCCCTCACCGCAGCAACGATCGCGGTCGCCGTCCTCGCGCTGGCGCCGCTGACCGCGCGCTGGCTCGACATCATGCCGCTCGGCGAAACCGCCGCGCGTGGCCTTGGCCTGCGACTGGGACGTGTTCGCGCCACATTGCTTGCGCTCACCGCATTGGCCACCGCAACCGCGACATTGGTCATCGGCCCGCTGAGCTTCGTCGGCTTGATGGCGCCGCACCTCGCACGCATGCTCGGCTTCCGCCGCGCCGTGCCGCAGCTTCTGGCCTCCGCCATGACAGGCGGGCTGATCCTCGTTGCCGCCGACTGGGCAGGCCGGACGCTGATCTTTCCCTGGCAAGTGCCGGCCGGCCTCATCGCCGCCTTCGTCGGCGGCCCCTATTTCATGGCGCTGATGTGGAAAGGCAGGCAATGAAGTCGGCCCTGGCATATTGCCGGCCCTGCCCTGCCGATTGTAAGCAGCGCCCATCGATGGCGGCCGGCGCCCTCGCCGCGTCCATCAAAACAGCTTGCGGTTCACCTCGATGATCAGACGTTTCCTTTCCTATTACGCGCCCTGGAAGGGGCTGTTCGCGCTCGACTTCTCCTGCGCGGTGCTGGCCGGTCTGCTCGAACTCGGCTTTCCCATGGCGGTCCGCACCTTCGTCGACCAGCTGCTGCCGCAGCAGGACTGGACGCTGATCATCATCGCGTCGGCCGGGCTGCTGGTGATCTATCTGCTCAACACGGTGCTGATGGCGGTTGTCACCTATTGGGGTCACATGCTCGGCATCAACATCGAGACCGAGATGCGGCGCAAGAGTTTCGACCATCTGCAGAAGCTGTCGTTCCGCTTCTACGACAACCACAAGACCGGCCATCTCGTCGGCCGTGTCACCAAGGACCTCGAGGAAATCGGCGAGATCGCCCATCACGGTCCCGAGGACCTGTTCATCGCCATCATGACCTTCGCCGGCGCCTTCGTGCTGATGTTCACCGTCAACATGCATCTGGCGCTGATCACGGCGGTGATCGTGCCGCTGATCGCCTGGGTGACGATGCGCTATGGCGACCGCATGGAGCGCAACTGGCAGGCGCTCTACCGGCGTGTCGGCGATTTCAACGTCCGCATCGAGGAGAATGTCGGCGGCATGCGCGTCGTCCAGGCCTTCGCCAACGAGGAGCATGAGCGCACGCTGTTCGCGCATGACAACCAGCGCTACCGCCAGACCAAGCTCGACGCCTACCGCATCATGTCGGCCAGCAATTCGCTGAACTATATGGGCATAAGGCTGATCCAGCTCGTGGTCATGATCGCCGGCAGCTACCTCGTCATTACGGGAGGCCTGAGCAATGGCGGCTTCGTCGGCTTCCTGCTTCTGGTCGGCGTCTTCGTGCGGCCGATCGAGAAGATCAATTCGGTGATCGAGACCTATCCAAAAGGCATTGCCGGCTTCCGCCGCTACACCGAGTTGCTCGACACCGAACCCGACATCGCCGACCGGCCAGGTGCCGTGACCGTAAGCGGCCTCAAGGGCGACATCGAATATCGCGGTGTGAGCTTCGGCTATGGCGACGGCAAGCCGGTGCTCAGGGATATCGATCTCACCATTCACGCCGGCGAAACCATCGCCTTCGTCGGACCGTCGGGCGCCGGCAAGACTACCATCTGCTCGCTGCTGCCGCGTTTCTATGAGGTCAGCGCCGGCGGGATCAGCATCGACGGCATCGATATCAGGGACATGACGCTCGCTTCGCTGCGCGGCCAGATCGGCATCGTCCAGCAGGATGTCTTCCTGTTCGGCGGCTCGATCCGCGAAAACATCGCCTATGGCCGTCTCGGCGCCTCCGACGAGGCCATCACCGATGCCGCGCGGCGGGCGCAGCTCGACGGCATGATATCGGGCCTGCCGGCCGGCTATGACACGATCATCGGCGAGCGCGGCGTAAAATTGTCGGGCGGCCAGAAGCAGCGGCTGGCGATCGCCCGCATGTTCCTGAAGAACCCGCCGATCCTCATCCTCGACGAGGCGACGTCGGCGCTCGACACCGAGACCGAGCGCGAAATCCAGAAGTCGTTGGCCGAACTTGCCGAGGGCCGGACCACGCTGGTCATCGCACACCGGCTGGCCACGATCCGCGGCGCCGACCGCATCGTCGTCGTCTCGGAGTCCGGCGTCGTCGAACAGGGTTCGCACAGCGAACTGCTCCGCGCCGGCGGTATCTATCGGCGCCTGCACGACGCCCAGCATCTGGTGTCGTCGCGCTGATCCACTATGGTGGCGGCCCAAAGCAGGGAGCCCCGGATGATCAAGGCAACGCCCTTCGATTTCCCCTATGACGGCAGGCTGGTGGCCGAAAACACCGCGCTGATCGTCATCGACCTGCAGCAGGATTTCCTTTCGACATCAGGCTACTTCGCCAGGCAGGGCTATGACCCGTCGCCTCTAAGGGCGATCCTGCCGACGGTGAGCCGGTTGATCGCGGCCGCGCGCAAGGCCGGCGTCAGGGTCATCCACACGAGGCAGGGCTATCGGGCCGATATGGCCGATATGACGCCTTACGAAAAATGGCGCCGCAAGCGCGCCGGTCTCGACGGCACCGATATCCTGCTGCGCTCGGGCACGGGGTTCCAGATCGTTCCGGAGATCAATGTGGCCCCGCAGGACATCATTGTCGACAAGACCTGCAACAGCGCCTTCATTTATACGGATTTCGAGCTTGTCCTGCGCGCGCAAGGCATCACGCATCTCATGTTTTCCGGATGCACGACGGATGTCTGCGTCCACACCACGCTGCGCGAAGCCTGCGACCGGAATTTCCAATGCCTGACGATCTCGGACGCTTGCGCCAGCGGCGACAGACAAGCGCACGAAGCAGCGCTTCACATGGTGACGGTTGAGGATGGCGTCTTTGGCGCGCTCGCTGATTCCAGCGCTGTCATTGAAGGCCTGTCGCGATTGTCGGGCATGGCGAGTTAGGGCGCCAAGATCAATGCCGGCGGGACAGCACCCCCCTCTGGCCTGCCGGCCATCTCCCCCGCAAGGAGGGAGATTGGCTGTCATCTCGGCTTTCACTAATCGCCAACGTGGCAAGACGAGCGCTGCGGGTGAAGCTGTCGATCTCCCCCCTTGCGGGGGAGATGTCCGGCAGGACAGAGGGGGGTGTGAAGGATCTCGGCGTTACCGGAATAGCTTTCATTCCGTAGGCCAGAACTCAGCCCGTTGCGCGCGTCTCCAATCCTGCACGAGACGCATATGCCCCAGGCTGGAATGCCTCGTGTTCGCGACGCGCCAGCGAATTGCGCAGCAGGGCGATGGTTTCCCGGCCGACCGTTGCGATCTCACGCGGCGTGTCGACGCCGACAATCATGAATTCATCGATCCCGAGGGCTGCATAGGCAAGCAGCGACAGGGCGGCCTGGGCTGGCGGCCCGGCAACATCGACTGCCTTGTGGCCGGAGGCGGAAGCACCTTGGTGAATCCCGACCGGAAGCGCGAAGCGCAGCTTGCCGGCCCGGCCATGTTCGGCGGCGGAGCGGCGCACCCGCTCCATCAATTGCCGGATCTCATCGATCGAGCCCGGCGCCAATTCAAAGACATCGGCATGCCGGCCGGCAACTTTGAGTGCCGTTCCGGACTGCCCGCCCATGCGGATGACCAGGTCGGCGCCGTGCGGTCCCTTGCGCGGCACGTAGCCGCCCTTGATGCTGTAGAACGTTCCTTCGTGGTCGAAGGGCCGGTCGTTCGACCACAGCCGCTTCAGCAGCACCAGATATTCGTCTATGCGCTGCCAGATGACGGTGTGCCCGACCGGCCGTGTTTCGGCGTCGGCGTCGCTCAGCGGCTCGCTGATCATCCTCAGCGCCAGGCGTCCGCCGCTTTTCCTGTCGATCGACGCCAGTTGGCGGGCTGCCACGGTCGGTTCGACCACGCCCGCCCAATGGGTGAGCACGACTTCCAGCGACGAGGTGCGATCGAGCACTTGGGCCGCAAGATCCATGTTGGTCAGCAGCCCGGCCGAATCGTCGACGACGATCTTGCGGAAGCCGCCATCCTCGATCAGCCCGAGCTTGGTCGCGGTCTCGGCAAAGTCGTAGAAAAAGGGAACCGCGGCATCGGCGGTCTTACCCGGAATATGCGTGAACTCGATCGGCATTGCCATGTCCTCCGTTGTGTCGGGCGCGCGAAAGCACGCCGAGGATTCGGTTCATTCAACTCCGATTGCCTGAAAGCGGTGGGCAGCTAACCCCGGTCGATCTGACGACTCAGGGAATAAGGCCCAGAACAACTGCCCCGGTGAACACGAACGCAAGGGCAAAGACGAGATAGGCGAAAGCCCCGGCATAGGCCGGGCGAAAGGCCTGGGCATTGGCCGACCGCTGAGCGCTGCGATCCGTCTGGGCGTTCTGGATGTAGGACATATCGACCTCCGTCTCGGCGATTAATCTATAAAATTGGTAGACTTTGTCGATTGCTATTTTTGGGCTAAAGACAGAATAATTTTCTCCTATGATGCCGGAAGTTGGTAGGCACTTGCTTAGAGGGAGCGCTCGGACGGCCGATCCATATGGCGCGTCCGTTTTTTGCTTCTGCGTCCGAATGGACCTATGGCCTTGCCCTCGCTGCGCTCAATTCGTGGATTGGCCGCCCGGCACGGGCGCGGTAGCATCGCCCAACCAGCAAAGCGAAATCGTCACACAGGGGCAGAAAAATGGGCACAAGACTGGCCGGCAAGGTCGCCATCATTTCGGGAGGAGCGACGGGAATGGGCGGAGCGGCTTCGGAGCTGTTCGCCGCCGAAGGCGCCAAGGTGGCGATCATCGACCGCAACGGCGAGGCGGCCGCCGCAACCGCAGCGGCGATACGCGCGCGGGGACAGATAGCCGAGCATTTCATCGCCGACGTCTCCGACGAAGCCCAGGTCGAAACGGCGGTGAAGGGTGCTATCGAAAAACTCGGACCGGTCACCGTGCTGTTCAACCACGCCGGCACCATCGTCATCAAACCCTTCCTGAAGACGACGGTCCAGGAATGGGACTGGCTGCATGCCGTCAATGTGCGCTCGATGTTCCTGATGACGCGCGCCGTTTTGCCCGGCATGATTGCGGCCGGCGGCGGCTCGATCGTCTGTACTTCGTCGATCTCGGCGGTGGCGGCGACTCCCAACGAAGTGCTCTATGACACCACCAAGGGCGCTTGCCACATGTTCGCCCGCGCCATCGCCGTCGAGTTCCGCGACCGCAACATCCGCTGCAATGCGGTCTGCCCCGGCTTCATCCGCACGCCGCACGGCCTGCGCGAGGTCGCCGACCTCGGCAGGCTCGGCGTCGACGTCTCCGACGCGGCGCTGGCCGCGCAGCAGGGCCGCATCGGCGAACCGGAAGAGGTGGCGAGGGCAGCGCTCTACCTGGCCAGCGACGAGTCGAGCTTCGTCAACGGCACGCATCTGTTTGTGGATAACGGCTTTACCGCGATGTGAGACGCTCAAAGAAGGCGCGAACTTGGCAGGATGCGGGTTCCTCGCCCCCACGAATGGGGGGAGAGGTGGCTCGGCGAAGCCGAGACGGAGAGGGGGAATGGCTCGACCTTGCCTTGCTTCGGCGACAACTCGCCAGCGTCGCAGGCCTCTCTCCGACCGCTTCGCGGCCACCTCTCCCCGCTTTGCGGGGCGAGGAACCCAAGCTTTGCTACCGCTCTTCCCGCCGAAACGGCTTGAGCAGCGCCGACGGTGCCACCGCGTTGCGCGACATCACCGCCATGGCGACGATGGTGAAGATGAACGGCAGCATCAGGAACGCCTCGTAGGGGATGTGTCCGAGCCCGCTGGCCTGCATGCGCAGCTGCAGCGCATCGACGAAGGCGAACAGCAGTGCCGCACCCGCCGAGCGCCACGGATCCCAGCGGCCGAACACGACCAGCGCGATCGCCACCCAGCCGCGCCCCGACACCACGCCGAAGGTGAAAGCGTTGAACTGCGCCATCGACAGGAAGGCGCCGGCCAGCCCCATCAGCGCCCCGCCGAGGATGACTGCCTGGAAGCGCGTGGCGGTGACACTGACCCCCGCCGAATCCGCGGCGCGCGGGTTTTCGCCGACCATGCGCACCGACAGGCCCCATGGCGTGCGGTAGAGCACGAAGGCGGCGAGCGGAATGGCGAGGATCGCCATGTAGACCAGCGCGAACTGGTTGAACACCGCCGTCCCGAGCACCGGGATGTCAGACAGGAGAGGGATCGGCAGCGTCTGAAAACCCTTGATGCTGGGCGGCACTGATTGCTGGCCGAAGATCAGCCGGTAGAGGAAATAGGCGAGGCCCGACGAGAACAGCGTCACGCCGATGCCGCAGACGTGCTGGCTGAGGCCGAGCGCCACGGTGAACAGCGCATGCAGCGCGCCCATCAGCATGCCGGTGAGCACCGCCGCCAGCACGCCAAGCCACAGGCTGCCGGTGAGGCTGGCGGCGGTGAAGCCCGTCATCGCCGACAACAGCATGATGCCTTCGATGCCGAGATTGAGCACGCCGGCCCGCTCGGAAAACATTTCGCCGAGCGTCGCGAAAGCCAGCGGCGTGGCAATGCGGATGATCGCGGCCAGGAAGCCGACCTGGAATATCTGTTCGAACACCGCGCTCATCGGGCAACTCCGACGCGGCGGATGCGATAGGCGGTGAACAGCAGCGCCACAAGCATGGCAAGCAATGCGGTGCCCTGGATGACGTCGCTGAGGAAGGCCGGCACGCCGGTCGCCCGCGACATCGCCTCGGCGCCGGTCATCACGGCGGCAAGGAAGATCGCCGCCGGCACGACGCCGAGCGGATTGAGCCGCGCCAGCATCGCAACGACGATGCCGGAATAACCGTAGCCCGGCGAGATGTCGCTCATCACCTGGAAATGCACGCCGCCGACCTCGCCGACGCCGGCCAATCCGGCCAGCGCGCCGGACAGCAGCGCCGTCGAGATCAGCACCCGCTCGACGTGGATGCCGCCATATCTGGCGGCTTCCGGGTTTTCGCCGGTGACCCTGATCCTGAAGCCGAGCGTCGTGCGCACGATCAGGAACCAGATCAGCGGCGCCGCGATCAGTGCCGCGACGACGCCGAGATGCAGCCGCGTGCCTTCGAGCAGCACCGGGAAATTGGCCGAATCCTCGATCGGCGGCGAGATCGGATAGCCGCTGAAACTGTCCTTCCACGGCCCCTCGATCAGCGCCATCAAGGCGTAATAGATGACCGAGTTGAGCAACAGCGAACTGACGACATCATCGACCTTGAATTTTGCTCTGAGCGTCGCCGGCACCAACGCGACTGCGGCTCCCGCTGCGGCGCCCGCCACCGCCATCAAGACCATGGCGAGCGGCCCCGGCATTGGAATGGCGCCGACAAAGCAGCTGGCCACCGCGCCGGCAAGCAATTGCCCTTCGGCGCCGATGTTCCAGAATTTTGCTCGGAAGGCGACCGCGACCGCCAGTCCGGTGAAGATCATGGGTGTTGCACGCACCATCGTTTCGGTGATCGCATAGCTGTCGCCCAGCGACGCCGTGAACATCACGCCATAAGCTTCGAGCACGCCGGCGCCGGCCAGCGCAATAAGGCCGCTGCACAAGATGAGCGTTGCTCCGATCGCGAGCAATGGCAGAGCGAGGTTGAACCAGGTCGGCGTCGAGCTGCGGACCTCCAGGCGAAACATCAGCTGTGGCCCTCCGCCCCGGTCATCATCAGGCCGAGCCGTGCGATCGTTGCATCGGCGCTGTCGAGCGTGCTGACGATGCGGCCCTCATACATCACCGCGATGCGGTCGCAGAGCACCAGCAGTTCTTCGAGATCCTCGCCAATGACGACGATGCCGCAGCCCTTGGCGCGCATGTCGAGGAATTTTTCGTGGATGAAGCGGGCGGCTCCGATGTCGAGGCCGCGCGTCGGCTGCGAGACAACAAGCACCTTCGGATCGAAGGCAAGCTCGCGTGCCAACAACGCCTTCTGCAGATTGCCGCCGGACAGCGCCCCGGCGCGGGTCATCGGCCCGGGGCACCTGATATCATAGGCCTTGATCTGCGCCTCAGTGAAGGCGCGGATCGCATCGGGCTTGAGCAGGCCCCTGCTGCTGAACGCTGTGGTGCCGATGCGCGGCAGCACCATCGAATCGGCCAGCGGCAGATTGGTCACCAGTCCGGTCGTCATGCGGTCTTCCGGGATACGGCCAAGTCCGAGCGCCTGCACCTCGCGCGGCGAGAACCGCGAGACCTTTTGGCCGGCAATCGTCATCCGGCCGGCATCGGGCGCCCGCACGCCGGAGATCACCTCCGCCAGCGCCCGCTGGCCATTGCCCGACACCCCGGCAATGCCGAGGATTTCGCCGGCACGGACGGCAAGCGATACGTCGCGCAGCGCCGTGCCCGAATGATGCGAGGTTGAGATACCGTCGAGCGTCAGCACATCAGCACCCGGCGCCGATGGTCCCCGCGCCGGCGGCACGATCTCATGGCCGCACATCAGTGTTGCCATCTCCGAGGATGTCGTGTTGGCCGGGTCATCGACGCGGCCGGCAACGCGGCCATGCCGCAGCACCGTGCAGCGATGCGTCAGCGCCCGCACCTCGTTGAGCTTGTGCGAGATGAAGATGATGCCGAGACCTTGCGCCGCCATAGAACGCAACGCCGAAAACAGCCCGTCGACCTCGCTTGGCGCCAGCACCGCCGTCGGCTCGTCGAGGATCAGCAGCCTGGCGCCACGAAACAGCGCCTTGACGATTTCGAGCCGCTGCTGCTCGCCGACCGACAGCGCCGAGACCGGCAGGTCCGGGTCAAGCACCAGCCCATGCTGGCGGCCGATCTCGGCCAGCCGCGCCAGCCCGCCGGCGCGGTCGATCCGTCCTGTCTTGCCGGGAATGCCGATGAGCAGGTTTTCCAGCACCGTCAGCCGCGGCGCGAGGTGAAAATGCTGGTGCACCATGCCGATGCCGGCGGCCAGCGCATCGGCGGAACTGGTGATCCGCACCGTCTGGCCCTGGATGAGAATCTCGCCGGCGTCGGGCGCATATGCGCCGAACAGCACATTCATCAGCGTCGTCTTGCCGGCGCCGTTTTCGCCCAGTAGCCCGAGGATCTCGCCGGGCGCGACGCTGAGATCGACGGCCTCGTTCGCCTTGACGGCGCCAAAGCTCTTGGTGATGCCGCGCATTTCGATGAGTGGGGCGGACAAGGATGCTCCTGCGGAGAGAGGCTCTGCTTCACCCTCCCCCTTGTGGGGAGGGTCGGCTCGCAGTCGGAGCGAAGCGGAGATTGCGAGACGGGGTGGGGATGCGCCCTACGAGGACCCCCCCCCCCCCCCCCCGCGGGGGTCGCACCGCCCCGCCGGCGCCGCCAAGCGTATTTGGCGAGAGGGGGGGGGGATGCGCCCTACGAGGACCCCCACCCCGCTCCGCTTCGCGGATCGACCCTCCCCACAAGGGGGAGGGTAAAGAAATCAATCCGAAACCGGCGTATTCTCGTCCACATCCACCCGGAAATTGCCTTCCAGAATCTCCGCCTTCTTCTTTTCGACCAGCTCCTTGACGTCCGCCGGCAGCGTCTTGTCGAACTTGTGGTAGGGCGCCAAATGCGAGCCGCCCTTGGCCATGCGCGAGAAATCGCCATAGTCCTGCGCGGTGAAGACGCCGGCCCTGACCAGTTTGATCGCCTGCTCGACCGTCGGATACATGTCCCAGACCGGACCGGTGATGACCGTGTCGGGGCCGAGACTCGACTGGTCGGACATGTTGGAGATGGCGAGGATCTTCTTGTCCACCGCGGCTTCGATGACACCGAAGCGCTCGGCGTAGATGACGTCGACGCCGGCGTCGATCTGCGCGACCGCCGCTTCCTTGGCCTTGGGCGGATCGAAGAACGAGCCGATGAAGGCGACCTTCTTCTTGATGTTGGGATTGACCTCCCTGGCGCCGGCGAAGAAGGCGTTGACCAGCCGGTTCACCTCCGGAATGCCCATCGCCGCGACGGCGCCGATCGTACCCGACTTCGACATCTTGCCAGCGATCATGCCCGAGAGATAGGCGGGCTCGTGGATCCAGTTGTCGAACACCCCGAAATTGGGTTCCGCCGGGCCGGCGCCGGAGCCGAACAGCCAGGCGGTCTTCGGGAACTGCTTGGCGGTGCGGCGCGATTCGCGCTCGGCGGCGAAGGCGTCGCCCAGCACCAGTTGGTAGCCGCCTTGCGCATATTCGCGCATGACGCGGCTGAAATCGGCGGTCTGCACCTTCTCCGACCATTTGTATTCGATGCCGAGTTCCTTCTCGGCCTTCTGCAGGGCGACATGGATCTGGTTGTCCCATGGCTCCTCGATCGGCGTGGCGAAGATCGCCGCCACCTTCAGCTTCTTGTCCGCCGCGAAGGCGGCGCCCGGCAGCATCGTTGCCGCCAAACTAAGCGCGCCCAGCTCCAGCACATTGCGTCGCGAAAGCCCTTCGCGTTTTATCTGCGATTTATTGTTCCGGTTTTCCATTGCATTCCCCTCTGTTCGACAGCCGTGTCGAGCCGGCTGTTCGTGAAAATGTCAGACGGGGAAGTATGGAACGACGCCAGACTTTTGTCCACGTGGTCAAATTTGAACCGCGCACCGGATTCTTGATCTTAGCCGGCCAAGCAAGGGCCGCCGATCAAACCCGTTCCAGCGCGATCGCGATGCCCTGGCCGACACCGATGCACATCGTGGCAAGCGCATAGCGGCCGCCGCGCTCACGAAGCTCCAGCGCCGCCGTGCCGGAGATGCGGGCGCCCGACATGCCCAGGGGATGGCCGAGCGCGATGGCGCCGCCATTCGGGTTGACGTGCGGTGCATCCTCGGCAATGCCGAGCTGGCGCAGCACGGCGATGCCTTGCGAGGCAAAGGCTTCGTTGAGCTCGATGACATCGAACTGTTTTGGTGTCAGGCCAAGCCGCGCGCAGAGTTTTTGCGTCGCCGGCACCGGGCCGATGCCCATGATGCGTGGCGCAATACCGGCGGCAGCGCCGCCGAGGATGCGGGCGATCGGCGTCAGGCCATACTTTTTCACGGCTGCCTCGGAGGCAACGATCAGGGCCGCCGCCCCGTCATTGACGCCGGAGGCATTGCCGGCCGTCACCGTGCCGCCCTGGCGGAACGGTGTCGGCAGCCTGGCCAGCGCATCGACCGTCGTGCCAGCACGGGGATGTTCATCCTTCGAGACGACAACCGCATCGCCCTTGCGCTGCGGGATCGTCACTGGCGTGATCTCCTTGGCCAGCCGGCCATTGGCTTGCGCGGCGACCGCCTTGTCCTGGCTGCGCACGGCAAAGGCATCCTGGTCCGCGCGGGAGATGGCGAACTCTTCCGCGACGTTCTCGCCAGTTTCCGGCATCGAATCGACGCCATACTGCTTCTTCATCAGCGGGTTGACGAACCTCCAGCCGATGGTGGTGTCGTAAATCTCGGCATTGCGCGAAAACGCCGTGTCGGCCTTGGGCATGACGAAGGGTGCCCGGCTCATCGATTCGACGCCGCCCGCGATCATCAACTCCGCTTCGCCAGCCTTGACAGCTCTGGCTGCGATGGTCAGCGCATCCATGCCGGAGCCGCACAGGCGGTTGACGGTGGAGCCCGGTACCTCCTTCGGCAAGCCGGCCAGCAGCAGCGCCATGCGCGCCACGTTGCGGTTGTCCTCGCCAGCCTGGTTGGCGCAGCCATAGACGACGTCGTCGACCGCCAGCCAGTCGATGCCGGGATTGCGCTCGACCAATGCTCTTAGGGGTATCGCGCCGAGATCGTCGGCACGCACGGAAGACAGCGAGCCGCCGAAGCGGCCGATCGGCGTGCGGATGTAGTCGCAGATATAGGCCTCGGCCATGTCATGCAGCCTTTGTTTTTCCGGTTCGCTCATGCGCCGCCTTGGTGCGGGCTTGCAGGTCGCGCAATGTCTTGAGTTCGAGTTCGCTTGGCGCCGGCGTTTCGTCAAGCGCCTCGCCGAACTTAACCACCCAGCCACAGCTCTCCTGCACCTGCTGGCGCGTGACGCCTGGATGCAGCGACACGACGGTGAATTCCTTGCTCACCGGATCCGGCTTCCAGATGGCGAGATCAGTGATCAGCAAGGTCGGGCCGGCGGTGTCGATGCCCAGACGCTTTCGATGATCGCCGCCCTCGCCATGGCCGAAGGAGGTGAAGAAATCGATCTTCTCGACCATGCCGCGCTTGGTCTGCGCCATGGTGATGTAGATCTCCTTCGACGACGTCGCGATCTCTGGCGCGCCGCCGCCGCCGGGCAGCCTGGTCTTTGGGTGAAAATAATCGCCGATGACCGTGGTGTTGATGTTGCCAAACTTGTCGAGCTGCGCCGCACCGAGGAAGCCGATCGAGATGCGCCCACCCTGCAGCCAGTAGCGGAACATCTCCGGCACCGCGACGGTGGTGACGGCGGTTTCGCACAATTCGCCATCGCCGATTGACAGTGGCAGCACGTCGGGCGCGGTGCCGATCGTGCCGCTCTCGTAAATCAAGGTGATGTCGGGCGCATGCGTCAGCCGCGCCACATTGCAAGCGGCGGATGGCGCGCCGATGCCGACGAAACAGACATCGTCATTGCGCAGCGCGCGGCTGGCGGCGATCATCATCATCTCGTTGGGGGTGAAGCCCTGATTGTCGCTCATGCCGCTTTCCTCAGATGCTCGACCCGGGCCTCGAAATCGCCGGCACTCTTCTCGATGACGTTGGCCCGCATCCACGCCTGGAATTTCTCGCGGTCGGCGGCGATTTCGTCCCATTCGAGATAGGCGGCATTGTCGCGCGCATAATAGCCATGCGCGTAGGACGGATGCGAGCCTCCGGGCACGACCGATATCGCGGCAATCGTCCAGCGCGGCAGCACGGTCAGATTGGGGTGCAGATCGTCGAAATTGTCGACCACTTCCTCGACCGTCACCACCGCGCGTTTGGCCGCCAGCACCGCTTCCTTCTGGATGCCGATGATGCCTTCGACCAGCACATTGCCTTTCTTGTCGGCCTTCTGCGCATGGATGAAGGTGACGTCAGGCCGGATCGAAGGAACAGCGGCCAGCACCTCGCCGGTGAACGGACAGGTGACAGACTTGATGTTCGGGTTGACCGCCGCGAGGCCAGCACCGCGATAGCCGCGAAACACCGCGCAGGGCAGGCCGGCAGCACCCGCTTCATAGGCGTTGGCCATGCCGGCATGGCTGTGCTCCTCGATTTCAAGTGAGCGCGGGAAACCGTTCTCGATGGCATCGCGGGCGCGGCGCAGCAGGCCGACGCCGGGATTGCCGACATAGGAGAAGACGATCTTCTTCGCCATGCCCATGCCGATCATCTGGTCGTAGATCAGGTCCGGCGTCATGCGGATCAAGGTCAGGTCGCGAAAACCCTGGCGGATCGCCTCATGCGCCGCTGCCGTCGGGATCAGATGGGTGAAGCCCTCGAAGGCAGCCGTGTCACCATCTTTCAAATTCTCGGCCACGGCCTGTTTGAGCGGCAGGAACTTGACCATCGCATCGGCTCCAGGCTGAGAAAGTTCGTATTGTGAACATATGTTTTATATGCGATACTTTCTATGCTGAGCAGAGGCGTGGAGTCAATCCTGACGCCGATGTCGTTCTGCGGAGACAAGATGGACGAAGAGGCTGTTTCCCGTGATCATGTCGGCTCGCTTGAACGCGGCCTTGCCGTCATGGAGATCCTGGCCCGCCATCCCTCGGGCATGACGTTGACTGAAATGGCCGTGGAAGCGGGCCTGACCCGCGCCGGCGCCCGCCGCTTCCTGCTGACACTCACCGCCACCGGCTATGCAACACAGGCCGGCCGCGTGTTCTCGCTGTCGCCGCGCCTGCTGACGGTTGCCCGCACCTGGCTCGGCGGCGCCTCGCTATGGGCCTTCGCCGCCCCCATCATGCGCGCGGTCGCCGCTCAGCTGAACGAGGCCTGCTCGGCAGCCATCCTGTCGGGTGAGGATGTCGTCTATGTCGCCCGCATTCCCGGCCGCCGCATCCTCAGCGTGTCGCTCGATGTCGGCACCAGGCTGCCGGCCTATTGCACCTCGATGGGGCGCATCCTGCTGGCCGGGCTGACATCAGGGGAATTGGACGCATTCCTCGGCCAGGCGACCATCGAGAGACGGACGCCGAAGACGATCACCAACAGGCGTTTGTTAGCCAACGCCATCGCCAAGGCGAAGGCTGACGGCTTTGCCATCGTCGATGAGGAACTAGAACTCGGCCTGCGCTCGGTCGCCGTACCGATCCGCGACCGAGCGGAGCGCACGGTCGCGGCCATCAACGTCTCGACCCAGTCGGCACGCTTCTCCGTCGCGGAGATGGAGCGGGAGATATTGCCGGCACTACTGGAGGCCAAGCAGCGCATCGAGGATTTCTTTGTGGTTTAAGAAGCTTCATCCAACCTTCGACGTCGGCGGGACAGCACCCCCCTCCGGCCTGCCGGCCATCTCCCCCGCAAGGAGGGAGATCAGCTCTCATCTCGGCTTTCGCCAATCTCCACCGCTGTCGGGTGATCGCAGCGCTGAACCTGCCAATCTCCCCCCTTGCGGGGGAGATGTCCGGCAGGACAGAGGGGGGTGTGAAGGATCGCTACGGTACTATTTGTGCCGTTGCAGCAACGCCCCCTCAATGCTTGATGCGATCCCGCATCGCGTACCAAAGCATGCCCAGCACATAGAGCGGACCGCGCAGCGCCGTGCCGCCCGGGAACGGCATCGGGGTCAGCGTCGAGAACAGATCGAGCCGCGAGACATCGCCGGTGATCGCTTCGGCCAGCAGCTTGCCGGACAGCGTCGACAGGATGACGCCCTTGCCGGAATAACCATGCGCGAAATAGACCTCACCATAGTGCCCGACATGCGGCAGTCGCGACGTCGTCACCGACACAAGCCCGCCCCAGGCGTGATCGATGCGGCAGCCCTTGAGTTGCGGAAAGGTGGCTTCCATGTGCGGCCGCACGAAGCCGGCAATATCGGCCGGCGGTGAAGGCGTGTAGCGCTCGCCGCCGCCGAACAGCAGGCGTCCATCCGCCGACATCCGGTAGTAGTTGACGACGAAGCGGGTATCGGAGACCGCGACATTGGCCGGGATGACGTTGCGCTTGCCCTCAAGCGGCTCGGTGGCGACGATGTAGTTGCCGACCGGCATGATGCGGCTGTTGACGCGCGGCTCCAGCCCGTTGAGCAGAGCGTCACCCGCCAGCACGACATGTCTGGCCCGAACCGATCCCTTTGCGGTCGAGACCCGGATCGAAGGCTCACGCTCCAGCCGCACGGCGACCGAATTCTCGTGGATGGTGACGCCGGCAGCAACCGCTGCGCGGGCAAGGCCGAGCGTATAGTTCAGCGGATGCATGTGGCCGCCGAGCGGCTCATACATCGCGCCATGGTAGGGTGTATCGACCTTGGCTCGGGCTTTAGCCGCCGATAGGATTTCCGCATGCGGGAACTTCATCACCGTGGCCAGGCACTCGGCCTCTTCCTCGAGATCCCTAAGGTCGGAGCCGTTGACCGCGCCGACCAGATGGCCGGTCAGCCTGAGATCGCAGTCGATGGCATGCCGCTCGATAATATCGAGCACCAGCCCGCGCGCCTCGAAGGCAAGATCGAACAGCACCTTTGCCCGCTCCGGCCCGTAGAGTTTGACCAGTCCCTTGGCGCCCTTGCGCAGGCCGGGGATCATTTGGCCGCCATTGCGCCCCGACGCCCCCCAGCCGATCTTGCCGCCTTCGAGCAGCACCACCTTCAACCCACGCTCGGCGGCGTGAAGGGCGGCGGACAACCCTGTGCACCCGCCGCCGACCACCACCAGGTCGGCATCGACATCGCCGGCGAGCGCCGGATGGTCCGGCGCTGGATTGGCGGTGGCGACATAATAGGATTTGGCGATATCGAGGCCCGAATTGAAGCCCGTTGAACTGCAAGCCATAGTCACACCTTCAGCAGAAGGTGGTCGCGTTCCCAGCTGGTCACCACGCCCTGGAAAAGGTCGAGCTCGACGCTCTTGACGCGCAGATAGGTCTGGAAGAAATCCTCGCCCAGCAGTTCACGCACCGGGCCGCAAGCCTCGAAACGATCGAGCGCCTCCTCCATGGTTTTCGGCAGCGTGCTCTTGATCTTGTAGGCATTGCCCGACGCTTCGGCCGACCGCGCCAGTCTCTGTTCGACGCCGAGATAGCCGGCAAGCAGCGAGCCGGCTATCGCCAGGTAAGGATTGGAATCCGCGCCCGGCAGCCGGTTCTCGACCCGCCGCGCGGAGCGGCCGCCGGCCGGCACGCGCAGGCCGCAGGAACGGTTGTCATGCGACCACTCGATGTTGGCCGGCGCGCTGTGGTTCGGCCTGATGCGGCGGAAAGAGTTCACGTTGGGCGCAAACAGCGGCATGATTTCCGGGACATATTTCTGCAGGCCGCCGATGAAATGGCCGAACATTGCGGTGTCGGCATCGTCGCCGCCGGCAAACAACGTCCTGCCGGCCTCGTCGATGACCGACATGTGCAGATGCATCGAGCTGCCGGCCTGTGCGGCGATCGGCTTGGCCATGAAGGTGGCGTGCATGCCGCTTTGCTGCGCGGCCTGTCGCGTCAGCCGCTTGAACAGCAGCACCTTGTCGGCCAGCGGCAGCGCATCGCCATGCAGGAAGTTGATCTCAAGCTGCGCCGTACCTGATTCGTGGATCAGCGTGTCGAGCGGCAGTCCGGCCGCCGCAGCGTAGTCATAGATGCGGCGGATCACCGGCTCGAACTCCTCGAGCGCGGCCATGTCATAGGGATGCTGCACTGTCTCGGCTCGGCCGTTGCCACCGACTGGCGCGGTCAGCGGACGGTCCGGATCGGGATTGGGCGCGGTGAGATAGAATTCCAGCTCGGGCGCCACCACCGCCCGCCAGCCACGCTTGGCGTAGAGATCGAGCACGGCGCGCAGCACATGGCGCGGCGAGGCCATCCAAGGCCGGTCGTCCATATGGAAGGCATCGGCAAAGACATAGGCCTTGCCGGGAGCGGCACCCGGCGCCAGGCAGAGCGTCGATACATCAGGCACCATGCGCATGTCCGGATCCGAATAGGCAAAACCCTCGTCGATCGAGCCGGAGTAGCGGCCGTCGATGCTGACCAGGAAAGCGCTGCTCGGCAGATAGAGCGCGCGGTCTTCAAGCGCCTGGAGGAATTTGGCCGTAGGCAGCGCTTTGCCGCGCAGGACGCCATTCATGTCGGGCACCAGGCACTCGACTTCGTTGATGCCGTGCCGGACCAGCCAGGCTTTGGCATCGGTACCGCTGGAGAGCGAGATGTTCGTGTTGTTGTCAGGCATTTCGTTCACGTCCGTATCAGAGAGAGTATGGTTTGCGCGGCCACATCCGTTCCAGGTTTCAGCGCCATTTGGGCTGCATTGTCCTTGAGGCGGGTGCGCATGGCATCGTCGGCCAGCAGGCCGAGAATGGCTCTCTCCAACACTCCTTCGGTCCAGGCGTCGCGGCCGATATGGTCACCGACGCCGGCTTCTCCGGCGCGGCGCGCATTGTCGTGTCCGTCCCAGCAATAGGGCATGATCAGTGACGGCACGCCGAAGCGCAGCGCCTCACAAAAGCTGTTGTTGCCGCCATGATGAATGAACAGATCCGACTTCGCCACGACCGAGGGCTGCGGAAACCAGGCGTCGAGATAGACATTGTCGGGCACTGCGCGATAGGCGTCGCGCAGGCCGCCGGCATTGACGATGAAGCGGGCCGGCAGCCTGTCGAACACCGCCAGCATGCGCTCGATCAGCCCGACATCCATGGCGCCGAGGCTACCGAAGCTGACATAGACCAGCGGCCCGCCATTGCGCGGAAATACCGGCACCTCGAATGGCCCTTCCGAACGCACGCAGCCTTCGAGATAGACGAAGCGCTCCGGGTCGAGCGGCTCGGCGCGCTCGCGGCGCACGATCGAAGGCGTCAGCAGCAAATTGAGGTCGGGCGACGTCTCCAGGAACAGGCCCTTCGGCAGCGGCGCCAGGCCGGCATCCATCCGGAAGCGGTTGAAGCGATCATGTGCGGGCGTGCAAGCCGCCAGATACCTGGCCTCGAACGCGGCGCGTTGCGGGTCGTCGACGCCAAGCCCCGACAGATAGGGCGGTACCTGTGCATCCGGCAGCTCGGTCTCGGCGCAGGAGACGACACGCACCCAGGGACAGCCGGCGGCGGCGATCGCCGGGAACATGATGACATTGTCGAGAACCGCCGCGTCCGGCTTCAGCCGCGCCAGCAACTGGCGCAGCGGCGCCTCGGCATTGACCGCGGTGTCGACGATGGCCTGCCAGGTCGGCGCGACATAGGTTTCCAGCTGGTCGATCGGGCTCAGCCTGAAATGCGGCAGGTGCCTGCGCACGAAGGCCTGCCAGTAGCTCTGGCGTTCGCTGTCGCTCAGCGGCTCGTCGGTCGGCAGCTGGTATTCCTGGAAACCATAGTCGGCAAAGACGCCGGAAAAGCCGGCATGGCAGATGAAGACGGGCCGGGCGCCTCTCGCGCGCAGCGCCTGCGCGATGCCGACGCAATTCAACGCCGCGCCGAAGCTTGCTTCGGGGAACAGCGCGATGGTCGGGCTGGCTTTACGCGTCAATTAATCCTCGTCAATCCGGCCGGCTGATCATGCCGAACAGGGCAGGCGCCCCGCGACTGGCCGCTTGCGGTCGCTGGTTGCGGGAGAGCCGCAGGTGGATGCGCAGCAGATCGGCAGCCACCTCATACTGCAGGCTTTCAAGATGGTCGAGTATAACAAGGTGTTCGCGCAGCGATTGCCGCAGGCGGAAGACGTTGACGCCGGCATAGATGCCCGGCAGCCGGCGCAGCCTGAGGTGATCGGCGAGTGCGTCGGCCACGAAGCGGTTGGCGCAGCCTTCGGCGAGCATGCCATGAAAATCGATGTCCAGCCGCTGGAACTCGCGTGTGTCGAAGGCGGCGTCCGGCAGCGCCACCAGCGCTTCCATGCCCTGGCGCAACGTCGCCGCCCGCGCGCCATCCAGCCGGAAACCCGGCGTCAGGATGGCCGCGGGCTCCAGCAGCAGACGGAATTCATAACTGTCGCCTTGCGCCTCCGGATCGTCTGGCGTGCGTCGAAACAGCCAGGACTGGCCGGGCGCACGGTCCAGCAGATTCTCTTCGGTCAGTTTGTTGAGCGCTTTTAGTACCGTCTTGCGCTCGGCACTGTAGCGCCGCATCAACCCCGCAACGGTCACTGTCTGGTCCAGCCGCCGCGCCGACCGGTCGCGCAGGATCGCCTCGGCCAGCTCGTCCTCCTCGGCAGCGGGCAATTCCGTGGCGACCGAAGCCTGCGCGGTGAGGTCGATGGCCAGATGATACCCGGAATCCGCCTCCCAGCGTACGACGCCTCGCTCCGCAAGCAGGCCGAGCGCTGCCCGCACCGGTGTGCGGGAAACATTGCACAGCGAGGCGATCTGCTGCTCCGGCAAGCGTGCGCCGGGCCCAAAGCCGCGCTGCCGCGCCACATCCAGGATGCGCTGCGCCAGATCGAGATGGTTGGTGCGAGGTCGTCTGGCTACGGCTTGCATGACTGGTCCAGTGGAAAACGACATGACCGCATTGATTTGACCGATCGCCCGCACGGACGCAATCGGCCAGATTCCTCGATCGCTTGACAAATTATGGATTGACGTACTTTTTTCTGCAATAGTACTGTCAGGACAATCGGCGAGAAAAAGACCGAGGGAACAGGATCGAGGCAGCGGCAAGGTCGCAGGCGTTGGTCCGGCGAATGAAATTCGACGATCAACCGGAATGGGAGTCTGTCATGACCGCTACCAGCCTGCGGCGCCGTGCGCTGAAAACATCTTCGCTCGCACTTGGCCTGGCCTTGGCGCTGTCCGCGCCGGCGATGGCTGCTGATCTCGTCATTTCCAACTGGGATGGCTACATGGCGCCCGACGCGATGGCCGCCTTCAAGACCGCGACCGGCGTTTCGGGTGAAGTGGTGGTGCACGCCACCAATGAAGAGATCATGGGCAAGCTGATCGCCGCCGGCGGCAAGGGCTATGACGTGGTCTTTGTCTCCTCGCCCTTCGCCGAGGTGCTGAACAAGCTCGGCCTGACCGAACCGATCGACCACACCAAGATACCGAACCTCGCCAACCTCTATCCGGAAGCAACCAAGCTGCCTCACGATGCCGGCAATGCATTCTCGGTGCCCTACACCTGGGGCACCACCGGCCTCTGCTATCGCTCGGACCTGATGAAGGTCGCACCAACCAGTTGGAGCGACCTGCTCGCGCCCTCCGACGAATTGAAGGGCAAGACCACCATGCTGGCGACCGACCGTTGGCTGCTGGCCGCCGGCCAGCTCGACAAGGGCTATTCGGTCAACGAAACCGACCCGGCCAAGATGGCTGAGGTCAAGGATCTGCTGATCTCGGCCAAGAAGACCCTGCTCGCCTATGACGACACCACCTTCTATTCCAAGCTGGTGTCCGGCGAGGCGCTGATGGTGCAGGCCTGGGACGGCTGGTGCAATTACGGCATCGCCGAAAAACCCGAGATCAAATACGTCATTCCCAAGGAAGGTTCGGACCTCTGGGTCGACACGATGGTGGTGATGAAGGCCTCCGCCAACAAGGACGCCGCCTTCCAGTTCATCAACTTCATGCTCGACGCCAAGAACCACGCCTGGGCAGCGCAGAACATCGACTACAAGGTGCCGAACAAGCCGGCCATGGAAAGCCTGCCTGCCGATTTCCTGGCCAAATTCCCCAACATGGCGATGCCGGTGGCCGACCTCGTCAAGTTCGAGCAATTGCGTGACGTCGGCGACGCCCAGCGCGACTATTCGAAGATCGTCAGCGAGATCAAGGCGGCGCAGTAGGGACTGTTCCAGCAGCATCTTGGAATCAAGCTTGCGTCCCGTGTCGCCCCCCTCTGGCCTGCCGGCCATCTCCCCCTCAAGGGGGGAGATTGGCTGTGGCATTGCTTTCGCCAATCTTCGATTTTTCAAAGTAAGCGAAAGGTTGGAACTGCCGATCTCCTCCCTTGAAGGGGGTGAGAAGTGGTCCGCGCAACGGACGGAAAGCCAATTGCTTGGCTTTCCGAACGACGAACGCCCGAAGCGAAAGCGAAAGGCCAGGTCCGGCAGGGCAGAGGGGGGCACTTCGTGAAGCACCTACCCTCTCGCTCCTCCTTGCTGATGGCCCCGGCGCTGGTCTGGCTGACCGCACTGATGGTGGTGCCGTGCGCGCTGGTGCTGGCGCTCGCCTTCTTCCGGCGCGGTATCTATGGCGGCATCGAATACACCTTTACGCTGGAGAATTTCGGGCTGGTCTTCGACCCGCTCTATGCCGGCATCTTCCTCAACTCGGCGCGCATCGCCGGCACCGCGACGCTGATCGCGGTGGTGATCGGCTACGCCGCCGCCTATGCGATATCAGCGGCACCCCGCCGGCTGCAGCCGGTGTTCCTGTTCTTCGCCGTGCTGCCCTTCTGGTCCAACTACCTGATCCGCACCTATGCCTGGATCGTGCTGCTCAACCGCGAAGGATTGATCACCCAGTTGCTGCGCTGGTTCGGCTACACCGGCGAGCCACCGTCGATGCTCTACACCGAAGGCGCCGTTATCGCCGGCCTGATCTACAACTATTTGCCCTTTGTCATCCTCGCCTGCTACGCGCCACTGTCTCGCCTCAACCCGGAACTCGCCGAGGCCTCGCGCGACCTCGGCGCCTCCGCCATGACCACATTCCGCCGTGTCATCCTGCCGCTGACCGTGCCCGGCATTGCTGCCGGCGCGGTGTTCGTCTTCGTGCTGTCGATCGGCAATTTCGTCACGCCCGCGCTGCTCGGCGGCGGCCGCTTCCAGATGATCGGCAACCTCGTCTACGACCAGTTCCTGACCGCCAACGACTGGCCGTTCGGCGCCGCGCTCGCGATGGCGCTGATCGCCATCATGCTTCTGGTGCTGATGGCGCAGGCGCTGGCCGCCAATCGCGCCTCGGGCCACGCCGCGCGAGCCGGCGGAGACACCGATGGCTGAGCGCTCTCCCGCCACGCGGCGCACGCTCTGGCTCGTGCTCAGCCTCGTCTTCGCTTTCCTCTACATCCCGATCGCCGTGCTGGTGGCGCTGTCCTTCAACGAAGGCGGGCTGCCGACGGCATGGTCGGGCTTTTCGCTGAAATGGTATGCCTCGCTGGCCGGCAATTCGGCGATCCTCTCCGCTGCGCTCAACACGCTGATCGTGGCGCTGGTCTCGACCGCGATCGCCACTCTGCTCGGCACGCTGCTGGCGATCGGCATCGAGATGCGCCGGCAATATGGCAGGGGACTCGAAGCGCTGATCTTCGCACCGATGATCATTCCCGACATCGTCCTGGCGATCGCGCTGCTTTCGTTCTTCTCCATGCTCAACCTGACCATGGGCCTGCACACCATCATCCTCGCCCATGTCGTCTTCAACCTTGCCTTTGTCTGCTCGGTGGTGCGCGCCAGGCTGAAGAGTTTTGATTGGTCGATCGTCGAGGCTTCCGCCGATCTCGGCGCCTCCGCGCTCACCACCTTCAGGCGGGTGACATTGCCGGTCATCGCGCCGGCGGTGATCGCAGGCGCGCTGCTCGCCTTCACGCTCTCGGTCGACGAGTTCATCATCGCTTTCTTCACCGCCGGCGCCGGCCGCTCCTCGACGACGCTGCCGATGCAGATCTACGCGATGATCCGCTTCGGCATCACGCCGGAGATCAACGCACTGGCGACCATCGTCATGGCGGTCTCGATCACCGCGCTGACCCTGTCGCAGCGGCTCAACCGTGGGATCATAGGCCAATGAGCGAACCGCGCACGCTGCTGGCCATCGACAAGGTGTCGAAGAATTTCGGCCGGGTGACGGCTGTCGACGGCATCTCGCTCGACATCCGCGAGAATGAGTTCTTCGCACTGCTCGGCCCGTCGGGCTGCGGCAAGACCACGCTGCTGCGCATGCTGGCCGGCTTCGAGACGCCTAGTGGCGGGCGCATCCTGCTCGACGGTCACGACATTGCGAAAACCCCGCCCAACAAGCGGCCGGTCAATCTGATGTTCCAGTCTTACGCGCTGTTTCCGCATATGAGCGTCCGCGCCAATGTCTCCTACGGCCTGGAGATGGAGCGCTTGCCGGCGCCAGAAATCCACTCCCGCGTCGACGCCATCCTGGCGACAACCGAGCTGGTCCCCTTCGCCGACCGCAAGCCGGAGCAGCTGTCGGGCGGCCAGAAGCAGCGCGTCGCGCTCGCCCGCGCGCTGGTCAAACGGCCCCGTCTGCTGCTGCTCGACGAGCCGCTTGGCGCGCTCGACAAGAAACTGCGCGGCGCCATGCAGCTGGAATTGAAGCGCCTGCAGCACGAGGTCGGCATCACCTTCGTCATCGTCACCCACGACCAGGAAGAATCGCTCGTCATGGCCGACCGCATGGCGGTGCTCAAGGACGGCAAGCTGCTGCAATGCGACACGCCGCACGCGATCTATGAGCATCCGGCCGACCGTTTCGTCGCCGACTTCATCGGCGTGATGAATTTTGTGCCGGGCAAGGCCGCCACCGATGGGGTTGTCGCCGCGAATGGCACGCGGATATCCGGCAAGGTTCCTGCCGCGCTCTCCATCGGCGCATCCGCTGTCGCGTCGGTGCGGCCCGAACGCATCCGGCTGTTCCCGTCGGGTGAAACCGCCAACCGCACCACCGGCACGGTCGAGGCGCTGGCCTATCAGGGGCTCGACCTGCAGTTGCATGTCCGCACGGGCCTGTCGCCAAAGCCGTTCCTGGTGCGCGTCACCGCTGATGCCGCAGACCGCCGGCCGGTCGCATCGGGCGATCAGGTCGAACTCGGCTGGGACGCCGCCGATGTCAGAGTTTTCGCAGAATAAAGGAGAGGCCTGATGGCGCAGAAGACGATCGCGTTTTTTCCAGAAGCAGCTTATGGCCCGGCGCTCAATTCCGTCGGCATCGCCCAGGCGGTCGAGGCACGCGGCCACAAAGCGGTGTTCCTGTCAGATCCCGGCTTCGTCGACGTCTACAAGGGCTACGGCTTCGAGGCCCATCCGGTGAACCTGTCCGAGCCGATGCCGCCAGAGCAGATGGCCAAATTCTGGGAGGATTTCATCAACGGCCACATCCCCAACTTCCGCAAATCGCCCTACGACCAGGTCGACAATTACGTCAAGGATTGCTGGACGGCGATCGTCGACAGCGCCAAATGGGCGCAGAAGGATCTGCCGCACGTTCTCTCAGCCATCAAGCCGGATGTGATCTGCGTCGACAACGTCATCCTGTTCCCGGCTATCAAGCAGTACGGCAAGCCGTGGGTGCGGGTCATTTCCTGCTCGGAAAACGAAATCGAGGACGAGGACATCCCGCCGCATCTCTCCGGCTGCGGCGAAAACGACCATGCCGGGCATCAGCGCTACCGCGACCATTTCAACGCGGTGATCGAGCCGATCCATGAGGACTTCAACGCCTTCCTGACTGCCAACAACGAGGCGTCCTATCCGATCGGCCAGTTCTTTGAGGCCTCGCCCCATCTGAACCTGCTGCTCTATCCCGAAGCGGCAAAGTTCAAGCGCCGCCATCCACTCGACCCGGCCAAGTTTCAGTACCTGGAAGGCTGCGTGCGGCAGGAGAAGCCTTACACGGTGCCGACCTTCGCTGAAAATAACGACGGGCCGCTGCTCTATGTCTCCTTCGGCAGTCTCGGCGCCGGCGATGTCGAGCTGCTGAAGCGCATCATCGCGACGCTGGGCATGACGCGCTACCGGGCGCTGGTCAATGTCGGCGGCTACAAAGACCAGTACACGGACGTGCCCGGCAATGTCATCGTCGAGAGCTGGTTCCCGCAGCCTTCGGTCATCCCGCAGGTCGACGCTGTTATTCACCACGGCGGCAACAACTCGTTCACAGAGTGCCTCTATTTCGGCAAGTCGGCGATCATCATGCCCTATGTCTGGGACGGTCACGATAACGCCACCCGCGTCGAGGAGACCGGCCACGGCTTCGGCATGCCGCGCTACGACTGGACCGATGCCGAGCTGGTTGCCATGATCGAGGCCTGTCTGACCGACCCGAAGATGAAGGCAAAGCTGGCCAAGACATCGGCACAGATGCAGGGGCAGAATGGGCCGGAAAAGGCGGCGGGTTTGTTGGAGGCGCTGCTGTGATTGAAGTCGTTGATACGCCGAGCCTGAGCACCCCCCTCTGGCCTGCCGGCCATCTCCCCCGCAAGGGGGGAGATTGGCAGCTTCGCCACAGGGTCTCACTCTGCAATCCCGGTGATTGGCGAAAGTCGAGACGACATCCGATCTCCACCCCTGCGGGGGAGATGGCCGGCAGGCCAGAGGGGGGTGCCCTGGCGCAGCATATGAATAGCAACCATCGCGCAGAAGCCTCCGCATGACCTCCTCCGCACCACACCTCCACCACGCCTCCACCCGAACCGATCTCGTCGACTGGGGCGCCCAACCCGACGCATTGTCAGGCACTTCGCACTCGACCGGCAGGCTCGTGCACAAGGGCCCGAACAACCAGCCGGAATCCGGCATTTGGGTGTGCACGCCGGGGCGCTGGCGCCTCAATATCCCGCGCGACGAATTGTGCCATTTCGTCACCGGCCGCGCGACCTACCGGTCAGATGTCGGTGAGCTGATAGAAATCTCCGCCGGGACTGTGGTCATGTTCCCGGCTGGCTGGACAGGCGAATGCACCGTGCATGAGACCATGCGCAACGTCTACATGCTGGCCTGACCACGGAGCTTAACGACATGCCGACACCGCACTGGCCGAAGGCCTCGAGCGTGGAACTGGAGGACTGGGGCGCGGGCAGCAACACGCTCTCCGGTTCGCCGCGCGCCTCGGGCAGGATCCTGTCCCAGAACCCGGACGGATCGAGCGAATGCGGCCTGTGGTCGTGTACGCCGGGCACGCGCAAGGTCACGTTTGGCGCCGACGAGTTCTGCCATTTCCTTTCAGGCCGTGGCAGCTATATCCATGACGACGGCGAAGAGATCCCGGTCGAGGCCGGCACGCTTGTGTTCTTTCCCGCCGGCTGGACCGGCATCTCCATCATCACGCAAACGCTGACCAAGGCCTTCATGTGCCGGTGAGCCCCCTTTTCAAGGAAATCGATATGACCACACCCATCATGAAATCCCCGCTCACTATTACCGACCTCGTCGACTGGGGTGTCATCCCGACCATGATCGAGGGCCAGTCCCACACATCGGGCAAGCTGCTGCACAAGGGGCCGGAGGGCCGCTCCGAATGCGGGCTTTGGGTCTGCACACCAGGCAAATGGCATTGCCATGTCACCCGCGACGAGTTCTGCCACTTCCTCGAAGGGCGCTGCACCTATGTGCATGAATCCGGCGAAGTCATCGAGATCGAACCGGACACGGCGGCCTTCTTCCCGCAGGACTGGAAGGGCGTCTGCACCGTCCATGAGACGATCAAGAAGGTCTACATGATCCGCTGAGCGGATCCGAGAGGATGTCCATGGATTTCTCCCCTGACCGGCCGACCTTCTTCGTCAATCCGGATTACCAGCCGATGGCCGGCGCGAGCAAACCGGTGATCGATCCGGCGACGCTGGAAACCGTCGGGGCGATCGCTGCGGCCACCGACGGCGAGATCGATGCCGCGCTCACGGCGGCGACCAGGGCGCAGGCCGCCTGGAAAAAGTTCGACGCCAAGAGCCGCGCCAAGCACCTGCATGCCGTCGCCAACGCCATCGAGGAGGCGGACTTCACCCGCTGCGCCGAGCTGATGGTGCGCGAGATGGGCAAGCCTTACCCCGAAGCGATCGGCGAGATCGCCAACTGCGCGCCGATCTTCCGCTACTACGCCGAGATGGCGCGCGACGATGCCGGCAAGATCGCCGGCACGACACAGGCCGGTTCGTTCCAGTATGCGCGCTACGAGCCCTATGGTGTCTCCGTCCACATCATGCCCTACAATTTTCCGATCCTGCTGATGTGCTGGACGGTCGCCGCATCACTCGCCGCCGGCAATGCCTGCATCATCAAGCCGGCCGAGGCGACGACGCTGTCGACGCTGGACTACATGACCGTGTTCCGCTCGCTGCCGGAGGGGCTGGTCTCCTGCCTGCCTGGTGGAGCGACCACGGCGCAAGCGCTGATCGCCTCCGAACGCACCCACGCGGTTGCCTTCACCGGCTCGGTCGCCGCCGGGAAGGCGGTGGCGGTGGCCTGCGCCGAACGCATGAAGCCTTGCGTCATCGAGGCCGGCGGCAGCGATCCGCTTATCATCAGCCAACACGCGCCGCTCGATGTAGCGGCGGCCGGCAGTGTCACCGCGGCCTTCCACCTTACCGGCCAGGTCTGCACCTCGGCCGAGCGCTTCTTCGTGGTCGATGCCGTTCATGATCGTTTCGTCGCGCTGTTCGCCGAAAAGACGCGTGCCCTGCGTGTCGGCAATGGCATGGACAAGACCGAGATCGGCCCGATGGTCAGCGAAGCCGCGCGGGCCAAGGTTATGCGTCTTGTCGACGATGCCATTGCCCACGGCGCCGAGGCGATCACCGGCGGACGCATCCCGCCTGCGCACAACACCGGCTGGTTCTACGAGCCGACGATCCTGACCGGCGTCACCCCGGACATGGCCATCGTGCGCGAGGAATGCTTTGGACCGGTCGCCGCCATCTGCCGGGTCAGGGATTTCGATGAGGCGATCCGGCTTGCCAATGACAGCCCGTTCGGGCTCGGCGCCTCTGTCTTCACCACCGATCTGGCCGAAGCCCACGAGGCGGCTGAACGGCTCGAAGCCGGAATGGTCTGGGTCAACAACCCGCTGATCGACAATGATGCCCTGCCCTTCGGCGGCTGGAAGGCCTCGGGCCTCGGCCGCGAGCTTGGCCGCCAGGGGCTGGATGCCTTCCGCCGCTCCAAAATGGTGATCATCGACCACAAACCGACAATCCAGGAATGGTGGTATCCCTATCCCGACAGCTGGTTCCGCGCGACCGGCGGCCGCAAGCACGTCTGAGTGTTTCGAACCTCGCCAGCTCCGGATGCCAGTCCATGGCCGGGAAAAAGAAAGATGCCGCCGGGCGAAGTCCGGCGGCATCTTTCTTCGATTGGCTACTGCCGTTTCAACGGCAAGTCGTTACGGCGTCGTTTCTGCTTCCATCGCGGCAGCCGTCTGGTCGATCTTGTCGGCAAGGACGCCCTGAGCCCAGGACGTGACCGCAGCGTCGACCGGCTTGTTGGCCATGTCCGTCAGCGCCGCGTCGAGCGATGCATCATCGGTGCCGACCTCTGCCGCGGCAGCCGCCTCATTGGCGGCGGTGACCTCTGCCTCCTGGGCAGTGATTTCGGCCTCCAGATCCGTTATCTTCCCAGGCAAGGCCGCCTGATCTTCGGGCGTCATGGCCGCAATCTGCTCGGGCGTCAGCGATGTCAGCGCGTTCAACTGCGAATTCAGCGCATCCAGCTTCTCCTGGGCCGCTTCAGCGGCGGCCTCGGCGACCTTGGCTTTGGCGGACTGCGTCACGAAGGCCTGGATGGCAGCGAACTTCTTGCTCTTCGAGTTCATATAGGCGTTGATGTTGCGCTGAAGCGAGTTCAGCCGGCCGAGCTTGGCGTGGATGTTCTTCTCCTTGGGAACCGACGAGACCTTTGTGGTCTTGTCGACCGTGGTGTCATCCGTTTTGGCCTTTGCCACCTGCCCCCGAGCCGAGGAAGACTTGCCGTGCGAAGCGCCGCTCTTGCCATTGCTATTGCCGCCGTTACCGCCGGCATTTCCCCCGCCGTTGCCGTTGCCGCCGGCATTGCCACCGCCATTGCCGCCGCCGTGGCCGTTGCCGCCGGCTATCGCCGGAGATGCCAGAAGCGCCAATGCGGCAAGCGCCGCGAACAGAGTTTTTCGGTTTGTCATGGTAATCTCCTCGGGGAATCGCCGCCCTTCGCCCAACCGCTAGGCGACCGTCGTATGAGGAATTACTAATTGTACAGAGTAAACTTTAGACAAATGTTGTCTCAATACGCGATCTGACAACCCGCCGGCACCATAACCATTTGATATTAAACACAAATCAACGCTCTTGATCGGCCATGGCACTGAAGTCCCATGCCGGCCGGACCATAGTCCTATCAGCCGACCAGCGGCACCAGGAAGGTCGTAGAGCAGTGTATTGGAAAGGCGCTGAACTAAAGGAGGTTGGTGACGAAAGCACAAGTCTCAGCCGATACTTTCACCGCCGTCGATCACCAACGCCTGGCCGGTCATGAAAGATGAACGGTCGGAGACGAGGAACAGGATGGCTTCGGCGATCTCATCGGCGCTGGCCCAGCGTCCCATCGGAATCTTGGTGCGGACATAGGTTTCGATCGCCTCGCGTCCGCCCATCTGGGCGATGAACGGGTCGTTGAACGGCGTGTCGACCCAGCCCGGGCAGAGCGCGTTGACGCGGACATTGTGCCGGGCATAGTCGAGCGACATCTGCCGCGTCATTGCCACCACCGCGTGTTTGGAGGTGGCGTAGGCGATCATCTCGCGGTCGTAGAACACACCCGAATTGGAGGCGGTGTTCAGGATGACGCCGTTGCCTCGTGCGATCATCGACGGCATGACCATCCTGGCCGCCAGGAACTGCGCCCGCACATTGACCCGCCATGACGCGTCCATGCCGCCGACCTCGACCTCGGTCAGCGTTCCCCCGACCTGGATGCCGGCGTGATTGTGCAGGATGTCGATGCGCCCGTGCCTCTCGATCGTGCCGGCAATGAGCTTTTCCAGCGCCCCATCGTCCGCGACATCGGTCGCGATCGCCTCGGCCTGCCCGCCCATTGCCCGCATCTCCGAAGCCGTTGCTTCGCCAGCGGCCTGATCCCTGTCGGCGATGACGACCACCGCGCCTTCCCTGCCCATGATCATGGCGCCGGCGCGCCCGATGCCGGAGCCGGCGCCTGTCACCACGGCGATGCGGTCTTTGAGGATCATGATGCGACTTTCAGTTCGACGGCTTGCGCCGGCGCAATTGCCATTGGGCAAGCACCACGAGCAGCACGGAGGCGACGAGCACGATCGTCGCGATAGCATTGATCTCCGGCGTCACGCCGCGCCGGATCGACGCGAAGACATAGATCGGCAGCGTCGTCTGCGCCCCGGCGACGAAGAAGGCGATGATGAAATCGTCGAAGGAAAAGGTGAAAGCGAGCAGGAAGCCGGCAACGATGGCCGGCATGATCTGCGGCAGCACGATCGAGCGGAACGTCGTCAACGGCGTGGCGTAGAGATCGCTCGACGCCTCGACCAGATTGCGGTCGAGGCTGCCGAGCCGCGTGCCGACGATCATCGTCACCAGCGCCATGGAGAACAGGCCGTGCGCTGCGATGATCGAGCCGTAACCGAGCGCCAGGCGCGGCGGCTGGTCGTCGGGCCAGATCGAGGCGAGGAACGGATTGACGACCGTGAACAGCTGGACGAGCGCGACCAGCGTCGAAATGCCGATGACGACGCCCGGAACGACGATCGCGGCGCCCAGAAGCGCATCGAATACCGCGCGTGTTCTGATGCCGACACGCGCCAGGCCGAGTGCCGCCGCCGTGCCGCAGAACGCCGCCAGCAAGGCGCTGGTGGTGGCGATGAACAGGCTGTTCTTCAGCGCTTCGACCAGGAACGGGTTCGCCAGCGCCTTGCCGTACCATTGCACCGAAAAGCCGGTGAACTCGCTGGCATGGCGGCCGGCATTGAAGGAGAACAGCACGACCAGGGCGATCGGCAGATAGAGGAAAGCGAAGACGGCAATGACGAAGGTGCGCATCAGATCAGATCCACCCGGCGAGCGCCCGAAACCCGGGTCGAGATGCGGTTGGCGGCAATCAGCACCACCACCGAGACCAGCACCAGCGTGATCGCGATGGCCGATCCGAACGGCCAGTTGCGCGATTGCAGGAACAGGTCGACCAGTGCGTTGCCGATGAAGAACACCTTGCCGCCGCCAAGCAGCGTCGGGATCAGATATTCGCCGAGCAGCAGGATCATGACCAGCGAGAAGCCGGTCATCACGCCCGGCAGCGACAGTTTCAGGGTCACGCCGAGGAAGGTCGAGAGCGGCGTCGCGCCGAGATCGGCGGAGGCTTCCAGCAGCCTGCGGTCGAGCCGCTCAAGGCTGACATAGATCGGCAGGATCATCAGCGGCAGGTAGCCATAGACGATGCCGAGCAGCACCGCGCCCGGCGTGTTGATCAGCCTGATATCCTCGAAACCGATATAGGACAGCAGAGCCGGGATGCCGCGCCCGCCCAGCACATACATCCAGGCATAGGTCCGCATCAGGAGGCTGGTCCAGAACGGGATGACGACCAGCGCCAGCAGGATCAGCCGCCAGCGCTGCGGTGCGCGCAGAGCGAGGTAGTAGGCAACCGGGTATGCGACGAGCAGGCAGGCGAGCGCTCCCACCGGCGCCAGCACCATCGTGTTCCAGAAGGCGGTCGCCCGCGCCGGAAGGTTGGCATATTGCGCGAACGTGAAAGCCGCCTGATAGCCGCCTTCCGGCGCCCGCTCACCGACGCTGAACACCGCGATGGCGATGAATGGCAGCACCAGAAACACCACCAGCCACGCGGTCGCCGGACCGAGCAGCATGGCGGTCAGAAAATTCCTGCGAAGACGGCTGCCGTGCATGGAGAGATTTGCCCCGTGCCGGCGGGTATGAACCCGCCGGTCAACTTATCCGAAAAGAATTTGAGGCCGTCGCTCAGGCCGACTTGAAGCGCGCCATCAATTCGGCGCGGCCGGGATCCGTCAGCGTTGCCGCCGCGCCGAATTCCAGCGGCGTCAACAGGTCGGCCGCCGGATAGAGGATCGGATTGTCGAGCACTTCCTTGGGCAGCAGCTTGTTGACCCGCGCATCGGTCGACGGCGCGCCATTGGCCAGGTGCTCCTTCACCGCCACCTGCGGATTCATCCGATAGTTGAGCAGGGCATAGCCGGCCGGCTTGTTCGGCGCATCCTTCGGAATGGCGTAGAAGTCGGTCCAGATCTCGCCGCCTTCCTTGCCCAGCACATAGGCGATCTCGGGAATGTCGCGATGCAGCTGCGCGCCGTCATTCGTCCAGCACATCGTCATCCAGGCGTCGCCGGCGCGCATGCCCGGCTGGTAGTCGGAGGAGACCGCGAACAGATGCGGCTTGACCTTCAGCAGCAGTTCCTCCGCCTTGGCCAGTTCGTCCTGCTTGAGCGAGTTGAACGAGTAGCCGTAATATTTCAGCGCATTGCCGATCGTGGTCAGCTGGTAGTCGTGCACCATGGTGCGGCTGTCGCCTTCGGCCATGGCGGTGTCCCAGAACTCCTTCCAGCTCGTCATCGGCTTGGTCAGCTTCTTGGTGTTGACGGCAAAGCCGGTGGTGCCCCAGTTCTTCGGCACCGCGTAGGTCACCCCTTCGATCGTGCCTTCCCCGGTGAAGCGCGGATCCTCCTGCGAGCCATCGAAATTCGGCAGCTTCGCCATCTCCAGCGGCTCGATGATGCCGAGTTTCTTGTAAGTCGAGATCGTGTAGTTGGTCGGTACGAACAGGCTCCAGCCCGAGGCGCCGGCCTGCAATTTGGCCAGCATCTCCTCGTTGGAGCCGAACACGTTGACCTCGACGGCGACGCCGGTGTCCTTCTTGAAATTCTCGAACGTCGCCGGGTCATGGTAGTTCGGCCAGGTGGCGATCGACATGCGGTCGCCAAGGCTTTCGGCGGCAAAGGCCGGTGTCGGCATGATGCCGATCTCGCGCGCCATCACCGCCGTGGCAATGCCAAGGCCGGTGAGGCCAAGAAAGTCGCGTCGGCCGATCGAGCCGCGCTTCAAACGCATCAGCTGATCGACAAAATTCTTGGGGCTTATCGGCAGTCCGTCACGATATGATTTCGACATGTTTATCTACCCTCTGGTTGGCCCCGTTGTTCTTGGTCTCCGCAAACGCCAGCGGCGTTCCGGAGGCAAAGCCGATGGCGACGGGTTCACCCGGCTTGAAGAGATTGCCGTGGCCGATCAGGTGATCGGCCTTGGCCAGCAGCGTTCCGATGCCCTGGACCTCGATCGCGTATTCCGCCGTCGAGCCCAGGAAGATCCGGTTGCGGACGACGCCCTTGAATGGGCCGCCTGTCTGAGCGCCGAGACTGAGCGATTCAGGACGCAGGCTGACCGAAACGGCCTCGCCTTGCTGCAGGGCGGTTCGTTTGCGCGCTGCAATGACGGTGCCATTCGCGAGCGCCACCTCCACCAGATCGCCCGAATGTCCGGCGACGGTACCGCTCAAGAGATTGGTCTTGCCGACGAAATCGGCGACGAACAAATCGGCCGGTTCGTCATAGATCTCGCTTGGCTGTCCGAGCTGGACGATGCGGCCGCCATTCATGACGCAGACGAAATCGCTCATCGACAGCGCTTCCTCCTGGTCGTGCGTGACCAGCACGAAGGTGATGCCGATCTCGCGCTGCAGGTTCTGCAGCTCGATCTGCATGTCGGTGCGAAGCTTCTTGTCGAGCGCCGCCAGCGGCTCGTCGAGCAAGAGCACCGCCGGTTTGTTGACCAGGGCGCGGGCAAGCGCCACACGCTGCTGCTGGCCGCCCGACAGTTCGTGGATCTTGCGGCGGCCATAGCCGGCGAGCCGCACCATTTCCAGCGCTTCCCCCGCTCTTGAGGCGATCTCGCGCGACGACAGCCTTGGCCGCGCCTGACGCAGCCCGTAGGCGACGTTGTCCTCGACATCGAGATGCGGAAACAGCGCGTATTGCTGGAACACCATGTTGACCGGCCGCCGGTAGGGCGGCGTGCCGGCCATGTCCTGGCCGCGAATGAACACCTGGCCTTCGCTCGGCTGTTCGAAACCGCCGATCATGCGCAGGCAGGTCGTCTTGCCGCAGCCGGATGGTCCAAGCAAGGCGACAAAGGCGGAGGGCGGGACAGCGAGATCGATGCCGCTGACCGCGGTCACCGCGCCATAGCGCTTGGTGACGCCGCGAAACTCGATGTCGGGCACTGCGGTCAAGGCTGATGGCTCCAGCAACAGGGCAATATCGGGACGCTACCAGAGCCAATGGCGGCTAGTATATACCTCTCAGGTGGTATATCTGATCTATTTTCTCGTTTAAGGGGGTATGGATTGTCCCGCAGCGACGAATACAGCCAGCTCGCCACGCTCGTCGCGGGGACGCGGGAGACCAGCGGCGACCTGTTCGGCAATGCGCTGGTCGATTGGCTGCGGCTCCATGTCAGCTTCGACCACTGCGTGGTGTTCGGCTATCGCGGCGCGGCGCGCCCGCCGCTGCTGTTCGAAACCTTCTCGCCGGCCGAAAGCCACGTCTTCGTCGCGCTCTATCAGGAGGGGCCGTATCTGCTCGACCCGTTCCACCACGCTGCGGTCGAGCGCAAGGAAGGGTTCTGGCGCATGCGCGAACTGGCGCCGGACCGCTTCTATGCCAGCGAGTATTTCCGCTCCTACTACAGCCAGACCAGGCTGGCCGAGGAGGTCGGCTTCTTCGTGCCGCTGCCGGGCAAGGATGCGCTGGTGTTGTCGCTGATGCGGCTGCGCGCTTCAGGCCCGTTCGGCACCGCCGATGCCAGGTTGCTGCGCGACATGGCGCCGGCGGTGATCAGCTTCGCCAGGCTGCGCTGGCCCGCCCTTCCGGCCGACGAACCGGCAGAGGCGCAGCAGGACGAGACGACCGCTCCAGTCAACGAGTTCGACCGCGCCCATATCTGGCAAAGCCTGTCGCTGACGCCGCGCGAAAAACATGTCGTTGACCTGGTGCTGCAGGGGCATTCGACGGAATCGATCGCCAGGGCCATGCGCATCGTGCCGGGCACCGTGAAGGTCCATCGACGCAACATCTATCGCAAGCTCAAGATCAAGTCGCAGGCTGGCCTGTTCGCACGTTTCGTCGAGATCATCGACGCGCGGATCCGGCAGGACCCCTAACCGCCGGCTTCCCACGATCCGGTCTCGGCCATCCGCTTCAGCAGCGGCGCGGGCTTGAACACGTCCTTGCCCGTCCGCTGATGCCAGTACTCGAGCCGCTCGATGAGCCTGGCCGGGCCTTCAAGGCCAGCCCAGAACAGCGGTCCGCCCTTGCCCACGGGAAAGCCGTAGCCATTGACCCAGACGACATCGATGTCGGACGCGCGGGCCGCTATGCCTTCCTCCAGGATCTTGGCGCCCTCATTGATCAGGGGGTAAAGCGTGCGCTCGATGATTTCTTCCGCACTGATCGCGCGCGGCGCGATGCCCCTCTCGGCGGCCTTGTCGCGGATCAGCACCTCGACCTCCGGATCCGGGGCCGGGGTACGCGAACCGTTCTCGTAGAGATAGAACCCCCAGCCGGTCTTCTGGCCGAAACGCCCTTGTTCGCACAGCGTATCGGCGATCACGGCCGACAGGCCGCGTGCCTTGCGGTTGCGCCAGCCAATGTCGAGACCGGCGAGATCGCCCATCTGGAAAGGCCCCATCGGCCAGCCGAAATCGGTAAAGGCCTGGTCGATCTGGCTGGGCGTCGCACCCTCCAGAAGAAGCGCTTCCGATTCCGAGCCACGCGCGGCCAGCATGCGGTTGCCGACGAAGCCGTGGCAGACGCCGACGACGACCGCCACCTTGCCGATCCGCCGCGCCAAGTCGACGACGGTCGCCAGCGCATCGGGCGAGGTCTTGTCGGCGCGCACGATCTCCAAGAGCTTCATGACATTGGCCGGCGAGAAGAAATGCAGGCCGAGCACATCCTGCGGCCGCGAGGTCGAGGCGGCGATTTCGTTGATGTCGAGATAGGAGGTATTGGTGGCGAGGATCGCGCCTGGCTTGGCCACGGCTTCCAGCTTGCCGAAAACCTCCTTCTTGACCGCCATGTCCTCGAACACCGCCTCGACGATCAGGTCGCAATCGGCGAGATCGGCATAGTCGGTGGAGCCCTTGAACAGGGCGAGGCGCTCGCGCTTGGCATCTGCCGTCAGCGAGCCGCGCGTGACGGACACCGAGTAGTTCTTGTCGATGGTCGCCAGCCCGCGCTGCAGCGCCTCATGGCTGGTTTCCAGCATGGTGACCGGGTAGCCGCCATTGGCGAAGGCCATGGCGATGCCGCCGCCCATCGTACCGGCGCCGATGACGCCGACGCGGGCGATCCTGCGCTTGACGATGTCTTTTCCGGGAAGCTTTGCCGCCTCACGTTCGGCGAAGAACACATGGCGCTGCGCCCGCGACTGGTCGCTGGCGACCAGCTTGACGAACAGCGCACGCTCCGCCGCCAGCGCCGCATCGAAGGGCAGCATGACGGCATTGCGCACCGACAGCGCACAGGCGATCGGCGCCTCGAGCCCGCGCGCTTTCCTGGCAAGATCCGCAGCCTCGGCGTCGAAAGCCGCGAGGTCGGTCTCCTTGAGCCCCTCATTGCGATCACGCACCGGCGTAAAGGGACCACCCTTGCGGGCTATTTCCCTGGCGAAGTTCACGGCATGCGTGGTCAGACCGCCTTCGAAGACGGCATCGACCAGACCGGCGGCATGCGCCTCGGTCGCACCGACCGGCGTACCGGAGACGACCATCCTGAGCGCCTTCACCGCGCCGACCAGGCGCGGCAGCCGCACCGTGCCGCCGCCCCCCGGCAACAGGCCGAGCTTCACCTCCGGCAGGCCGAGCTTGGCGCCGGCATCGGCGACGCGGAAATGGCAGCCCAGCGCCAGCTCCAGCCCGCCGCCGAGCGCGGTGCCATGGATGGCGGCGACCGTCGGCTTGGCGATGGTCTCCAGCACAGCCACAATGGCGCGTAGCTCGGGCTGTTCCATCGGCTTGCCGAATTCGGTGATGTCGGCGCCGGCGACAAAGGTCCGGCCCGCGCATGCAATGACGATGGCGGCAACCGACGGATCATCCCGCAACTCGACCAGCGCCTGCATCAGCGGTTCGCGGACATGAAAGCTCAGCGCGTTGACCGGCGGGTTGTCGATGGTGACGATGGCGACGTCGCCGTCTCGGCTGACCTTCACAAAATCGGACAAGCAAACCTCCGGACAATGGTGAACGGCCTGCAGCCGCGCGATTGGATTTACAGCGCTATGACGTGGATGGAAACCAGAGGGAGGCCTGGCACAATGATTAGCGGCTCGAGGTGCCCGGCTGCCATCATCGCCGAAGTAGAGATCCTTCACACCCCCCTCTGCCCTGCCGGGCATCTCCCCCGCAAGGGGGGAGATCGGACGTCACGACGGCCTTCCCAATTTTCAACGTTGAAAGGCGGACGAAACGGCGAAGCTGCCGATCTCCCTCCTTGCGGGGGAGATGGCCGGCAGGCCAGAGGGGGGTGCTGTCCCGCCAGCGTCGGCGTCCTGCTCCCGCTACCGCGGCGCTTTCTGCCCGCCCGCCGCCGTGATCACCCCGACAATGATCAGCCCCGTGAGCAGCAATCGCACCCCGGCACTCACCCCAAACGTGTTGAGCATGGTCAAAAGCAGCACCAGGAACAGCGCCGCGCCCCACACGCCAGGCACATTGGCCTTGCCGCCGGCTACCGACGTGCCGCCGATGACGACGACGGCGATCGAGGCCAGCAGATATTCATTGCCGATGTCGACATTGGCGCCGCGGAAATAACCGGCGAGCAGCGCACCGTCGATGCCGCCGAGCGCGCCCGACAGCGTGTAGGTGAGGAAGCGGATGCGGCCGACATTGACGCCGGCGAGCCACGCCGCCCGAATGTTCTGGCCGATCGCCAGCACCGAGCGGCCATAGATCATACGCTGCAGGGCGACGGCCGCACCGATGGTGAACAGCACGGTGAGGATCGCCAGCACCGGAATGCCCAGCACCTGCCGGTTGGCGAAATCGGCGAAGCCCGGCGGCGGCTTGATCTGCAAGCCGCGTCCGTAGCTGATGTCGATCGACTGGATGATGAAGCTGGCCGACAAAGTGGCGATGATCGGCGGGATGCGCAGCGCCCAGATCAGCAGATAGTTGGCGGCGCCGATCGCCGCCCCGCAGGCAAGCGCCGCCAGCAGCCCGACCGCGATCATGGAATCGTTGCCGTCCATCACTTTCATCGCGACGGCGCTGGCAAGGCCGATATTGGCCGGCAGCGACAGGTCGACATTGCCCGGCCCCAGCGTGATGACGAACATCTGGCCGACGCCGACAATGACGGTGAACACCGCAAGCGACAGGGCCGCAGTGACCATGCCGCCGGCGCCATAACCGCCGGTGAAGGCGATCGTCGCCAGCCACACCAGAAGCGCGCCAATGAACGACCAGATCCAGGGTTTGGTGAGCAGCGATTTCACCGATGTCATCGCTCACCTCTCCTTGCGGCTGATCAGCACCCGCGCCGCCAGCACGATGATCAGGATGGCGCCGTTGGCGGCCACCTGCCAGTCGGGCGGGATGTGCATGAAGGTGAGCAATGGCGATGCGGCCAGCGCCAGCGTCAGCGCGCCGATCACAGCACCTATCGGCGATACCCGGCCGCCGACGAATTCGCCGCCGCCGAGGATGACGCCGGCGATCGCCAGCAGCGTGTAGCCATTGCCGATATTGGCATCGGCCGAGGTGGTGATGCCGATCAGCGCCATGCCGGACAGCACGCCGAACAGACCCGCGAGCGCAAACAGCACGATCTTGGTCTTGAGCAGCGACCAGCCGGCGCGCCCGAGTGCCGCCGGATTGCCGCCGGACCCGCGCAGGATCACGCCGTAGGAGGTGCGCATCAGGCCAAAATGAACGATGAGGCCGATCAGCAGCGCGGCGATGATCGGGAACGGCACGAAAGGCGGCTTGAACGCCATCAGCCCGAGCAGCCAGTCCGGCGCCTTGCCGCCGGGTTTGGGCAAAACGAGAATGGCGAGGCCCTGCCAGACGAAGCTCATGCCGAGCGTCACCACGATGGAAGGCAAATTGCGCAGATGGATCAGCGCGCCGAGCAGCGCATAGACACCGATCGATCCGAGCAGGATGGCGGCACCGATGAGCGGCGCGTCCTTCAGCCAGGTCGCCGTGACGCAGCCGACGAAGCCGACGAAGGTGCCGATCGACAGGTCGAGCTCGTTGCCGGCAATGACGAACATCTGCGCGATCGTCGCCAGGGCGATCGGGATTGCCAGGTTCAGCATCAGGCTGAAGCCGAAATAGCTGATGGCGCGCGGGTTGAGCCAGGCGATGGCGAGCAGCACCAGCGCCAGCGACAGCGCGGGCAGCAGCCCGCGCAGCAGGCGCGCGCGGGCAAGCGCGCCACGTTCGGCGGATGTCCTGGCGGCGGTGTCGAGGCTGGCGGCCGTCATCTCAGGCCGCATCGCCGAAGGAGGACTGGATGATCTTCTCTTCGGTCAACTCGTCGCGGCGCAGATTGGCGACGATGCGGCCGTTCTTGAAGACATAGATGTGGTCGCAATTGTCGAGCTCTTCGGTTTCCGTGGTGTACCAGAGGAAGGTGCGGCCTCGGGCGGCCTCTTCGCGCACGAGGTCGTAGACCTCCAGCTTGGTGCCGATGTCGACGCCGCGCATCGGGTCGTCCATCAGCACGATCTGCGCGTCCGAGCCGAGCGCACGCGCAAACAGCGCCTTCTGCTGGTTGCCGCCCGACAGTGAAAAGATGTTGTTGTTCATATCCGGCGTGCGGATGCCGATCTTCTTTTGCCAGAATGCAGCAAGCTCCGCCTCGCGCTGCGGCGAGATCAACAGCCCGCTGCGCAGCCGCGCCAGCGAGCGGATGCCGATATTCTCAGCAATCGACCATTGCGGGAAAATGCCGTCCGACTGACGGTCGCCGGCGACCAGCGCCACAGGTGCCGTCACCTCGATGCCGGTTCGGGCCCGCGACGCCGCAGCGAAGATCGCCAGCAGCAGGTCAGTCTGGCCGTGGCCAGCCAGCCCGGCAAGGCCGATGATCTCCCCGGCACAGGCGACAAGGTCGGTGCCGTCCTTCTGCGCAGCGGGCCGCGCCCGAACCCGCAGCGGACTGGCGGCGGGCTTGGCAGCCGCGATTTGCGCCGCAATCTTCTGGCGCGCTTCCGCGCCGCCCATCGCCGTCACCAGCCGGTCGCGGTCGAAGGCGCTGGCGGCGTCGGCGACAACCACCTTGCCGTCGCGCATCACCACGATGCGGTCGGCGTTGCGCAGCACCTCGCCCAGCACATGCGAGATCAGGATGCAGCTTTTACCGCCGGCAACGAAGCGGCGCACGAAGGCCAGCAATTGGCCCGCCGTATGCGCGTCGAGCGACGAGGTCGGCTCGTCGAGGATGACGAGGTCGAGCCGGTCCTGAGTGGCGGTGAAGGCGCGCGCCACCTCGACCATCTGGCGCCGGCCGATCGACAGGTCGCCGACGATGTCCGCCGCCGAAATGCTGTGGCCCGGAAAGATCTCGTCGAGCTTGGCGGCGATCAACTCGGCCGCCTTGCGCCGCCAGCCAAATCCGCGCAGCGAAGCGTGGTTGATGCGCGTGTTCTCGGCGACGCTGAGATTGGGGCACAGCGACAGTTCCTGGAACACGCAGCGTATGCCGAGCTGCTGCGCGCGCGACACCGAGTAGTTGTCCTCGGTGTCGCCATGCACGCCGATCTGCCCGCTGTCGGGCACCAGCGTGCCCGCCACCATGTGCATCAGCGTCGATTTGCCGGCGCCATTATGGCCGACGAGACCGACGCACTCGCCGGGGCTGACGTGAAAATCGACGCCGCCCAGTGCGCGAACGGCGCCGAAATGCTTTTCGGCGCCGTTCAGTCTGATGATGTCAGCGTTCCCTTCAGGCATGCTCAACGATATCCGCTCGGCGATACGGACGGCAACGCTGCCGTGACATTCACTTGATGTTGGCTTTGATGGCCGCGATCGCGTCTTCCTGCGTGTATTCGTGGCTGGCGACGCCGCCCTTGGGGATCTTCGGCAGCTCGGCCTCGAAATCGTCCTGTGTGAAGGCCAGGTACGGCACCAGCAGATCGTGCGGAATGTCGGTGCGGCCGTCGAGCACCTGCTGCGCCACCCAGAAGGCCAGGGACGACACGCCGGGCGCGATCGAGGCCGACCAGGTCTGGTAGCCGTCCTTGTCCTTCTGTTCCTTCCACCACTGCAGCTCGTCCTGGCGGTTGCCCATGATGATGGTCGGACGCGGCTTGCCGGCGGCGGCGAAGGCCTGGGCCGCACCGTAACCGTCACCGCCCTGGTCGACGACGCCGACGATGTCGGGCAGCGACGGCAGGATGGTCGCCACCGCCTTTTGCGCCGTCGTCTGGTCCCAGTCGCCGGTCACCGAACCGACGATCTTGAACTCGGGATGGGCGGCGACGCCTTCGAGGATGCCGGCATGGATGGCATCGTCGATCGAGGTCCCGGCAAGCCCACGGATTTCCAGAAGATTGCCGCCCTTGGGCTGGAACTTGGCCATCTGCTCGATTTCCTGCTTGCCCATGTCCTTGAAGTCGACGACGACACGGTAGGCGCAAGGTTCGGTCACGGTGCCGTCGAAGGAGACGACGACGATGCCGGCATCGCAAGCCTGTTTGATGGCGCCGTTGAGCGCATCCGGCGAGGCGGCGTTGATGACGATCGCGTCATAGCCCTGCAGGATCAGGTTCTGCACCTGTGCTGCCTGCGTCGGCACCTCCTTGTCGGCGGTGGTGAAGATGTCGGCCGCGCCGACGATCTTGTCGGCGACCGCCTTCTTGGTGACGATGCCATAGCTGTCGAGCATCGCCTGCCGCCAGGAATTGCCGGCATAATTGTTGGAAAAAGCGATTTTCTTGCCACTGGTGTCGGCCAGCGCCGTGCCCGAGGCGAGCATTGCCGCCAGAGCGCCCAGAACGAACAGTTTCTTCATGTCGTTATCCTCCCAGATGTGTTGACTGCTGCATTCCCACCGGCTTTGACCCCGGCCTCAACTCTGATTTGAGCACGGATTGTCGCGAGCTCAAAACAGTCTCAATCCCGGCACGCGCACCCTGAGCCGGTACAGCGACGTCGACGCCGTGATGTAGAGGCTTTGCAAATCGTCGTCACCGAAGGTGAAATTCGCGCAATCTTCCGGCGTCCGGATGACGCCAAGAATGGCGCCCGACGCGTCGAAAATGTGGATGCCGCCGGGACCGGTGCAGTAAAGATTGCCGCGGCTGTCGATCTTCATGCCGTCGGGCGCTCCCGGCCCCTCGCCCTCGGTCACTGCCCACACCGCGCCGCCATTGAGGTCGCCATTGGCTTCCACGCCGAACACCCTGATGTGCCCGCGTTCGGTGTCGTTGATGAACAGCCGCGACTCGTCCAGCGAAAAGCACAGCCCGTTCGGCTGCCCGAAATCGTCGGCCAGCAATGTCAGCCGGGCGCCGTCGCCATCGATGCGGTAGACGCCCTGGAACGGCAGGTCCTGCGGGCGTGGCACGCCATAGAATTCCTTCCGGCCATAGCCCGGATCGGTGAAGTAGATAGATCCGCCGGTGGCGACGACGATGTCGTTCGGGCTGTTGAGCTGCTTGCCCTGATGGTGCGTGGCAAGCACCGTCGCGCTGCCGTTGGGCTCGGCGCGGGTCACCCGGCTCGTCGCATGCTCGCAGGTGACCAGCCGCCCCTGGCGGTCCAGCGTGTTGCCATTGGCCTTGTGGCTCGGCGCGCGGAACAGCTCGATCTCGCCCTCGGCATTGCGGCGATACATCCGGCTTTCCGGAATGTCGGAGAAGACCAGCCATTTTTCGTAGGGGTGCCAGACCGGCCCTTCGAGGAAGCCGAAGCCGCTCGCGAGCGTTTCGATCGTCGCATCGCCGACGACGTCGTCGAAGCCGGAATGGCGCGCACGCGCCGACACCGACATCATCGGCTCCCGGCGCGAACAGCCGTGCTGCTCCGCATGGTGACGAATGGCATGAACGCTTCCCGATACAGTCTTCTTGTTGGGGCAGAGCGTAGGCGCGGTACCGACGAGCCGATACAGGTCAAAGCGCACGGCCGAGTGTGCGTTTGCACAGTCGGCCCTGCCTATCGAGCATAGAATAGGGCGACGCCAGATCAGGGCCGGCGAACACGCCGCAAAAGCGCGGTCAGGGTTGCGCTCGCGCAAGCTACGGCCACAAGCACGACCACGCCGGCAGCGTTGGATTTTTGCCCTGCGCGAAATGGGTCTTGCTGCGTGGGTTGAGGGCTGTGAACCAAGGTGTTCAGATCGGACCGGCTGCCGTGCCGAACGGAATAGGCCCGCGTGAACTCGGCACCGAGAAGGAAAATTTCCGACGAGTAGTAAACCCAGAGCAGTATGACGAGCAGTCCGCCGGCGGCGCCATACGAAGACGCAATCGCGCTGGTGCCGATATACCAGCCGATAAGCGATTTCCCCAGTGTGAACAGGGCCGCGGTCCCGACAGCGCCAATTGCCACATCGCGCCATTCCAGGGTTCGATCGGGTAAAACCTTGTAGATGGCGGCAAACATCACGGAGATAAGCGCAAACGAAACGACGCCATTGATCCCGCTGAGTATGATCGTTCCGAACGGCAGATGGGCGTTGATGAAAGCGCCCAGTGCCGAGATCGCGGCGCTTGCGATGAGAGAGACCAGCAACAGGAACCCGAGTGCGGCCACCAATCCCAGACTGGCGGCCCGCGCCCGCACCAGACGCGACAGGGAGTTGCCTTGCGGTTCGATCTTCCAGATTGTGTTCAACGACTGCTGCATCTCGCCGAAAACGCCAGACGCGGCCACCAGCAAGGTGACCAGCCCTATGATCGCGGCCCAGGTGCCGTATAGGCTGCCGGATGCACTTTCCAAGGCAGTCTTCAGGAGATCGGCGCTTTCCGGTCCCATCAGCCCTGATATCTGCGCGGACAAGGCCAATTGTGCGGCATCGTGGCCGAAGACGAGACCAGCGATCGCAACCACGATCAGCAAGATCGGCGCCAGCGACGTGGCGGCATAAAAGGCCATCGCCGCACCATGGCTAAGCGCATTGTCGTTGATGAAGCCGACTATGCTTTCACGCACCAGGTGCCATGAATCTGTGATTGAGGGTCGCACTTCGAGTCCGCAGGCATTGAGTTGGCGTTCACTAGCAATGCGCCGGACCTTCCGATGTTCCGGGGCGTGGCCGCCGCTGTTTCAGTGCTCCGCCAGCCAGGCATCGAGCCGGTCCTGTTCGCGGCGCAGTGCGTCGATGTTGATCAGGCCGCGCGCCATGGCGAGATAGATCGCCCGCGTCCGCGAGTTGAACACGGAAGCATCGCCGGCGCCGTCCTCCGCCGGCAGGATGCCGAGCTTGTCGTAGACATGCTTGATACGGCTCTGTGCGCCACGGATCGACAGGCCGCGGCGTGCCGCGATGGCGCGGTCGGTCAGGCCGAGCGCGATGTCGATCAGGCTCTCATATTCGCCGTCGGTGATGCCCTCGAACTTGTCCTGCACGCGGTGCTGGATGCCGCGGATCTCGCGGTCGATGATGCAGTGGCCTTCGCGGAAAACCCCGCGCAGGGCGGACCGCATGCCCTCCTCCGTCGCCGATTTGAGCACATAGCCATAGACCGAGCCCGGCGGCACGATGCGCGCCACGCCGCGCACATAGGCTTCGTCGGCGAAATTCGACCAGAACAGGATGTGCGTGCCGGCGCGACGGTTCCAGATCGCCTTGGCAACTTCGATTCCCGTCGCCTTGGGCATCTGCAAATCGAGCACGACATGCAGCGGCTCGCGTTCGGCCGCCAGGTTGATGGCGTCCTCGCCGTCGCTCGCTTCGATCACCTCGACGTCGCCGGGCCACAGCTGCTCCACCGTTCGCCGCGCGAAGCTACGGTGCAGCCCGTCATTCTCGGCTATCATCACAAGCATCACATGGCCTCCGATACGGCGAACTCGCCAGGCACCGCTGCAGCCGCCGCCAATTCTCGCGACGGCTGGCGGTCGATCTCGACGACGACACGGGTGCCGCCGTTCTTGCGGCCGGCCTGGCCGATACGCAGCCGCGCCCCGATAAGGGCTGCCCGCGTGTGCATATGGCCGATGCCGCCATACGCGGCCGGATCAACAGCGCCGCAGCCCTGGCCGTCATCCGTCACGATCACCCGCAGCACGCTCGCGGTCGACGCCAGCAGCACGTCGATGCGGTGCGGCGCGGCATGGCGCACGGCATTGTTGATCGCTTCCTGCACGATCCGGTAGAGCGCGGTCCGCACTGGCTCGGACAGGCTGTCGGCGCCACCGTCGCTGGTGTCGGCGATGCGCACGGCGATCGGCGGCTTGGCCCTGGCGACGCTGCGGTTGAGATGCGCCTCGACCGCGTCGCGCAGGCCGAACAGTTCGAGCACACTCGGCCGCATGTCGTCGACGATGTGGCGCAGTTCCGTCAGGCAGCCGGCGACCTCCTTTTCGAGATCGGCAAGCTGTGCCGCCCGCGCCACGCCCTGGCCGCGAAGCGCCGAAAGCTGGCGCGCGATGCGGGCGAGATCGGCAAGCGTCTGGTCATGCAGGTCCATGGCCATGCGCCGGCGTTCGCGCTCCATGCCTTCGGTCAATTGCGAGGCGCCGACGCGCAGCAGCTCGACGCGGTTGCGCGCCTCGCTCTCGGCCAGCATGGCGCGGCGCGCCTCCTCGGTCTGGATCAGCGCGAAGATGTAGGGCGCGATCAGGTCGGCGCATTGCTGGGCGACCGCGACATCGGCAAGCGTGTAGCAGTCGACCTCGTGCCGGCTGATGTTGAGCGCGCCGATGATGCCGCCCCGCGCCCTGAGCGGCACGACGATGCGGCTGCGCAGCCTGGCGGCGAAGATCGGGCCGTCGATAGCGGTGGCGAAATGGAACCGCTCGTCGCTCAACGCGTCGTCGGCGAGCAGATAGGGGACTTCGCCCCACAGCACCGAGCGGATCGGGCTGACTTCGGTCGGCAGCGGATGCTGGGCAAGCTCGCTCCAGCTGGTGTGGAAGCCGGCTTCGTAACAGGCGTGCCGGCGCCCGTCATGCGACAGCACCGCCAGATCCATGTGGTCGTGCGGAATGAGCGAGCCGATCTCGATGGCGGTCGCGCGGAACGCCGTGCCGGGATCGATATGGCCGGCAAGCGCCCGCGATATCGCCAGCAGCCGGTCGATCAGGACCAGGGACACTTCCGCCATTGTTTTCACGATCCTCCCGTGCCGCGAAATAGTGGACGCATGCCGCCGCCGCTGTCAACGACGGCGCCGTTGGCGATAGGGCCCCGCACTCAGCTTGACAAAAGAGCTGACGACAGCTCGGCGGTGTCGGCAGCCTTGTGGCGGTATAGGAATTTTTTCTTGACTGCGTGCCCTCAGCTATGGTACATTTTTGTCCATGGTGCTGATTTGCGCCAGTGACCCGCCGCACAGGCGGGTTTTTCGTTTGATGCTTCGTCAGCTACGCGCGGGCGAAGGCTCCGAAGAAACCCGTCAGCCCGAGTTCGTTGCCCTGCCGTTGGCCCGCCCGATCAACTTGCGGTGCAATGATTGTAAAGGGTTCGCGTCCTGGTCTAGGGAGGAGGCCAGGAGACCGAAACAGAATGCCAGTGACGCAAAACGTTGCTCCGGGCGCCCCGGGAATCCCGGCGCGCTGGACATCAAGCGCCAAGAGTGGCGTCGGAACGTCGCTTTCGCCGGCCGGCCGGATCTGGTTCACGATCAGCCACGGCATCCTCAACGAAGTCTACTATCCGCGCGTCGACAGCGCCTGCACCCGCGACCTCGGCTTGATCGTCACCGGCCCCGGCGGCTATTTTTCGGAAGAGAAACGCGATGCCGTGCATACGATCGAACCGTTCGAGGACGGCGTGCCCGCCTACCGGCTGGTCAATACGGCGAGCGACGGCGCCTGGCGGATCGAAAAGCGCATCCTCGCCGACCCGGAGCGCCCGGCGCTGCTGCAGGAAATCACCTACACGGCGCTGAAAGGAGTGCCCGGTGACTACCGCGTCTACGCGCTTCTGGCGCCGCATCTGGTCAATGCCGGCATGGGCAACACCGCATGGGTCGGCGAGCACAAGGGAAAGCCCGTGCTGTTCGCCTCGGGGCGCGGCTCTTGCCTGGCGCTGGCTTCGTCGCTGCCCTGGAAAACCGGTTCGGCCGGCTATGTCGGCTTTTCCGACGGCTGGCAGCAACTCCACAACACCGGAGAACTCGATCCGGCTTGCCAGCGGGCCGAGGACGGCAATGTCGCGCTGACGGGCGAGATCGGCTTTTCCGCTACAGAGACCAAGGCCTTGCTGGCGCTTGGGTTTGGCGCGACATCAGACGAGGCCGCGGAACATGCTTTCGCCAGCCTGAAGCAGGGTTTTGAACCCGCGGCGAAATCCTACCTCCAGAACTGGCGCAATTGGCAAAAGGGTTTGCTGCCGCTCGACGACCGGCACGCGGTGCCCGGGATCAACTTCTATCGTGTCTCGACGGCGGTACTGGCGACGCACCGATCGATCGCGACATCGGGCGCCGCGGTCGCCAGCCTGTCGATCCCGTGGGGCTTCAACAAGGGTGACGACGACCTCGGCGGCTACCATCTGGTCTGGCCGCGCGATCTGGTCGAGACGGCGGGCGGCTTTCTTGCTGCCGGCGATGCTGCCTCGGCCCTGCAAATCCTCGATTACCTCAGTTCCATCCAGCAGCCGGACGGCCATTGGCCGCAGAACGCCTGGCTCGACGGATCGGCCTATTGGCCCGGCATCCAGATGGACGAATGCGCCTTTCCGCTGCTGCTGGCCGATGCTTTGCGCCGCACCGGCCATTTGCCGCGCGCCAGGCTCATGACCTTCCTGCCGATGATCGAGCGCGCCGCCGGCTATGTCGTGCGCAACGGACCCGTCACCGGCGAAGACCGCTGGGAAGAGGATGCCGGCTACAGCCCGTTCACGCTCGCCGTCGAAATCGCCGCACTGCTTGCCGCGGCAGACCTGCTCGACGCCTGCGGCAAGACAGACGCCGCGACCTATCTGCGCGAGACATCAGACGTCTGGAACGACCAGGTCGAGCGCTGGACCTACGTCACCGGCACGGCGACCTGCAATCAAGTCGGCGTCGAAGGCTACTATGTCCGCATAGCATCACCCGACAGCGCCGAGGCCGGTTCGCCGAAGGACGGCTATGTCCCAATCAAGAACCGGCCGCCCGGCGACACGGATCGGCCCGCCAAGGAGATCGTCAGCCCGGATGCGCTGGCGCTGGTGCGCTTCGGTCTGCGGGCGGCTGACGACCCGCGCATGACAGACACGGTCAAGGTCATCGACGCGCAATTGCGCTGCGATCTGCCGCAAGGGCCGCTCTGGTATCGCTACAATGGCGATGGCTATGGCGAGCACGAAGACGGCGCAGCTTTCGATGGCACCGGCCAGGGTCGCCCCTGGCCGCTGTTGGCCGGCGAACGCGCCCACTATGAGCTGGCAGCGGGGCGCAAGGAAATCGCGGTCAGCCTGCTGGCGACGCTTGAAAGGTCCGCAGGCCCAGTCGGCCTGTTGCCGGAGCAGGTCTGGGACGGCGCCGATCTGCCGGAACGCGAACTGCGGCATGGCCGCCCCTCGGGCAGCGCCATGCCGCTGGTCTGGGCGCATTCGGAGCATATCAAGCTGTTGCGCTCGCTGCGCGACGGCGCGGTCTTCGACATGCCGCCGCAAGGCGTCCAGCGCTATATCGAGGACAAGACCGTATCGCCGTTCAGAACCTGGCGGTTCAACAACAAGATCCGCACCATGCCGGAGGGCAAGACACTGCGTGTCGAAGTGTTGGACCCGGCTACAGTCCACTGGAGCACCGACAACTGGGCGACCGCCCATGACAGCCGGACGGTGGAGAACGCCTTCGGCATCCATCTTGCCGAGCTGCCCGCGGCAAACCTCCACGAGGGAAGCACGCTGACCTTCACTTTTTTCTGGCCCGGGACCGGCGATTGGGAGAATGTCGACTTCTCCGTCATATCGGGCGACCAAGATGGCCAGTAGATCATAGCCAGTAGACCTTCCCTCGATAGACCCCATAAATCTCCTAGAAAACAGGGACGAAACCATGCAGATCGGAATGATGGGACTGGGCCGGATGGGCGCCAACATGGTCCGGCGCCTGATGCGCGATGGCCACGAATGCGTCGTCTACGACATCAACCCGGCCAGCGTCGCCGCCCTGGTGACCGACGGCGCGTCAGGGGCGGCCTCGATGGAAGAATTCGTCGGCAAGCTGGCCAAGCCGCGCTGTGTGTGGCTGATGCTGCCGGCGGCGATCACCGGCAGGATCATCGACCAGGTGGCGGCCCTGATGGAGCCCGGCGACATCGTCATCGACGGCGGCAATTCCTATTACCACGACGCCGTCGACCAGGCCGCGAAACTGGCCGGCAAGGGTATCCATCTTGTCGATGTCGGCACCAGCGGCGGCGTCTGGGGCCTGGAGCGTGGCTACTGCCTGATGATCGGCGGTCCCGACGTGGCGGTGCAGCACCTCGATTCGATCTTCGCCACGCTGGCACCGGGCGCCGATGCCGGCTCCAATCCGCCTGGGGATGCCGGCACCGCGCCCTTCGGCTATCTGCATTGCGGACCGAGCGGCGCCGGCCACTTCGTCAAGATGGTGCACAACGGCATCGAATATGGCGTCATGGCCGCCTATGCCGAAGGCATGAACATCCTGAAGTCGGCCAATGCCGGCAAGCGGCAACGGACGGCGGACGCCGAGACCAGTCCGCTGGAAAACCCGCAATACTACCAGTTCGACATCGACCTTCCCCAGGTGGCCGAGGTCTGGCGGCATGGCAGCGTTATCGGCTCCTGGCTGCTCGACCTGACGGCCGGCGCCTTGAAAAGCGATCCGGGCCTGGTGAATTTCGGCGGCCGCGTCTCGGATTCCGGCGAAGGCCGCTGGACCCTGAAGGCGGCTATCGACACCGGCGTGCCGGCTCCGGTGCTGTCCTCGGCGCTGTTCGACCGCTTCTCCTCGCAGGGCGAATCCGAATTCGCCGACAAGCTGCTCTCCGCCATGCGGTATGCCTTTGGCGGCCATGTCGAGAAGCCGAAGGCCGGCAAGTGACGACACGGGGAAAGACACGCGCATGAGCCAGGAACGGTCCGACACGCTGGTGCTCTTCGGGGCCACCGGCGACCTCGCCCACAAGAAGATATTTCCAGCCCTTTACCAGATGGTCGCCAAGGGCACGCTCACCGAGCCGGTGATCGGCGTCGCCTTCGACGCCTGGGATCTCAAGCAGTTGCAGGCGCGCGCCCGCGACGGCATCGTCAATGCGCTCGGCAAGATCGACGAGAAAGCGTTCGCCAAATTCGCCTCGCTGCTGCGCTACGTCAGCGGCGACTACCGCGATGGAGCGACGTTCGAGAAACTGAAGAGCGCGCTCGGCACCGCACAGCGGCCGCTGCACTACATGGCGGTGCCGCCGACCATGTTCGAGACCGTCGTCCAGGGGCTGGAGCAATCAGGCACCGCGCACGGCGCACGGCTGATGGTGGAAAAGCCCTTCGGTCACGATCTGCAATCGGCGCGCTGGCTGAACCGCGTCCTGCATCTGGTGTTCGACGAACAGTCGATCTTCCGTATCGACCATTATCTGGGCAAGGAAGCGATCCAGAACCTGCTCTATTTCCGCTTCGCCAATTCCTTCCTCGAGCCGATCTGGAACCGCAACTACGTCGAAAGCGTGCAGATCACCATGGCCGAGGATTTCGGCGTCGAGGGACGTGGCCGTTTCTATGACGATGTCGGCTGCATCAGGGACGTCATCGAGAACCATCTGCTCAACATCCTGTTGCTGCTTGCCATGGAGCCGCCTGTCGGCCGTTCCGCCGATGACCTGATCGACGAGAAGGTGCAGGTGCTGCGCGCCATCCGCACGTTGACCAAAGACGATGTCGTGCGTGGCCAGTTCACCGGCTATCTCGCCGAACCCGGCGTAGCGCCGAACTCGCCCGTCGAGACCTTCGCGGCGGTGCGTTTCTTCGTCGACACCTGGCGCTGGCAGGACGTGCCGTTTTTCATCCGCGCCGGCAAGAACATGCCGGTGCATGTCACCGAAGTGGTGGTGCGGCTGAAGCGGCCGCCGCTCGATGTCTTCGACCCGATCAAGCCCGCCGACCAGAACTACGTCCGCTTCCGCATCGACCCGCAGGTGGTGATCGCCATCGGAGCACAGCGCAAGGCGCCGGGCGACGACATGATCGGCGAGCAGGTGGAATTGACGGCGCTCGACGACAGCAAAAGCGACATGCCGCCCTACGAGCGGCTGATCGGTGATGCCATGAACGGCAACGGCCAGCTGTTCACCCGCCAGGACGCCAGCGAACTGGCCTGGCGCATCGTCGGCCCGGTGCTTGGCGACACCACGCCGCCGCACCTCTACGAGCCGCTCACATGGGGACCCGCGGACGTCATGGCCGGGTTCGGACCGCCCAATGGCTGGATCGATCCGGTGAAGTGAGAGGATCACACGATGGCCAAGAAAGTGAAGCAACCAGCATCGGGCACCGAGAAGCCGGACACTGAAAAAATCGTGCTCACGATCGACATCGGCGGCTCGCACGTCAAGATCCTCACCAGCGCCGGGGGCGAGGAGCGCCGCGCCGATTCGGGGCCGGGCCTGACGCCGCGGCAGATGATCGATACGGTCAACAAGCTCGCCGAAGGCCTGTCCTACGACGTCGTCTCGATGGGCTATCCCGGCCCGGTCAATCACAACAGGCCGCTCGCCGACCCCGCCAATCTCGGCACGGGCTGGGCTGGATTCGACTTTGCGGGCGCGTTCGGCAAACCGGTGAAAGTGGTCAATGACGCGCTGATGCAGGCCATCGGCAGCTACGAGGGCGGGCGTATGCTGTTCCTCGGGCTCGGCACCGGTCTCGGTGCGGCGATGATTGCCGACAACGTCGCCCAACCGATGGAACTCGCGCATTTGCCCTACAAGAAGGGCAGGAGTTTCGAGGATTATGTCGGCGAACGCGGCCTGGAAAAGCGCGGCAAGAAGAAATGGCGCAAATACGTCTTCGACGTCGTCGACCGGCTCCGTGCCGCCATGCAGCCGGACTATGTCGTGATTGGCGGCGGCAACGTCGACAAGCTCGATGAATTGCCCGCCGACTCCAGGCGCGGCGACAACACACGCGCCTTCGAAGGCGGGTTTCGTTTGTGGCGCGACAAGGCGCTGATAGTCTGATACTGTTATTGTTTAATATAGTTGTTCAAAATAACGTGTGATATGCCATCAAGTCGTTGCAATACGCAGATTTGCCGACTAGGAATTCCGCGCTACACCAACGCCATTCGTCCCGTGGACGCACGAAGGACGCCATAGCATTTTGATTTCGCGCATGATCCTTTCCGGAAGTCGAATCCGATTTTCAGGTCATTCGCTGTAGACGGAGAAATAGAGTGACCGACGATAGCAACAGTGCCCGTAAAGACATCGATCTGCTCGAGCTGACCGCTCACATCGTGTCCGCTTACGTCGAGAAGAACCGCTTGCCCGCCTCCGGCCTGGCCGACCTCATCGCCAGCGTCAGCGCCTCGATAAACGGGCTCGGCAAGCCTGCGGTCCCGGTGGCTGCCCCCTTGGTCCCGGCGGTCAACCCCAAGAAGTCGGTGACGCCCGATTTTATCATCTGCCTCGAAGACGGCAAGAAGTTCAAATCGCTGAAGCGTCACCTGGGCGTGCATTTCGGCCTGACGCCGGACGCCTATCGCGCCAAATGGGGCTTGCCGTCGGACTATCCGATGGTCGCTCCCAACTATGCGGCCTCGCGTTCGCTGCTGGCGAAATCGATCGGCCTCGGCCGCAAGGCGGCCCCCGTGAAGGCACCCGCCAAGGGCAGGAAGGCCAAGGCCTCGGCCTGAGGCATGTCGCCCAAAAGTGCGCAGCGGTTTTGGGACGACGACCTGCCTAAAGCAGAGACCTAGTTCAGTCCTGAGCCAACAGTTAGGACGACTGGAACAGAAGCCTGCCGGCGAATCCGCCTTGGCAGGCTTGATGTTTTTATGGCTTGGATGGACGGACGGGGCCTTGGGGAGCGAGCCATGAACTACACCAGGATGGTGATCGAGAAAGAAGCGCCGGAAGAATACGGCTACGACCGTATCCGCTACAATCTTTCGGAAAGTTCGATCGCCGACCAGAAGCTCTCCGACATCGGCCTGTCGCTGCCTGATCTCATGCTTTTCTATGGCGAGCATCGCGGCGACAAGCAGTTGCGTGCACTAATATCGGCGCAGGATGCCGGCATTTCGCCGGATGATGTCCTGGTCACCGCCGGTGCCGCGGGTGCGCTGTTCATCATCTCGACCTCGCTTTTGTCGGCCAATGACCATCTCGTCGTCATCAGGCCCAACTACGCCACCAACATCGAAACCCCAAGGGCGATCGGCTGCGCCATCAGCTTTGTCGACCTGGCCTTCGAGGAAGGCTTCGCCATTGATGTCGAGCGCGTCAAGGCGGCGATGCGGCCGGACACGAAGCTGATCAGCGTCACCTGCCCGCACAACCCGACCGGCACGATGATGAGCCGAGCTGAACTCGATGCCCTGGTGGCGCTTGCCGAAAGCAGCAACTGCCGTCTGCTGGTCGACGAGACCTATCGCGACCTTTCCTACGGCCGGCGGCTGCCGACGGCTGCCTCGCTGAGCCCGAAGGCGATCAGCGTCTCGTCATTGTCCAAGGCCTTCGGCATTCCCGGTATCCGCATCGGTTGGCTGATCACCAGGGACGCTGAGCTTCAGGAAAAATTCCTCGCCGCCAAGGAGCAGATCGGCATCTGCGGCAGCGTCATCGACGAAGGCATCGCCCGCGGCATGCTCGAACGCCGGGACGTCTTCCTGGCGACATTGCTGCCCGAAATGGCGGGGCGCCGCGACATCGTCCAGGCCTGGATCGATCGCGAACCGCTGGTCGACTGGGTGCGGCCCGAAGGTGGCGTCGTCGGCTTCCCGCGCCTCGATGTCAAACCTGGCTTCGACCTCGACCGGTTCTATGTGAACCTGCTGGAAAACCATGGCACCTATGTCGGGCCCGGCCACTGGTTCGAGATGGAGAAGCGCTTCTTCCGCGTCGGCTTTGGCTGGCCGACGGAAGCCGAATTGCGCGGCGGCCTTGATGCCATCTCCGCCGCGCTGCGGCAGTAACTACCACGTGCCGGCGATGAAACGGGCTGAAAATTCCTTGATCCAGCACTGATTTTGACGCATATCCGCTGCGAACTGAGCTAAAAAGTTCCGCCAGCCGGACCAGCGCCCATCGTGGAAGTGCCCCGCCAGCTGACGTCACTGCAACGGGGCCTCTTAAATCATGACAGCAGAACAGATATCGCCGGACCAGCGCTATGCCGCGTTTCGCCATCGCTCCTTCCTGAGCTATTGGGCGGCGCGTTTCCTCACCACATTCGCCACCATGATCGTGTCTGTCGCGGTCGGCTGGCAGATGTACGATTTGACCCGCGACCCGCTCGATCTCGGCCTTGTCGGCATCGTCCAGTTCCTGCCGTCGCTGCTTCTGGTGCTGGTCACCGGCGTCGTCGCTGATCGCTTCGGCCGCCGCCTGATCATGGCGCTGGCGGTCGTGGTGGAGGCGATGTGCGCGCTGGCGCTGCTGTTCCTGACGCTGCGCGGCATCAGCGGACCGCTGCCGATCTTCTGCGTGCTGGCCATGTTCGGCGTCGCCCGCGCCTTTTTCGGTCCGGCCTCCGCCTCGCTGTTCGCCAATCTGGTGCCGCCTCAGGATTTCGCCAACGCCATCGCCTGGAATTCATCGGCCTGGCAGACGGCGACCATCGTCGGCCCGGTGGCCGGCGGCCTGCTCTACGGCGTGTCGCCGGAAGCGGCCTACGGAACCGCCGCTGTCCTGATGCTCGTGTCCGGGCTGCTGATCTTCACCATCCCCAAGCCGTCGCAGCGCACCGAGTCGGAAAAGCCGACGATGCAGCACCTGCTCGGCGGGTTCAGCTACATCTGGAGCGAGAAGATCGTGCTCGGCGCCATCTCGCTCGATCTGTTTGCCGTGCTCCTGTCCGGCGCCTCGGCGCTGCTGCCGGTCTATGCGCGCGACATCCTCCAGCTCGGCCCCTGGGGTCTCGGCCTGCTGCGATCGGCGCCCAGCATCGGCGCCATTTGCGTCGCCATCTGGCTGGCCGGGCATCCGCTGCGGGACAATGCCGGCAAGATCATGCTCGGCTTCGTCGCCGCTTTCGGCGCCTTCACCGTGCTGTTCGGCCTTTCGACCATCACCTGGCTGTCGATCGTCGCCCTCGCTGGCCTCGGCGCCACCGACATGTTCAGCGTCTACATCAGGGAAACGCTGATCCAGCTGTGGACGCCCGACGAGGTGCGCGGCCGCGTCAACGCCGTCAACCAGGTCTTTGTCGGCGCCTCCAACGAGGTCGGCGAATTCCGCGCCGGCACGATGGCCGCACTGATCGGCACGGTGCCGGCCGTGGTGATCGGCGGCATCGGCGCAATCGCCGTCGCGGGCCTGTGGACGGTGCTGTTCCCGCAACTGCGCAAGGTGCGCCACCTCAACGGACGCAACTGATCTTCCTACGCTTGACAGCCGACATGCCTCGCCCATGCCACAGGAGCTCTCATGATCACTTGCTACCTGAAATATGTCATTGACCCCTACAAGCTTGCCGAGTTCGAAGATTATGGCCGTCGCTGGATAGCTTTGGTCAATCGCCTCGGCGGAAACCACCACGGCTATTTCCTTCCGAGCGAGGGGGCGAGCAATATCGCCTATGCCATGTTCAGCTTTCCGAGCCTTGCCGACTACGAGGATTATCGCAAACGGATGGCTGCCGACCCGGAATGCCAGGAAGTGTTTGAAATGGAAAAACGCAATCGCAGCATTCTCAGTTACGAGCGCAGCTTCCTGCGGCCGGTGCTCGAACCTTGATGCATGTCGCAAAGTGGCCCCGGTTTTGGGAGACCTACATGCATAAAGACAAAGACCTAAAGCGCGGCGCCTGAATCCGTTCAAACGCGACGCGCTTTAGCCATTGCTCGGCTTGCCGAAAATCATCCGCAGGAACTCGTCCAGCCAGCGCTTGAGATGCATGTCCCAGATCAGCCGGCCGCCGAGATGATCGCGACCGGGCTGGGCACCGGGCAATTCGAAGCGATGCGCGCCACGCACCACCCAGCGCTGCATCATCACTCTGGTCAGTTCGCCATGGAACTGGATGCCCCAGGCATTGTCGCCGTAACGGAAGGCCTGGTTGGGATAGGTTTCGGCCGTCGCCAGCAGCGTCGCGTCCCTGGGCAGCGAAAAACCCTCGCGGTGGAACTGGTAGACCATCTCCGGCCAGTGCATCAGTTGCTTGCCGGCTTCGGTCGCCTTCAGGGGATACCAGCCAACCTCGACCAGCCCTTCACCGTGTCCTTCGACCTTGCCGCCGAGGTAGTTGACCAGCATCTGTGCGCCGAGACAGATGCCGAGACATGGCCGGTTCTCCCTCAGCGGTATTTCCAGCCAGTTGGTCTCGCGGCGAACGAACTCGTCCTCGTCATTGGCGCTCATCGGGCCGCCGAACACCACCGTGCCGGCGTGGTCGTCCAGTGTTTCGGGCAAGGCGTCGCCAAGCGGCGGCCGGCGGATATCGAGATCGAACCCTTCTTCCAGCAACATGTGTCCGACACGTCCCGGGCTCGAACTCTCCTGATGCAGCACGATCAGGATCTTTGGCTTCGAACTCGTTTGGCGCGGCATGGGAAGCGAAGATCCTATTCGTCGCTCGATGTTCCGGTGGCGCCCGGCGCGTGCGCCGCCGCCTTGCGGCGCGCCTCGACGCGATCATGGCGTTCGACGCCGATCAGCTCGGCGACGCGCCAGACGGTGTTGTCCTCGAGCTCGTGCAACTCGCCGTCGGCATAGACGATTTCCCACATCAGGCCGATGAAGGCCTTGCGCGCATCGGCATCGAGATGGCGCTTCAGGACGCTGGTGAAGGCATAGAGATCGATCGCCTCATTGTCGGCCCGCTCGCCGGCGGCGGCAAGCGCTTCGAGTTCGGCGCCGCTGATCGAATAGCTCTCCGCCAGCACCGCCTTGAACCGCTCCCACTCGACATCCTGGCGCACGCCATCGGCATTCATCACATGGTAGAGCAGCGCCGAGGCGGCGATGCGCGGATCGTCCGTGCTGGCACGCGTGCCGGCACCGGCCGGCAAATCCCTGAGAAACGACAGAACGCGTTCAAACATAAGTCCATTCCCCAACGGCTCGATGGCCGGCCCAACTCAAAACAACCGAAACCGGCGCGGCGATTTTTCCGCTTCCTCGTCCGGATCGACGCCGGGATCGTCCGGCAGCCGCGCGAGCTCCTCGGCCGGCTCGACGCCCTCGGCATCGGCTGGCACCGCAGCAAAGGCCGCCGCGGTGATCGGCCTGACATGATCCTCGTGGCCCTCGGCATCCTTGCTCGACGACATGTCAGGGCCGGCATCATCGATCACCTCGATCGGTTTTTTTTCGCTCGTCGGCTTTGCCAATGCTTCGATGACCGGCGCCGCACCGGCTGGCATCTCATCATGGCTGTCGATCAACTGGCCGAGACGCTCCATCGGCGCACGCCACTCGAAGGCGTCGAGCCGGCCGGTGATCGGCGATACTGGCGCCCAGCGTTCCGACACCACGCCGTCGGCGACCCAGGCCGGATCGCGCGGCGCCCGCACCGCCCTGGACAGCAGCTGCCGCACCTTGCCTTGATCGCCGGTCTCGGCCTCCTCGATGTCTGCGAGCAGCAGGTAGGCGCCCTCGCGGCGGTCCATCCGGATCGCCGCCTCGGCCTCGCGGCGGGCGGTCGAGAAATCCTGTGCGTCGAGCGCGGCGCGCGCCACCGTCATCGACGATTCGGCGTGGTTCTTCTTCATTTCCTGCAGCTTCTTCGCCCGGTTGAGGCGGTCGAGCACGGCGTCGCCCGGCCTGGCATGGGTATAGAGCTCGGCGACTTCCGGATGCGGCTCCGCCTTCCACGCCGCCTCGAGGATTTTCGAGCCCTTGCGCACGTCGTTCTGCTTGAACAATGCGGCCGCGGCGGCAACGGCGGCGGGCGCGAAATCGGGCCTGAGCTTGTTGGCCTCGATCGCCGCCGTCCTGGCGGCAGCGGGATCGCTGTCGGCAAGCGCCTGTGCCTTGGCGGTCAGCAGCACGGCGCGGCGGCGGTTGGCGGCATCGCGTTCGATCTGCCGTGTCGATTTCTGCGCGTCGACCAGTTTCAGGGCGCCGTCCCAGTCGCCGCGCGCGGTCAGCTCTTCCAGCGTCGATTCCGCCGCCCAGGCCAGTTGCGGCGCCATCACCGCGGCACGGCCGGCATAATGCCTGGCGGCGTTGCGGTCGCCGAGCCGTTCGGCTTCCAGATAAAGCCCGCGCAAGCCCAGCAGCCGCATTTCCGGATCGTCGAGCATGCTTTCGAATTTCTGCCGCGCGCCTTCATGATCGCCTTCGAGCAGCGACGCCTGCGCTTCCAGCAGGTGGATCAGCGGCTCCTGGTCGGAACGGATCAGCTTGGCGGCTTCCTTGGTCTTCTTGCGGGCCAGCGCGCCATCACCGGCGCCGGCGGCAATCATGCCGGTCGACAGCGCCTGGTAGCCACGGTCGCGGCGGCGGACACGGAAATAGCGCGAGATGGTGTAGGGGCTGTTCCACAGCGACTTGAGCAGCCACCACAGGATCATCACCGCGGCGACCACGGCAACGACGGCCACCGCCGCCACCATCAGGCTGACCTGGTATTGATAGCCGTTGAAAGTGACGACCATGTCGCCCGGCCGGTCGGCCAGCCAGGCAAAGCCCAGCCCGAGCGCGAAAACGACGATGAGGAAGGCGAGCAGGCGGATCATTGTGTTGCCCTCATGCCTTCATCGCGCCCGAGATCAGCGCATCGACCTGGGTTTCGACCTCGATGCGTGCCTTCAGCTTGCCGGCAAAGTCCGCGCCAGCGGCCTTGGCGGCCTCGGGCAGCGTTTCATACTCGCTGAGTGCCTTGGCGTAATCGCCCTGGTTGACCGCCGCCTCCATGCGCGCGACGGTTTCCGGTGCGCCGGCGCCTTCGACGGCACCGATCGGCCTGACCTTGACCAGCGATTCGGCGCTCGACAGAAGGCTCTGAACGAAGCCGGCATTCTCATCGACGGGCGTCGCGGCTGTGACCATGGCATTGGCGGCGGCATCAGCCTGCGATGCGATCTCGGCGCGGGTCGGAACGCCCTTTTCAGCATAGGGGCGCAGGGCCGCAAGCTGCGGCGCATCGGGCGAAATCGCGGCAAGGGTTTCGAGTTCGGCCGAAAACGGCCCGCCACGCTCCAGCGCCGCCTTCAAGGCGGACGCCGCGATGGCAAGCGCGATCTTCGGCTGTCCCGCCGCCGCCTCGACCTTGCCGGACAGCTGCGACACGGACTGCTCCAGCGCTGTCAGCCGGCCCTCCTGCGCCGTCGCCGCCTCGCCGGCCGACTTCACCAGCGCGTCGAGGCCTGCCAGTTTCTCGTTGAGCGGACCGAGATCGACCGGCGCCGAGCTGCCGGCCTTGCCGAGCGCGGCGACCGCCGTCTCGATCTGCGCGACCTTGTCGCCCAGTGCGGCGACCCCGGCCGCGTCGCCTGCTCCACCTTTCTCGACAGCCGATTTCAGCGCCGCCACATCGGCCTTGACCTGTTCAAGGCCCGAGGACAGCCCGACCATCTTCGCCGCTCCATCGCCGTTGCCGCCGGCGTCCTTCAAACCGGCGATTTCGGTCTTCAGCGAGGCGATGTCGCCGTTGACGCTATCGAGCGAGACGCCGGCACCGGAACCCGGCGCGCCGAGCAGGCCGGCAAATTGCAGCCCGCCGGCGCCGACCAGCGCGATGACGCCGCCGATGATGCCGGCGGCGACGCCGTTGAGGCCGCCGCGCTTTTCAGGGGCTGGCGCCATTTTCTCGTCCCGTGTCTCGGGTTTTGCCTTGTTGCCGTCGGTCTGCGTGCGCTTCGCCGATGCGTCCTCGAAAATGTAGTCATTGGCTTTGGTCTTGCCTGCCGGCGCATCGAACGATCCGGGCTCGTCGGACGATCCGGGATAAGGGATCTCGGCCTCGCTAGCGGGCTTTGTCGCCGCTGCCGGCGGCTGCCCCGGTTCGGCCCGGGCGTCGGTATGCTCCCAGGGCTCGAGATCGGTCTGGTCGGCATGAACCGGCTCTTCGGGAACCTCGGGCTGCGAAGCGTTCGCTGCTTCCTCGGCCTTCGCCTCGTCTGTCTGAGCCCCCTGCCTGGCGGCGTCCTCGTCGGCGATGCGTGAGACGGCGCCCGGTTCGAGATCGATGGTCACCGGCTCGCGGCGGCTTTTCGAGTGTCGCATCTTCGGCGTCTTGACCATGCCTGGGCTCCGCACAATTCGCTTCGTCTCAACGCCTTGCGGCGCATGATGGTTCAGAAAGGGTCTAGCACATCACCAAGCGGTGAAAAGGGGCGGTGTGATGACGCGGCTCAGCGCGGCGCCTGCAAAAGCGCCAGCAGCACATCCTCGTCGGGTTGCGCGGCAATGCGGATCCTTTCGCTCGCGACATCGTCGAAGGCTGCCGCGATGCGCGTGGAAAGCGCAAAAACCCATGTTTTTTCGAAGAGTCCGCGCAGAGCGGGCCGTCTTGCCAGGATTTGCATCGCCGCCGCCGCCTTGGCTGAATAAAGCAACACCGCGTCGGCAGGTTGCCCGGACAGGCGTTCGAGGATGACTTCGTCCGGATAGCCCATTGTCAGCGTGTCATACGTCTCGACGGCGTGGACCCGAACGCCCGCCGTCACGAGCCTCTGTTCGAACGCCGGAAAACGCACGCGCCCGCAGAGATAGACAATCGTCTTTCCAGAAAAATCGGCGGCGAGACTGTCGGCCAACGCCTCCGCATCGCCCGGGCCTTCACTGACCGACGAAAACCCCGCTCGACGCGCCGCTTGCGCCGTCCTTTTGCCGACCGCATGGCAAGGTAAGGCGGCGAGCGTCGCGATGATTTCTTCCGGCGCATGGCGCACGGCATTGGCGCTGGTGACGGCCACCGCGACGGCATCGTCCAGGGTCAGTCCGGCGGCGGGCAACGCCTTTGTTTCGGTCAGGGGCAAAAGAACCGGCTGAAAGCCCGTCTCCTCAAGCCGACGCGCAGTGCGCGAAGCACCCGGTTCCGGCCTGGTCACCAGGACGCGAAGCATTTCAGAGCCAGCCGTCGAAGAACTTTTCGCCGGCCTTGGCGCGCACGCTCCGGGCCGCTTCACCGCCGATGCGGGCGGCGTCTTGCGCTGCCCCCTGCAGCTCGACCGTGTGCGACTGCGTCCCGTCGGGCGAGATGATCAGCCCGGCAAAAGACAGTTTTCCGGCCGCGATCGCCGCATAGCCGGCGATCGGCGTGCGGCAGGAGCCATCCAGCGCCGCCAGGAAGGCACGCTCGCAGGCCAGCGCCTGGCCGGTCGGCACATCATGGACGGCTGCCAGCATCTTTTCGACATCGCGGTCGCCGATACGGGTTTCGATGCCGATCGCGCCTTGCCCCGGCGCCGGCGGGAAGACATCGAGCGGTATCAGGTCGGTGACGACATGCTCGAGCCCAAGCCGCTTCAGCCCGGCATAGGCCAGGATCGTGCCGGCGGCGACGCCTTCTTCGAGCTTGCGCAGCCGCGTCTGCACATTGCCGCGGAACATCACCACGTCGAGATCCGGCCGCATCCGGCGGATCAGCGCTTGCCGCCGCAGCGACGACGAGCCGACTTTCGCCCCGCGCGGCAGTTCGGCGATCGTCTTCGCCGCCTTGCCGACAAAGGCGTCGCGTGCATCCTCGCGCGGCAGGAAGGCCGAGAGTTCGAGACCGTCGGGCAGTTGCGTCGGCATGTCCTTCGACGAATGCACGGCGATATCGATCCGGCCCGCCAGCAGCGCCTCCTCGATCTCCTTGGTGAACAGGCCCTTGCCGCCGGCTTCCGACAGCGGCCGGTCCTGGATGCGGTCGCCGCTGGTCGAGATGACGACCACCTCGAACGCCTCCGCCGGCATGCCATGCGCGGCCATCAGCCGCGCCTGTGCTTCATGCGCCTGTGCCAGCGCCAGCGGGCTGCCGCGTGTTCCGATTCTCAAGATTGTTTGCATGGCGCGCAGTCCGTGATAACCCCCCGGCAAGCGAGGCTTTTCCGGGGTTCTCCTAACGGGGAAAGCCCAATGATACAATCTTTAGGGACAGCGACGAATTGATCCGCGTGCTGGGCATAGAGACGAGTTGTGACGAGACCGCCGCCAGCGTGGTGGCCATCGACGGCGACGCCGCGCCAAAAATCCTGTCCAACATCGTGCTCAGCCAGATCGAGGAACATGCCGCGTTCGGCGGTGTCGTGCCGGAAATCGCCGCGCGTGCCCATGTCGAGGCGCTGGACGGCATCATCGAGGCAGCGCTTGCCGATTCGGGCACGGCGCTCGCCGATATCGACGCGATTGCCGCCACCGCCGGTCCCGGCCTGGTCGGCGGGCTGATCGTCGGGCTGATGACCGCCAAGGCAATCGCCGCGGCGGCGAACAAGCCGCTGATCGCCATCAACCACCTCGAAGGCCATGCGCTGACCGCAAGGCTGACCGACGGGCTCGACTTTCCCTATCTCTTGCTGCTGGTCTCCGGCGGCCATACGCAAATCGTCGCCGTGCGCGGCGTCGGCGACTACCAGCGCTGGGCAACGACCATCGACGACGCGCTCGGCGAAGCCTTCGACAAGACGGCCAAGATGCTCGGCCTGGCCTATCCCGGCGGACCGAATGTCGAGAAGGCGGCACAGGCCGGCAATGCCTCGCGCTTTGCCTTTCCGCGCCCGATGAAGGGCTCGGCCCAGCCCGACTTCTCCTTCTCCGGCCTCAAGACCGCCGTGCGCCAGGCGGCGAGCGCCATTGCGCCGCTGAGCGACCAGGACGTCGCCGACATCTGCGCTTCGTTCCAGGCAGCGGTGGCCGATGCGCTGGCCGACCGTGTCTCCCGCGCGCTGACGCGCTTTCGCGAGACATTTCCCGGCACGAAAAACCCGGCCCTCGTCGTTGCCGGTGGTGTCGCCGCCAACCGCACGATCAAGATCATGCTGGAGCGGCTCTGTGCCGAGACCGGCTTCACCTTCATTGCGCCACCGCTGAAGCTTTGCACCGACAATGCGGCGATGATCGCCTGGGCCGGCATCGAGCGGCTGCGCGCCGGCATGGCGCAGGAGAACGGCTTCGATTTCGTGCCGCGCTCGCGCTGGCCGCTGGACAGCATCTCGGCGCCGATGGTCGGCTCCGGCCGGCGCGGAGCCAAGGCATGAACGAGCTGGCAAGCGGCAACGACACCGCGCCAACCGGCTGGCGCGTTGCCGTGCTCGGCGGCGGGGCCTGGGGCACTGCCTTGGCCTTGGCCATGCTGCGCGCCGGCCATTTCGTCCGCCTTTACGCGCGCGACCCGGAGACCGTCGCCGCGATCGACCGCGGCGAAAATCCACGCTATCTGCCGGGCATTGCGCTCCAGCCCGGCATCGTGGCGACGAGCAACATCCAGGCCGCGCTCGACGGTGCCGACTGCGTGCTGGCGGTGACGCCGGCCCAGTCGCTGCGGACTACGCTGGCGGCAGCGAAGGACCAGATGCCGGCCGGTGTCCCGCTGGTTCTGTGTGCCAAGGGCATCGAAAGCGAGACCGGCGCCTTGCTGTCGGCGATCGTCGAAGAAATCCTGCCGCTAAATCCGGTTGCCGCTCTGTCGGGTCCGAGCTTCGCCACCGACGTCGCCCGCGGCCTGCCGACGGCCGTTGTGGTCGCTGCCCGCGACGAGGCATTGGCCGCCGATCTCGCCGCCCGCTTTTCCGCCGAAAACCTACGCTGCTATTCGAACGACGACCTGATCGGCGTCGAGATCGGCGGCGCCTTGAAGAACGTCTTCGCCATTGCCGCAGGTGCTGTCGCTGGCGCGGGTCTCGGCGCCAGCGCCCAGGCCGCAATGGTGACGCGCGGCTTTGTCGAGCTGCGCCGCATCGGCGCTGCCTTCGGCGCCAGGCCCGAAACGCTGATGGGGCTTTCCGGCCTTGGCGACCTGCTGCTGACCTGCTCGTCCACCCAGTCGCGCAATTTCGCCTATGGCCTGGCGCTCGGCCAAGGCAAGCCGCTTGCCGGATTGCCGCTCGCCGAAGGCGTGCCGACGGCGGCGATCGCTGCCCGCATCGCCACCGAGCGCAACATCGACGCGCCGATCATTGCCGCTGTCGCCGCCATACTGGACGGTGCCATCACCGTCCGGCAGGCTGTGACGGCCTTGATGACCCGGCCGCTGAAGACCGAAACCAACGATTGATCCCCAACCTTGAACCCGAGACCAGGAGAGAGAACCATGCTGTTTGCTGTGATTTGCAAGGACAAGCCCGGAAGCCTGCAGGTGCGCCTCGACACGCGGCCCGAGCATATTGCCTTTCTCGAAGGGTTGAACGGCGACAAGAAGCTGGCCTTCGCTGGTCCGTTCCTTGATGCCGAGGGCAAGCCCAATGGCAGCCTCGTGGTCGTCGAAGCGCCCGACCTGGCAGGTGCGCAGGCTCTGTCGGCGGCCGACCCCTACGCCAAGGCCGGGCTGTTCGAAAGCGTCGAAATCCGCCCGTGGAACTGGACGTTCAACAAGCCGGCGGCTAGTTAATCCCGGTCGCCGCGCGACTCCTAGGAGGAGAAAGACATGAACTACTGGCTGTTCAAATCCGAGCCATTCAAGTTCTCCTTCGAGATGCTGAAGGCCAAGGGCAAGGCCGGTACGCAATGGGACGGCGTGCGCAACTACGCCGCGCGCAACAACATGAAGGCCATGCGGATCGGCGATCTCGGCTTCTTCTACCATTCCAACGAAGGGCTGAACGTCGTCGGCATCGCTGAAGTCTGCGCGCTTGCCCATCCCGACACCACCTCGGACGATCCGCGCTGGGAATGCGTCGACATCCGCGCCGTAAGGGATGTGCCGAACCCGCCGACGCTGGAACAGGTCAAGGCCAATCCCAGGCTTGCCGACATGGCGCTGGTGCGGCTCGGCCGGCTTTCCGTGCAGCCGGTGACGCCGGCCGAATGGAAGGAAGTCTGCCGCATGGGCGGCTTGACGCCGGCTCCGTGACGGCGCTGACGCCCAACAGCGCGAGGCAATTCATTCTCGACAACACGGCGCTGATGGCGCCGCCGCACGTGCCGGAGATCCTGCTTCATCTTGCCGACGAAGCGCATGATTTGTGGCAGCGGACCGAGGATGAGCTGGTCGAGATCGGCCTGCCACCGCCTTTCTGGGCCTTTGCCTGGGCCGGCGGCCAGGGCCTTGCCCGCTATGTCCTGGACAATCCCGGCACGGTGCGGGGCAAGCGCGTGCTCGACTTCGCTTCCGGCTCCGGCCTCGTCGCCATCGCTGCCGCCAAGGCAGGTGCCGCCAAGGTGATCGCAACCGACATCGATCCGTTCTGTGCCACCGCGATCCGGCTCAACAGCGAGATCAACGGTGTCGGGACCGAATTCCTCGGCACGGATTGCATCGGCACCGATGCAGGTTGGGACGTGGTCCTGGCCGGTGATGTTTTCTACGACAAATCTTTCGCGGACCGGCTGATGCCATGGTTCGCAACGCTGAAGGCCCGCGGCGCCGCCGAGATCCTCGTCGGCGATCCCGGACGGTCGTATCTGCCGAAGGCAGGGCTGGAGCCGCTTTCTGTGTATGAGGTGGCCGTCACGCGGGCACTGGAGGATGCGCTCGTCAAGCATACTACTGTCTGGCGGTTTGCTTGACGCCAACGCCGAACAGGCGTTCCATCAAGTTCGCATCTGGAGGGGGAAGCTCATGGATTTTTCAGCAGTGAACTGGCTGGCGGTGATCGCCGCCGCAATTCTGGCATGGCTGTTCGGCGCCGCTTGGTACATGGGCCTGAGCAAGCCGTGGCTGAAAGCCGCCAAGCTCGATCCGGCGACGATGAAGAAATCGCCGCTGCCCTTCGTCATCAGCTTCATCGCCGAACTGGTCATGGCGTACATATTGGCGCTGGTCGTCGGCGCGATGACCGGCGGCGAGCCGACATGGATTGCCGGCCTGGTCTTCGGCTTCGTGCTCTGGCTGGGTTTCGTCGCCACGACGCTCTCGGTCAACCATCGCTACGAGAATTTCGGCTGGGATCTGACCCTCATCGACGGCGGCCACTGGCTCGGCGTGCTGCTGATCATCGGCGCCGTGATCGGCTGGTTCGGCCCGGCGGCAACCTGATCAAGAACGGAGTAGGGCAGTAAGGCAGTAGGGGAATAGGGGGCAAACGGCACCGACTGCAATCCCTACTGCCCTACTGCCCTACTGCCCTACTGCCCTACTGCCCTACTGCCCTACTGCCCTACAGCCCTACTGCCCTACTGCCCTACTGCCCTCTGCCCTACTGCCCTT